>JBBRCA010000014.1:0-35554 GCA_038205325.1 Terriglobales bacterium | reverse complement strand
TGGGTGAGACGCTCTGCCGAGAAAGTTCGCCGGCTTGATCTCGTCGTTCCAGAAGATTTTCAGTTTCACGGAGAATGAAACCTTATAGCGGTTTCACTTAGGGAGATTGGAAGCACGGGGTAACCCATGCTTCAAAAGCGGCACATGGATCCTCCGCATTACTGCTCGATCGACTATCTTTGGCCACCGCGATTTGGTTCTAACGCGAACTCTGCTCTGCCGACTGCAGATGCGGCGGCGTTCCGGCGGTGGTGGGCTTGGTGCTGTCGGGGAGGACGACCGGGCCGGTGCCGGTGGGGGCTGCGGTTCCCTCACCCGGCTTGCGCAGGGTGGGAGCGGTGGAGGTACGCTTGCCGTCTTGGTTGGGCTGGGCGTCGCCGAGCGTGATGGCACGACGGTTTTCAGCGGAGACACTGGGGCCAACCTCGATCTTGTCGTGGATTTCGAGGGGCTTGCCGAGCGCGGCGATTTCGAGGCGCATGACACGCTCGCCACGGAAGCGCACGAACTGGACGGGCTGTGGGACTTCGCCGTAGATCCACTCTTCGTAGCGCGGACTGTTGTCGTCGGTGGAGCTGGAGTGCTCGCGGTTCTTGGCCTTGGGCGCGCCCATCGCCGCCAGCACCATGCGCTTGGTCATGCCGACCAGGACTTCGTGGGCGGCGACGGCTTCGCGGACCTTGACGGGGAGCGTGTCGGCGTAGGCCTCTTCGCTCGACTTAGCATGGAAGTCGATGACCGGGTCGAGCAGGGCCTTGACCTCGGCGCCGCTGATTTCCGGGATGCCGCCTTCGAAAACCAGCGTGATGCGGCAACCCGTGGCCTCCGCACCCCGCTGCGCGATGGGATTGTCGTTCAACTGGATGTGCGAGAGGAAGCGATGCTTGGCGTAAGGGCCGCCGTTGAGGTCGAGGATGATGCGGTCGGGCTTGAACACGACGGCGGTGATGGCGATGCGGTCGCCGGGGGCCGCGGACTGGCCTTTTTGGTAGAGCATTTTGCGGTAGTCGTCGCCGCCGGGCGTCATGTTGCCGTTGGCGAGGAGCGTGAGGCCCGCACCCAGCGGAAGGCCGCGGTGCGCGAAGCCTTGTTCGGAGACGAGATTTTGCAGAAGCTCGCGACGGCCGCGCTCGGTGAGTGCAGCTGCGGGAAGCGTGAGGCGAGTGGGATGGAAGTCGGTGACGGCGTCGTCGGTCGCTGTCTTCATACCGACGACGAAGACTTGCGCGCTGGCCGTGGCGGCAGCGAGACAGAAGATGGCTGCGAAAGCTGGCGTGCGGAGCGTGCGCTTGCCCATGGCTTCACCTCAGGCGACTGTAGAGATTTTGCGCCATTCTAGTAAGACGGCGCAAATGGGCTTTCGTGGTGAGCCCATTCAGCGCGCCAAGTGCCGCGCGATGAATGGGGCACCCAGCGGTTGGGTGATCAGCATTCAGTTTTCAGTTTTGAGTTAGGAGTCGGCGGGGGAGTTGGTGCGGAGGTGTTCGTCGATGATGGGTAGGGTGGACGAGGCAATAGGGGTGGTGGAGAGGATTTGCACGAGCGGCGAGGGTTTGGCGGCGGCGGCTTGCTCCATCGCAGTGTGCGCGGGCGGTGGTGCGACGTCCATGGGCTGGCCCGCTGCGACGATCGGCGGATGGGTGTAGGCCCAGGCGAGGTCGCGGGTCAGCGGGTAGAGAACGGCCATCCCTGCGAGCACGACCAACGCTGTGAAGAGCGCGCCTTCGGGACCATAGAGGCCGCCGGTCAGCCAGACGGAGCCGGAGGTTGCCGTGTCGATGAACGAAGTGTAAACGCTCCCGGCGACAGGCAGGCCGAAGAGGACGGCCGTGCAGGCGCTCCACGCAAAGTGCAGGCCCCACGGCAGCCAGAGCGCATGGGTGCGTAGGTAGGCGAGCGAGAACAGCAGGCTCATTAGGAAAGCGACAAAGATGCTGAGGCGCGTCGATTCCGGATGAAACGCAAAGATTGTGGCATAGATAAGGGACATCAAAAGGGTCGCCAGTGTAGACCCAATCGCGCGGATGAGGCGGGCGAAGAGGAAGCCGCGAAAGACGGCCTCTTGCGCGAGCGTCAGGATGAGTAGCGTGAGGAGCGACGAGAGCGCCAGGCCGATGCCGCGCGGCTGGAACCAGAAGTTAGGGTGCAGGTCGCCAGCGAGCGCCATCGGCACAATCGTCGCAACGACTAAAGCCCAGCCGAGGGCGACGCCAATTCCCCACTCCTGCCGAGAGGTCGCCCGCGCGGGAAGGGCGTTGGCTTCGCGCAGACGGGCGGTGCGGGTCGCAATCCTACTGATCGCGGCTAAGCCGATCAGAATTAGAAAAAGGAGAAATGCGACAGCCAGGAGCTGAGCGTAAATTTCCAGGTGAAAGCGGGCCGAAAAGCCTTCGGCGGCGTGGTCGGCGGCGGATCGCGCGGCAAGTACCCAGAGACCGCCGGTGAGGAACAGACCGAAACTCATCGAGCGGGGAATGGTTTGCGGAGTCGATGGCGGAGCTTGGTTCACGGACGGCAGGACGGCTCCTTCAGAGTGTTCAGAGCTGCGGTTGGGCGACGCTGTAGAACTGCGCGATGTTGCGGAACTTTTCGTAGCGCGTGTTCAAGAGCGTTTCGACGGAGACGCTCTTGAGTTCGGTAAGGTGATGCACCAGGCGCGCGTTCACCAGCACGAATGCTTGTTCGGCGTCGGCCTGGGTGCCGCCGAACGGCTCGGCAACGACGTCGTCCACGCAGCCGAGCTTGAGCACGTCGGTGGCGGTGTAGCGCAGAGCGGTGGCGGCCTGCTGCTTGCGGGCGGCGTCCTTCCACATAATGCTGGCGCAGCCTTCGGGCGAGATGACGGAGTAGATAGCGTTCTCGAGCATCAGCACGCGGTCGGCCACTGCGAGGGCAAGAGCACCTCCCGAACCGCCTTCGCCGGTGATGGTCGCGATGGTCGGGACACGGAGACGCGACATTTCGAGCAGGTTGCGGGCGATGGCTTCGCCCTGTCCGCGCTCCTCGGCGCCGAGACCGGGGTTGGCTCCGGCGAGGTCGATGAAGGTGAAGATGGGGCGGCCAAACTTTTCGGCGAGCTTCATCGCACGCAGCGCTTTGCGATAACCTTCGGGGTCGGGCGAGCCGAACTTGCGAGCCACGCGCTCCTTCAGGGTGCGGCCTTTGAGGTTGCCGACTACCAGCACCGGTTCGCCGTGGAAGTTCGCCATGCCGGCGGTCATCGCGGCGTCGTCGCCGAACTGGCGGTCGCCGTGGATTTCGCTGAAGTCGGTGAACAGGCCTTCGATGTAATCCATGGGGTAGGGGCGCTGCGGGTGACGGGCCATCTCCGTCTTGACCCAGGCTTCAGAAGGTGGCGGGGAGGGCGGTGTGTTTTTTTGGTGAGAGGTCTCGGCCATTTCGTCAATTTCGATTGTATGCGATGTGCGATGTCGGGGTAGAGTGTAGGAACGCGGTCGTCATGTTGAGGACGTAGTGTGAACATGTAAGGAGTTAGCGATGCGATTTCTATTTTGCGCGGCGACACTATTCATGGCAAGCGCTCAATTTGGTGACCATCCAACGCAATCCGCGCACCGGCGCGGGCCGCACGGTTTGGAAGGGTGGACGCTCAACTATCGTGTGCCTGACCATGCAGACGAAAGATTTCCTCATCAGCTTGTTATCGCACGTCATGGCAAAGTCGTACGACGAATCTATGGTCAAGGTTTTGTTTGGGCATGGATGTTTTTGCCAGACGGCAAGCATGTTGCCTATGAGTCAGGGCCGTTCCATTTTGTACTTACCTGTCAACTGGCGAAAATCAACACGGGAAAAGTGATCGGGGACTACGACTGTGAAGGCGATTTGAAAGCTGCGCCCCAGTGGGTGAAAGACCTCGAAAATGACCGACGAGGATGGGACTAGCTAGTCCATGACGCGAACGCCGCCGCGTCCGACCAACTCTTCGATGTTGTCGATGAACAGCCGGTCGGCTGCGACGAGGATGTCGTGGGGTTCGAGGACGGCGCAGAACTCGCCGGGTTCTTCGAGGTCGAGCAGGACTTTCCCCGTGCCGGGCGCGCCCAGAAAGACGGCGTGCAGCTTGGCCAGCAGCGCGGCGTCCGGGCTATGCAGCGGGATGGTGATACGAAGCGCTTCGGGCAACTTGATTTTGACGTCTTCGAGCGCCTGTATGGAGGAGACGGAGAGCTTGGGGGCCGCGTCTTCTTCGCCGCGCAACGAACCGCGCACGAGGACGGGAACGTCGATTTTGAGCTTCTCCGCGAGAGTCGCGTAGGAGGCTGGGAAGGCGATGAGTTCGATCTTGCCGACTGTGTCTTCGAGGCAGGCCTGCGCGTACATTTCGCCGGAGCGTTTGGATTTCGCGACCTTCAAACCGGTGATGACACCGGCGATTTGAATCTCATTCTGTGGCTCGGGTTGGCCGCGCCGGAAGACCTGCGGATCGGGCTTCATCTCGCACGCCGTCGCGGTGTCGACGACTTTCATGTTACGCAGCTTTTCGCGGTACTTGTCGAGCGGATGGCCGGAGACGAAGAAGCCGAGAACGTCTTTTTCGTTTTGCAAGCGCGTGTGTTCGTCCCAGTCGGGCGCGGGCGGAAGCGCTTCTTCTTTCGGGGACGTTGCGGGGCCGTCGTCGAAGATTCCGAACAGGCCGTGTTGCCCGGCGGCGGTGTCACGCTGCGACTTCTGGGCACGTTCCATGGCCTTGTCGAGCGCCGCGAAAATTCGCGCGCGCGGGCCGAAGGCGTCCAACGCGCCTGCCTTGCAGAGCGATTCGAGCACGCGCTTGTTGAGCAGCCGGAGGTCGACTCTGTCGCAGAACTCCCATAGCGAAGTGAAGCCCGGCTTCCCTGCTGATTGCAACGCCGCGCGCGCGGTGACGATGGACTCGATGGCGTTGTTGCCGACGTTCTTGATGGCCGCAAGGCCGAAGCGGATTTTGCCGGCATCGGGCGTGAACGTCGCGGTCGAAAGCTGGACGTCGGGAGGAACGACGGAGATGCCAATCTCTCGGCATTCGCCGATGTACTTGACGACGTTCTCGGGCTTCGATGTTTCGGAGGTGAGCAGCGCGGCCATGAACTCGACCGGGTAGTACGTTTTCAGCCACGCCGTGTGATACGCGAGCAGAGAGTACGCCGCAGAGTGCGATTTGTTAAAGCCGTAGCCGGCAAACTTCGCCATCAGGTCGAAGATTTTTCCGGCCACGTCCTTTGGGTGTTTATTCGCCGCTGCGCCGGACATAAAACGCTGGCGCTGGGCGGCCATCTCGTTGGCGTCCTTTTTGCCCATGGCGCGGCGCAAAATGTCGGCTTCGCCCAGCGCGTATCCGGCGATGGAGGCGGCGATCTGCATCACCTGTTCCTGATACACCATCACGCCGAACGTTTCCGAGAGGATGGCCTCCATCTCCGGCAGATCGTATTCGACGGCGCGGCGACCCCATTTGCGCTCCACGAAGTCGTCGATCATCTGCATTGGGCCGGGGCGATAGAGCGCGTTCAACGCGGTGAGGTCTTCGAGGCGCGTGGGCTTGTAACGGCGCAAAACGTCGCGCATGCCGCCCGACTCGAACTGGAAGATGCCACTAGTGAGCGCCTTGTGAAAGACCTTTTCGTAGACCCCCTGATCGTCGAGCGCGAGGGTCGTCATGTCCACATCGACGCCCTGGTTGGACTTAATGAGCTTGAGGCAATCGTCGATAACGGTGAGCGTGGTCAGGCCCAGGAAGTCCATCTTAAGCAGGCCCATTTTTTCGACGGCCTTCATGTCGTAGCTAGTGACGATGGCGTCGTCCTTGGTGCGCGTGACGGGGACGAGTTCAGTTAGAGGTTGCGGCGCGATCACTACCCCCGCGGCGTGGACGCCAGCGCCGCGCACCAGGCCTTCGAGACGCAACGCGGTATCGATGAGCTCGCGGATTTTTGGGTCGGTTTCGTAGGCCGCGGCGAGAGGAGGCGAGTCCTTGAGCGCCTGGGCGATGGTAATGCCGATTGTCAATGGAATTAATTTGGCGATGCGGTCGACTTCGCCATAGGGCATGTCGAGAGCGCGGCCTACGTCCTTGATGGCGGCCTTCGCGGCCATGGTGTTGAAGGTGATGATCTGCGCGACTTGATCGTTACCGTACTTGCGGCGGACATACTCGATGACCTCGCCGCGACGGTTCATGCAGAAGTCGATGTCGATATCAGGCAATGACACGCGCTCCGGGTTCAGGAAGCGCTCGAACAGCAATTCGTTTTGTAGCGGATCGATGTCGGTGATGCCGAGCACGAAGGCGACCAGTGAACCGGCCGCCGATCCACGCCCCGGCCCGACGGGGATGTTCTGCTCTTTCGCGTAGCGGATAAAGTCCCAGACGATCATGAAATAGCCGGGAAACTTCATCTGTTTGATGCAATCAATTTCGCGGTTGAGACGAGCTTCGTACTCCGCTAACGACTTGCGCAGGATGCCCCGACTTTCGAGATGCTTGACGGTGGTTTCGCGGCGGTGTTTCCAACCTTCACGGCAGACCCGCTCGAAGTAGCTGTCCAGCGTTTCGCCTTTGGGAACGTCGAAGGCCGGGAACGGATTTTCGACCTTCTTCATCTCAAACTGGCAGCGCTCGGGGAACTGCATCGTTCCGGTGACAACGCTGGGAGCATGCGCAAACAGCCGGGCCATCTGGTCCGCCGTCTTGATGTAAAACTCCTGCGTGTCGAATTTGAAACGCTTGGGGTCGTTCATGCTGGCAGCGGTCTGCACACACAGCAAAATTTCGTGGGCGCGCGAGTCGTCGTCTTCGATGTAATGCGAATCGTTGGTCGCAATCAGCGGAATGTCGAGGTCTTTTTCGAGTTGGAACATGGCCTCCGTGACCGCCTTGTCGGGCCCGAGGTTGTGGTCCTGGATTTCGAGAAAGTAGTTCCCTCGCCCGAACATCTCTTCGTAGAAACCGGCGGTCGCTTTTGCGGCATCGTAGTTCCCGGCCATCAGGTGTTGCGAGACTTCGCCAGCGAGGCAGCCGGAGAAACCGATTAGGCCTCCGGTGTGTTTGGCGAGAAAGTTTTTCGACACGCGCGGCTTTTTGTAGAAGCCGTGCAGAGCGGCTTCGCTGGTGAGGCGGATGAGATTGCGGTAGCCCTCTTCGTTCTCGGCGAGCACTAGCAGGTGGTTGTACTTCGAGTCCGGGTCGGCGAACTCGCGACGATGATCTTCCTCTTTGCAGACGTAGAGCTCGCAGCCGAGGATGGGGTGGAGATCTTTCTTCTTCATGGCGTCGAAGAAGTGGACGGCGCCGTAGATGTTGCCGTGGTCGGTCATGGCGGCTGATGTTTGGCCGATTTTTACGAGGTGTTTGGCGAGCTTGTCGACATCGCACGCGCCGTCGAGGAGGGAGTAGTCGGTGTGGAGATGGAGATGGGTAAACTCTGCCGCCATAAGGCTAGTTTACTGCTTGGCAACAGGGGGCAGGTCTGAGGAAAAGAGGGCACATTTAAGTAGCCCGAGATGCGATCGGGGAGATGCGTCTACTTGGCGTAACGTCGCGGCATCAGTATGTCCGTTCCACGTCGACCGAGCCCACGCAAATTTTGTAGTGTGCGAATCAGTGCGGTATGCGGGAGGTGCGACTGCGAGCCGACTCTGCTGAATGCCAGTGGTGCGAATTACATCAACTTGTCGCTGAAGCTGAAGTGGATGTTGTGCGCCGAGCCGCCCATCACGATTAAAGGTGCCGCCACACCGGCCCGATATTTGCGGACGCCTTCGGCTCGTTTACTACGCGAAAAACGGGAAGCAGTCAGGACAGGAGCATGGCGACTCTTTGTCTCCGTGCGACAGCAAAAAGTTGCTGCTTTGAAGAGCTGAGCTTTGACCCGTTGAAGTGGAGCTGCCCCAAGGTGCAAGCGTGCGAGCCATATTTTCGCTGGCTGCTAGAACGTTGCTATTGGTCGTTATTGCTTCGTATGTCTGCACCATGTTGTCCCTCCGGAGTCGGTCACTCCTACATGGATAAGTAGATGCGAACGGTGCGTTTGTGGCAAGGACATGCCGTCCGATTCGGACGGGGTGACCAATCAGTCCGGCGCCACGATGTCCAACACCTGCGCTCGGCGAAAGTCAGACCTCAGCGACTAAAACCGTAAAGCAAAAACGGTTTTTGCACCCTGTCAAGCAACTGGAACTTCAGCGTTCAGTCTGAAGGAAAGCGTCCGCCGTGCGTAGGCTAAGGGCCATGATGGTCAGCGCCGGATTTGCCGGCAACGCGCTGGGAAAGACGGAGTTGTCGCAGATCCAAAGATTGGGAATGTCGAAGCACCGGCCCTTGGCATCCACCACGCATGTGTGCGAATCGGTTCCCATGCGACAGGTGCCGATGATGTGCGCCGCGCGTTGAAACGTCCAGATATCCGTCGCACCAGCCGCTTGCCAGATCGACGTCATCAATTTTTCCGCGTGGCTGCTCATTCTGCGCTCGTGCGTCCCATAGCTGAAATGAATTTGCGGCTTGGGAACGCCGGTCGCATCAACCTCGTCGGAAAGTTCAAGAAAATTTCTTTCCTGCGGAACGCAGTCGCCGTTGATTCCGATGCCTGCAACGTGGTTGTACTGTTGGAGATAATCCACCAACGGCTGGCCCCAAAGCCCGCGTCCACGCGCAACCTGCGTCGCCCAGGTCACAGGAACGATGCCGAGGCTTTGCATGAGATACCCTCCCACAAAGTCGGCGTCTTTGGGGCGAATGGTGTCTTCACTGATAAGAGAAGCCGGGAAGCCCTTGTTAGGCCGCGTCTCGTCCGTGAACGTTCCCCACACCTGAGTCGCGACGTGCGCCATGTAGTTGCGCCCCACCTGGCCGCTGGAGTTCGCGAGGCCAGCGTGCAAGAGTAGACGCGGCGTTTCGATTGCGCCCGCACAAAGAAATACTGCCGAGCAACGTTGTCGATGGTCAACGCCACCGGTGCGATAGACCACCGCCGACACACGACCCGCATCGTTGACTTCGATGCCGTGGACGAAGCAATCCGGACGAATCTCCGCACCGGCGGCAACCGCTTCGGGAAGATACGTCACGTCCACGCTTGCCTTCGCTCCGTTGCGGCAGCCCTGATGGCAGTAGCCGCGATTGACGCAGGCGTGACGCTGTCCGTACTTCGCGTCGTCGCTCTGCGAGAGCGCGGCGACGGGAGCTTCGCTGGTGCGTACGCCGACCGCCGCGCAGCCCTTCTGCATGATTTGCGCCGGAGCGTTGAGCGGCACGGGAGGCAACGGATAGCGGCGGTCTGGGTCCCACGGATAATCTGCTGGGCCGGACACGCCGATGAATTGCTCGATCTGCTCGTAGTACGGCAACAGGTCGGTGTGGGTCATCGGCCAGTCTGCGCCGACGCCGAACTCGGTGCGTATTTTGAGGTCGCGCGGGTCCGCGCGGGGCACGAACGCGCCCCAGTGCAGCATCGACCCGCCGACACCCGTGCCGCTGTTGTTGCCGCCGAAGGCCTCCGGCGTTTCGCCCGCGCTGAGCCGTTCGCCGAGCCAGTAAAGCTCCGTCGCGGCGACCTCATCGGTGGCAAAGTCCTTGGCGGGAGTCCAGTTGCGTCCGGCCTCCAGCGCGACGACGCGCAGCCCGGCGCGCGCCAGTTTCGACAATAGAGGCGCACCGCCCGCGCCCGTTCCAATGACGACCGCATCGACGACGTCCTGCGTACCGTACTGCTTCATCCATTCGAGATTCATAGCGATTTCACCTGCCCCGGGACGGGCTCCCACGCTTCGCTCTGGGCCAATCCGATTTGAGTGAAGCCGACGGCGGTACCGGCGTCGGCACCATCGGCGATTCCGCTGTAGCCCATGCGGCCCAGCGTCGCGGGATGAGAAACATACGCAGCGACCGCGGCTCCACGCAGGTCTTCAAACCACAGGCGCATTTGCTCGGCGTTCAACAAGTGTTCGTCCTTCACCGCATCGTGCGCGCCCAAAGCGGTCGCCGCACGCTTCAGCAGTCCGGGGCCAAGATCGCCCTTCGCTGCGGAGGCGAGCAGTTCATCTTGCTGCGCGGCTTCGAGGACGCCGAAAGGCCGTACATGGGCGCTCTGCGCTTCATGGTTCAAAGTCCGCAATCCGGCGCGATAAGCTTTCGCATCGGGCGGCAGCAGAGCGTAACGCCAACCGTCGCCTTTCGCTTCGGCCAGTTGACAATCGACGCGAGCCGCCAAGTCGATTTTCGCGTCTTGCGGCTGTGGCAGCACGCGGTCCATCACGGCGCGGAGCGTCGCCAATTCTTCTACGGACAACGCGCGCGGTTCGTACGATGCCGCATCCGGCTTGGCCCGCTCCATCAACGCTTCCTGCGTGAGCCTGCTGACAAGGTCCGAATCGATCAGTGCTTGATACATGGAATCGACGACGGGCCCAACCGTTTTAGCGACACGCTCGACTTCCGTTTGCGTGGCGATCAAGGCCGCCAATTCGCTGGGACATTCCATTGGCAGCAGATGCTTCGCGCCGGCCAAAACTTCAACCCGGGCCTGTGCGAAGTGCGGGAGCATTAACGTCCGTTGGGCATCGGGGCCGAGGGCTTCGTCTTTTTCGCCGGCGACAATGAGCGCTGGAGTTTTGAGGACGCCGATTCTGGCCGACCAATCTTCACGGCTGCCACTATCAAGCCACGCCAACCATGCGGCGCGATTCATGCGCAGCACGTCGGCAACGGCAGTTTCCTGGACGATATTGGAAATCGGTCGGCCCATATTTTCACGGATAAACTGCCGCGCCTCATGAAGGCTCTTTTCAGCATTGCCGGCAAACCAGGACTTCATTTTCTCCCGTTGGCTATCCGCCATCGGTTCGGGGGAGGGGGGAGACCCTGCGGCCAGAACCACCCCAACCAGCCCTGTTAGGTCGGCATCGCCATCCTCAGCGCGTCGCGCGACCGCGGTCGCAACCTTCGCGCCCATGCTGTGGCCAACGATCAGCCAGCGAGGGGGAGCGTGCGTCGCGATCACCTCGGACACGGAGTCAACCATCGCCTCGACCCCGTAGCCCGGCTCGCCGTAGGAGTCGCCGAACCCCGGCAAATCGACGTAAACACAGGTGAAATTATCCTCAAGATTGACCCCCACGGCCGTCCAGTCCTTGGAGCTACTGGCCAACATGTGAAGAAAAAATACGATGGGATCGCCTGTGCCACGAACAACTGTTGCTAGCATCTGTCCCCTTTATGAGTCCTCACACAGATTGAGGTGCGATTCGTTCCCCCGGTTGCTCAGCATAGGACGGCAAATGCACGACCGGACATGGGGTGCGAAAGCGCCACTTCACGTGTGGCCTCACGCGCAACCTTCGATTGCGTCTATACATGAGTATGGCCACCCAGCAAATCGTGCAGCGAGGCTCGCATATGGAGCCACTGCCCATCGACGTGTCGCAACGGCTTGCAGCGCGTGTGGCGAAACACGTCGAACAGATGCTTGGGACCGCGCAAATCGCCCTCGGAGGGCGTTTGCCGAGTGAGCGAACGGTGGCGCTCGATCTCGGCGTCAGCCGAAACACCGTGACGGCGGCCTACGGCGAACTGGAGCAGCGTGGGCTAATCCGTCGCATTCGGGGCAAAGGCGCCTTCAAGTGCAACTCGCTTACTTCGGGCGAGTCCTTCTCCTGGAGCGGCAAAGTCTCTTCCAAGGCGCACTTGCTGGATGAGCCTGTGCTCGAGATGCTGGCCAGAAGCAATTCGCTCGGCCTTCCCTACCCTTTCTCTGCGGGCACACCGTCGCTGGAATGCTTTCCGACCGACGCGTATCACGCATGCATCGACAAGGTGATCGCGAACAACTTTCCGGGCGCGCTTGCGGTCGCTCCGACGGAAGGCCAGAAGCAACTCCGCCATACCATTGGTAAGTGGATGGATGTTGCGCCCAACCGCGTTATGGTGACATCGGGAGCGCAGGAAGCCGTCGACTTGCTGGCGCGTTGCTTGATCGAACCCGGCGACTATGCCATCGTCGAGAGTCCGACGTATCCCGGCGCGCTGCAGAGTTTGCGAGCGGCCGGTGCCCGACTCGCCGGCTGGGAGACGGATTGGTCGCTCACTAAGCTGGAGCAACTCCTGCTCCGGTTCAGTCCGAAACTCATTTTCACGGGCACTACTTTTCAAAACCCGACCGGCAAGGTGATGCCTCTACAGACACGCCTTGGACTGCTCGACCTCGCTGCGAGATATCACATTCCGATCATCGAAGACGATGTTTACGGTAAGACTTTTCTGGACGGCCATTCGGGGCCGGAAAGCCTGATGAAATTGGACAGACATTCCTCGGTCGTTTATGTGAGCACGTTTTCAAAAATGCTGGCACCGGGGTTGCGCGTGGGATGGGTCGTCGCGCCTCTCTATATGGTGAAACAGCTCTCCCTGATGAAAATGCGCGCGACCCTATTTACCGACGGGTTGAATCAACTCGCGTTGTCAGATTTTGTTGAGAGCGGTGGGTTCGACAAACATCTGGAGAAGCTGCGTCTGCACCACGCCAGTTTGCGAAACGCTGCGGTCGTGGCAGCGCAGGCGGCGGTCGATGAAGGTCTGCTGTCGTTCTCTGCTCCAACGGGCGGTATTTTTTTGTGGTGCAAGCTTGTTCCGCGAACCGACATCGATCTGCTTCAGGAAGCCACCGACCAGAAAGGTCTGACGTTTGCACCGGGCCATGCATTTTTTCCAGAGCAGAATGGTCAGAAATTTTTGCGCCTGTGCTTTACCGCGATGTCCGTTTCGCATGTGAAGAAGGGCATTGAGATTCTGGTGCAGGCGTTGCGCGATACACAGTCGGCCGATCAAAGCTTTTCGATGACGGCGATGGCCTCTGCGCCTGAGCCATCTTAGAGAGACGAACTCTAGCTTCAGCATTAGATACTGGTTTATGTTGTTGCATTTCTCAGTACGGCGTAGTCTAAAGGTGAAGTGAAACACTTTCGCCAAGTCGGTGCGGTCCTCCTTTTGCTCGCATCCTGCGTGACGCCGGTGATGGCCTGTAGGACGCCCGATGCCCAGATGAGCGCTGGAGAACGGGCTTGTTGTCGCATGATGCGGGGCCACTGTGGGCAGATGGATATGCCTGGTCCGAACAATTGCTGCAAGAAGGCTCCTAAAAGCGTGTCCGACAGCGCTTTGAGGACGGACACGGTATCGTTGCAGCCTCTGACGTTCGCACTCGTCTGGATGTCGTCGTTAGAGCTTCTGACCCCGGAAAATACGGGCAATGTCTGGATGCAACGCCCGGAACATTCGCCGCCGAAAGCTCCACCCTCCGCAATCACCATCCTAAGAATCTAGTTCACCCTCTCTCGCTGAAGATTCGAGCCGCATAGCTGCGCGTGCTCATATCTGAACTTGCAATCGAGACAGGAGTTCCTTATGAAGGTGGCCTTGTATTGGACCGCCGCATTGGTGATGGCAACAGGTGTCATTGCGCGCGCGCAAGAGATGACCGAAGTGCCGACACCACTTGCACCATTGATTTCAGAAGCACAATCGAGCAACGCGCAGATCTCCGCCGCGGACCATGCCTGGAAGGCGGCGACGCACGTTGCTCAACAAGTGACGACACTTCCCGATCCGCAGTTTACGGTTCAGTCGTTCAGTGTCGGCAGTCCCAAGCCGTTTGCAGGGTTCAGCAACAGCGACTTTGCCTACATCGGGTTTGGGGCGTCGCAGGAACTCCCCTATGCCGGAAAGTTGCGCCTCAAAGGCGACGTAGCGAACCGTGAGGCGGATATGCAGCTGACGCAGGCCGATCTCTTGCGGTCGTCGATCACGGACCAAGTGAAAGCCCTCTACTTGCGGCTGGCTTATCTCGACGCGACGCTCTCTATTTTGAGGCGCAATGAAGGCGTCTTGAAAGCGCTCATTGAGACCGGCTTGTCCCGCTACAAACTTGGACAAGGCACTCAGGCGGACGTGCTCAAAGCGCAGATCGAGCATACGAAGATCCTGCGCGATGTGACGATGCACCATCAGGAGATGGGACAGCTTCAGGCTGGCCTCAAGGAACTTCTGCATCGTTCGCAGATCTCGCCGGACATCGTTCCTGAGCCGCTGTCGTTGACTCCCTTGCAGCGCACTGCGGAGGAGTTGCAAGCCCTGGTCGCGGCCCACAACCCGGCCGTCTCCGTGGGTACTGCGGGCGTTAAGAAACAGAATGCTCAACTGACGTCGGCACAGCGCGAAGGCAAACCAGACTTCAGCGTTGGCTATATGTTTCAGCAGACGGGCGGTGGCTTCCGCGACTACTACGTGCTGACGCTCAATATGCGTCTGCCCCGGCGCAATCGCGTAGAAGCAGGCGTGGCAGAAGCTGCCGAGTCGCTGCAACGGTCGCGGCAGGAACTCGATTCGCAGGTGCAACAGCAACTTGCTGAGGTCCAGAAACAGTACATCGCTGTCACGAATACGGAAGAGCTGCTGAAGGAGTACCGGGAGGGTCTCTTACCGCAATCGCAAGCGGCCTTCCGCTCCGAACAGACGACGTACCAATCGGGCAAGCAGACATTTGCTCCCGTGCTCTCCTCTCTGCTCGATGAGTTGACGTTCGAGCATGACTATCAACAAGCGTTGCTTGATCACGAAACGGCCTTGGCGCGTCTCGAAACTCTGACAGGAGCACAACTGCGATGAACAAATACATCCTTCGCACGTCGCTTTTCTGGCTCCTGCTGATCGCTGTCGCGGCGGCCGTGTATGTCTACCGCACCGGAATGGTGAAGCATCCCGAAGTCGTCTCGAATGGCGTTCACCCCATCGCGTCCGGGCCGATGGCGGACGCGAGTAAAGATATGCCCGCGCCCGCGGCCAAAATGGAAGCTCCTCTGGTTCCTGTGCAACTGACGAACGAGCAGATGAACAGTATTGGAGTGAAGACTGGCACGGTCGAGTACAAACAACTGAACGATGAGATTCGTGCAACCGGAACGGTCGATGTGGACGAGCGCCTTCAATCCTCGGTGCAGATACGGTTCTCTGGGTACGTCCGCAGGGTCTTCGCGAATGCAACGTATCAATACGTCCGCAGGGGTGACCCGCTCTTCACGATTTACAGCCCCGACCTTGTAGCGACGCAGGAAGAGTATCTGCTTGCGAGGCGCAATCAGAGTGCTCTGAGTGGAAGCTCTGTTGATGGCGTCGCTACCGGCGCATCGTCTCTCACCGCTGCGGCCGAACAGCGCTTGCGTCAATGGGACATACCGAACAGCGAAATTGCGAAGCTTGAGAAATCGGGCAAAGCCATCACCGAGTTGTCCTTCAACTCACCCGCGTCCGGTTACATCATGGAGCGCAATGTCCTCCCCAATATGTACGTTGACCCCGCGATGAAGCTGTACTCGCTGGCCGATCTTTCGCGGGTCTGGGTCAATGCGCAAGTTTTTCAAAATGACGTTGGCAAAATCAAGCGCGGAGACCGTTCTTCCATCACCGTTGATGCGTACCCGGGGCGAACATTCCAAGGCCGAGTCGAAGAAATTCTGCCTCAAGTCGATATGACCACACGCACCATCAAGGTGCGGTTGGCGGTCAACAATCCTGGCGTTGTTCTCAAACCCGGTATGTTCGTGAACGTCGATTTGAAGTCCGGGTTGGGACGGCAACTCACAGTCCCCGCTTCGGCGGTGTTCCAGACCGGCTTACGTCAACTGGTCTTTATCGACCACGGAAACGGAAGCCTCGAACCGAAGGATGTCAGCGTCGGTGCGCGAGTCGGCGATGACTTCATCGTTCTAAAGGGACTGCAAGCCCATCAGCAGATTGTGACCTCAGCCACGTTCCTACTGGATTCCGAGAGTCAATTGCAGGCTGCAGCAGGTTCCTACGCGCCGCCACCTCCCGGTGCAGGCCAGCAAGGGTCGGCCGCGCCTGCCGGACAGCAGCCAACAATTGCTATTGACTTCTCGACCGACCCAAACCCTGCGCATAAAGGTCTGAACATCTTCCGCGTCAAGCTCATCGGAGCAAATGGACAGCCCGTTGCTGGAGCGGACGTGACCGTGACTTTCTTCATGGCCGCGATGCCGGCGATGGGGATGGGTGCGATGAACACCACTGCGCGACTTTCGCAGAAAAACCCAGGCGTGTATGAAGGAACGGGCGTGCTTGAGTCTGGCGGCACCTGGCAGGTTACCGTGACCGTGAAGCAGAACGGCCAAGTCATCGGTACCAAACAGTTGCGCATCAATGCCGAAGGAGGGATGTAACATGCTCTCCCGAATCATTGACGTTTGCGCTCGAAACCGCTTTCTCGTATTCACGACCGTTCTGTTTCTGACGCTGGCCGGCATTTGGTCGCTGCGGCACATTCCTCTCGATGCGCTTCCCGACATCTCCGATGTGCAGGTGATCGTACATACGAGCTGGACGGGACAGCCGCCGGACATCATCGAAGATCAAGTAACCTACCCCATCGTGACGAGCCTCCTGGCGGCTCCTCATGTAAAGGCTGTTCGTGCTCAAACCATGTTCGGCGATTCGTACGTCTACGTCGTCTTCGAAGACGGCACCGACCTCTATTGGGCACGCTCTCGCGTTCTCGAATATCTTCAGCAAATAGGCGGCCGCCTGCCCGCCGACGTTCATCCCGCCATCGGGCCGGATGCGACCGGCGCGGGCTGGGTCTTTGAGTACGCCATCATCGATAAAAGCGGAAAGCACAACCTTGCCGATCTGCGGACTCTTCAGGACTGGCATCTGCGTTATGAATTGGAGACCGTGCCCGGCGTGTCGGAGGTTGCGAGCATTGGCGGCTATGTGCGCCAGTATCAGATCCGGCTTGATCCAAACAAACTGCTGGCCTACAACATTCCCTTGTCGATGGTCATCGACCGCGTCAAAGCGAGCACGAACGAAGTGGGTGGAAGGGTGCTCGACCTGAGTGGGGCGCAGTACATGATTCGCGGACTCGGCTATCTCAAATCACTCAACGATCTTGAGTCGATTGCGGTGGGAAGCAAGAACGGAACTCCCGTTCTACTGCGCGATCTGGGCAGTGTCGCCTTTGGGCCGGACATCCGTGAAGGCGTGGCCGAGTGGAACGGCGAAGGCGAGACGGTCGGAGGCATCGTGGTCATGCGGCAAGGCATGAATGCGCTCAGCGTCATCGAAGGCGTCAAGCAGAAGCTCCGAGACATTGCACCGTCGCTTCCTGCGGGCGTGCAGATTGTCGCGGGTTATGACCGATCTGGCCTTATTAACGATTCGATAGCCACCCTTCAGCGCGATTTGCTCGAAGAGGCCATCATCGTCAGCCTCGTCATTATTGTCTTTCTGTTTCACTTCCGTTCGGCATTGATCGCAATACTCGCCCTGCCGATTGCAGTTCTTATATCTTTCATCCCCATTTACTTTCTCGGGGTTACGTCGAACATTATGTCGCTCGGCGGCATCGCTCTTGCTGTTGGCGTGTTAGTCGATGCGGCGATTGTGATGGTGGAGAACGGCTACCGGCATCTGTCTGAGCGACAAGAGACGAATCCGACTCCCGTCTCCGAGCCGGAGCGTCGTGAGATTCTTATTAGCGCTGCAAAGCAAGTGGGCCCTGCGCTCTTCTTCTCGCTGCTCATCATCGTCGTTTCTTTCCTGCCGGTGTTCCTGCTCGAAGCCCAAGAGGGGCGGATGTTCCGGCCTCTCGCCTGGACGAAGACTCTCGCCGTGGGTTCTTCCTCGATCCTCGCCATCACGCTCGTCCCGGTATTGATGGTGTTGCTAATCCGCGGGCGACTCAAGCCGGAGAGCGCGAATCCAATCTCGCGCTTTACGCAGGCGATATACCTTCCTATTCTTAGGTTTTGCCTGAAGTACAGGAAGCTCACCATCGCGCTCAATCTGATCTTTCTAGTTGCGACGCTACCGGTCGCGTTCAAGTTGGGCAGTCAATTCATGCCTCCGCTCTTTGAAGGCTCTGCGCTCTATATGCCCACTGCCCTACCGGGGATCGCAATCGAGCAAGCGAAGTCGCTCTTGCAAAAGCAGGATGCCATTCTGCGGACGATTCCTGAAGTGGAGAGCGTATTCGGCACAGTTGGTCGATCGGACAGCGCGACAGACAACGCTCCGCTCGATATGTACGACACCACGTTGATGCTAAAGCCGCGCGAGCAGTGGCGGACGGGCATGACCTACACCAAGCTCATTCAGGAGATGGACGAAAAGGTGCAGTTTCCTGGATTGGCGAATACGTGGACGAGCCCGGTCGAAAACCGCCTCGACATGGAACTTACGGGAATCAAGACACCGCTCGGCCTCAAGGTGCAAGGGCCAAACGTTGACGGAATCGAGCAGTTGGCTGCGAAGATGCAGAGCGTCTTATCGTCGATGCCACAGGTGAGGTCGATCTTTGCGGAGCGCATCTCGCAGGGCTTTTACGTGAACGTGGAGGTCAACCGAAGTGAAGCTGCACGTTACGGCCTCAGCGTGGCCGACGTGCAAACCGCGGTTTCGTCCGGCATCGGCGGCCAGAACATCGCGGAGAACATCGAAGGGCGCGAACGGTATCCGATAAACGTGCGCTACTCGCAGGACTTTCGCGACAGCGTGGAGCGGATGCGCAGCGTCCTCATCGCCACGCCCTCCGGGGCGCAAATCCCTTTAGACCAGGTCGCCAAAGTTTCCTTTTCGCACGGTCCCGCGATGATCCGCGACGAGGACGGCCAACTCACCGGGTACGTGTACATCGACTTGAAGAGCGCCGACTACGGCGGCTTTGTCGTGGAAGCGACACGGAAGCTGCACAACCAGCTCACTATCCCGGCGAGCTACGGATACAAGTGGTCCGGCGAGTATGAATTTGAGTTGCGGGCGAAGCAGCGACTGAAGCTGATTCTGCCGATTGTTTTCTTCATCATTTTTCTGCTGCTCTATATGGTCTTTCATTCCGTCGCAGAAGCGGTCGTCTTGATTGTGCCGACCATCTACGCCATGACTGGAGGGCTGCTGCTGCAATGGCTGCTTGGCTATAACTTCAGCGTTGCCGTGTGGGTGGGATACATCGCCCTTTTCGGCATCGCCGTTGAAACGGGTGTGGTCATGGTGGTCTATCTCCACGAAGCTCTTGAGCGAAGATTGTTGATGGGTGAAGTTCATACCAACTCGGATGTCGAGGAAGCGGTCATTGAGGGTGCGGTAAAACGACTTCGTCCAAAGCTTATGACGGTCATTGCCGTTCTCGCGAGCCTTGCCCCGATCCTCTGGGAGTCTGGTATCGGCTCCGATGTCATGAAGCCGATTGCCGCTCCCATTGTGGGCGGCATGATTACATCGACGATTCACGTTCTCATCCTTGTGCCCGTCTTCTTTGTGATGATGAAGGAGCGGGCATTACGAAATGGAACTCTTCATGCCGTCACAGTCGAAAAAGTTCAGTAAAAATGGATCGGTGCTGGTGACGGTATCCTGAGGCGCAAAACGAAAGTTTGATTTTCCTTAAGCCTAAATGTTCCGTCAGTGTAGGTACTCGTCCGCTTTTTCGCTGGACAGCCTTGACGTCAAAAGCGAGAGCGGCAAGGGCTGTCGCTGCCCTTACCGCTCTTCCGTCATGGCATCCCGAATCTATTGAACGGTGATGGACAGGTTTAGCGTCGACACCGTCGTCCCCGCCGTGACCGTGACAGGTACAACATAGAGTCCCGGGGCCGTCGTTATGGTGGTTGTTTTCAGACCGCCGCTGCAACCGCTTAGTCCCAGCATTGACACCGAGCCGCTCACGAGCACGAGCAACAACAGAAGCCTGCTACCTAGAGAGAACCGCTTCCGGCGGAACGCGAACGGCATCAGCAGGACAGCGGCGACGATGCCACCTAGCGCACCCGCGCCCGGCAGGTTCCGGAGAGAGCCTGTCGTTGTCAGCGACGTCGCGAACGTCAGGGTTGTGCTTGCCGCCGCGTTGTTGCCACTGAAGACCAGACTAGCCGGGGCAAAGGTGCAGGACGCGCCCGCAGGTAACGTGCCGCAAGCGAACGTGACGGTACCTGTGAAGCCGCCCACCGGGGTGCCGGTAATGACGACGCTTCCGGAGGCTCCGTGAGCGATGGTTAGCGACGCTGGAGCAGCCGCAAAGCTGATCGTAGACGCGACGGAGATCGTAACCGTCGTGGCCGCAGAGGTCGCAGGGCTGAAGGTGGCATCGCCGCTGTAACTCGCGGTGATCGTGTGAGTGCCAATCGTCAATGCAGTGGTCGTGAAGCTGGCGGTCCCGGAGCTAAGCGTTACGGTGGACAGCACAGTGCTTCCATCCGTGAACGTCACGCTGCCGGTCGGCGTGCCGGAAGTCCCAGCGACGCTTGCAGACAAAGTGACCGATGCGCCGACAACTGCCGTGGCAGGAGCGGTCAACGTGACGGTTGGGACGACGAGCCCGACTACAAGGGTTTGCGTCGAGCTTGTCGCACTGCCGAAGATGCTGTCGCCCGTGTAGCTAACGGTCAGGCTGTGCGACCCGATCGCAAAGGCGGTGGTGGTAAAGCTAGCCGCTCCAGATGACAACGTGACGGTCGATAGAGCCGTGGTACCGTCCATGAACGTGACGGTGCCCGTTGGTGTGCCGTTGCTCCCGGTGACCTTGACTGCAAGGGTGACGGAGGCGCCCGGCGCTGCAGTCGCGGGAGCGGTAAGCGTGACGGTAGCCGTTGCCGGCGCGACGATCAGCGACTGAGCAGTGGAGACGCTGGGGGAAAAGTTCGAGTCGCCGGAATAGCTGGCGGTCACGTTATAGGTTGTCGCGTTGAGCGAGGGCGTTGTGTAGGAGGCCGTGCCGGTTGCGTCGAGCGTTCCTGTGCCGAGCGTGGTCGATCCGCTCAGGAAAGTGACGGTCCCGGTCGGGATAGCCGTGGTTCCAGCCGGTCCGGCCACCTTTGCGGTGAAGGTGACAGGCTGTCCGGCGGTGACTGTCCCCGACACCAGCGTGAGTGTGGTCGTGGTGGTGATGGTCGGGGCAATTTTCGCCACAAAGCCGGTAAAGGTTCCGTTGACGCGGGCAAAATTGTTGGTGGGCTGGAAGGCTCCCGGCGTCACCGGCAGGGTGAAGCCGTTGGTCTGGCCTCCGATGTAGATGTTGTCGGCGGGGTCAACGGCAATGCCGGTAGCGATGTCGGAGGCCACACCGGTGCTGCCAAGCGTGGTGGAAAACAACAGCGCACTTCCTGCCGGGTTCAGCCGCGCAATGAGAGCCTTGGCATTGAAGTCGGTCTGGGTCTGGACTGGGTTGACGACCGTAAAGCCAGTGCCAGCCACAAAGCCGGCGACGTAGACAGAGCCGTCTGAGCCAAGCGCGACGGCGTTCAGGGTTGTGTTGTTGTTGCCGGTAGCTTCGTTGCCTAGAAAGGTCGACCAGACGAGCGCACTGCCGGTGGGATTCAGCTTGCTGACGAAGCCGGCATTACAGTTTGTGGTCGTTCCCGGAGGGAAGGATGCCTGGGTTTGGTAGGCTCCAGCAGTAGTGGGAAAGCTACAGTTGGCCGTCGAACCGACCACATAGGCGTTCCCGGCCCCGTCGGTGGTTATGCCGTTGGCCTGGTCGCCGTTCCCAGCGACAGAGGCGGTCAGGAACGTGCTGTAGATGAGGGCCTGAGCGGTGGGGTCGAACTTGGCGACAAAGGCATGGCCTCCTGCCTGCGACCCGATCGACGGTTGGTAGCTACCGGGCGTGGTCAAGAGTGTATTGGTGGAGATGCCCGCAATGTACCCATTGCCAGCGGTATCTGCGGCCACCGCAAAGGGGTTGGTAACGCCGTTCGGACCGAAGGGGTTGGGGCCCAGTATCGATGAGTAAATCAGGCTTGTGCCTGTTGCGTTGAACTTCGTGAAGAAAGCGAAATTTTGTGTTCCGCCACCGCCGATGTCGGTGGGGTCTTGTGCGGTCCCAGCGGTTGTGGGAAAGCATCCGTATGGAACGCTATTGTTGTTGGGGTTAGTGGGGAAATAGGGTGGCTTGCCGCAACGTGCGTTGGTGAGACCAGTGACATAGGCTTCGCCTGCCGCATTCACCGCGACGGCCTGAATCGAATTGAAGTTATCGCCACCAAGATAAGTGGAATAAACCAGCGATTGCCCGTTGGGGCTTAGCTTCGTGAGCACGCCGCCGTCATCGCCCTGGCCGGCTCCGGTGCAGCCATTGACGCGGTTGGCCTGGGCGTCGTGCTCTCCGCCGCAAATCGTTTGGAATGCGCCCGGGGTGACCGGGTAGCCGCCGGTGTCGACGTAACCGACAACGTAGGCATTGCCTCCTCTGTCGACCGCGATCCCGTTGCCATAGGTATTCCCCGTTCCGCCCAGATAGGTGGAGTACACCAATGCGGTCCCGGTACTGTTGAACTTGGTCACAAATATCGCTCTGTTGCCGTTTGTGCCGCCGGGATCTGTCCCTATAAAAGCGTTCTGAAGCGGAAAGTTGGTCGATTGGGTCGTGCCCACCACATACGCGCTCCCGGAGGCATCCGCAGCGATACCATTGAGCAGTTCGTTCTGGTTGCCCCCCAAATAGGTGAGGTAGCTGAGCACGGGATCGATGACCAGCGCTTTGCTATGGTCGTAGCTGCCCAGCGCGAATCCTACCTTGCCATCGGCAATTTCATAACCGCCTTCGACCGGCACCCTGCGATCGCCGGCCATTTGGTAGACGACCGGCTTGTGGAAGCGCGTTTCGCCCTCTGCCACCGCGAGCACCAGGTCACCCTTTTTGTCGATCTTCGGCGTCGCGCCCGTGAACTCGAAGCCGATTTGGGCCGCGTCCGCTGCGGGAGATACGACAAAGTCGTACTCCAGTTCGCGTTGATTGCCGTAGTAAACGAGATCCACGCCCGGGTAAATGCCGCGATACGCGATGCGCTTGTAGGTCGGAAGCGCTGTCTGCCATTTGCTCTTATCGTTGCCAGTGAAGTAGTTGACGGTACCGGGAAGGATATCCTCGGCGGTTGCGGCAGCGTCATGGTTCGCACCCATGAGCTTCATCGCCAGCGTCGAGATTTCTTGCCGGGCAGGCTCGGCGTTCAGTTTGCCGGCGGTGCGCGCGGGCAGCGGCTTTTGAAGTTCAAGCACCGCTTCGCTGGGGGTCAGGTAGAGCGCATACCCCTGTCCACGGGAGAGGAACTGAACGCTGGCTTCTGTCTGGCCGCGGTTCGGCTCGAAACTCAATGGCACTTTACCGAAGTTGGCTTGAATATGGCTGGCCTTCGCGGACGCGGTCTGCGCGGGCGCGGCGACGGTGGTCAGGGCCAGAATCGTCGCGCCGATAACGGCGAGGGCAATGCGCGATGGAAGAAGCGTGCGGCGAATCGAGGTGCGTACGGAGCGGAAAGACATGGCTTGAGTCCCCTTTGCGCGTAAAACTTTTTGCGGCTTACTGAAGACTGCGTAAACGGCGAATGAAATGACTCACGAAGATAGAAATTTATTTCGCCGCAGCATTTTGGGATGTCGCAAGGGCCGAGAAATGTTAGGCTTGCAGCAATCTATCGTTAGGTTCCCAGGGGCCCCTATGGAAACGGCGCAAGGCGAGATCACGCTCCTCCTGATGAAGTGGAAGGACGGCGAGCCGCAGGCATTCGACGAGCTGATGCCGTTGGTCTACCCGCACCTGCGCGAAGTGGCGGCAGCCTATGTCCGCCGCGAACGCGACCCCGGCATCATGCAGGCCACGGTGCTGGTCAATGAACTGTATCTTCGGCTGCTGAAGCAGAAGAAGACGGCGCTCGAGGACCGCAGCCATTTCTACACCTTCGCCGCCAAGGTCATGCGACTCATCCTGATCGACAATGCGCGCGGCCATCACGCCCAGCGGCGCGGCGGCGGTTTGCAGCAGGTGCCGCTGAGTGACGATCTGCCCTGGATCGACGCGGGCAGCGAGGACATGCTGCAACTCAACATCGCGCTCGATGAGTTGCAAGTTGTGGATGAGTCGAAGGTCAGGCTGGTGGAGTTGCGCTACTTTCTGGGCTGCACGGCGGAAGAGACCGCGACGCTGATGCACGTCTCCAAAGCGACCGTGGACCGCGATTTGAAATTCGCGAAAGCCTGGTTATATCGCCGCATTCATTCCGGTATTTCTGAAGCGCCGCAAATTGCGTGAGTCATTTCGCTTGGGAATCGCGCAGTCTGTAGTGGGCGCTCTTTCCGAAACAGGGCAGACACTCAGGCCAAACCGGATGAGCGACAAGGATTTCCATGAGTGAAGCTGCAAGCCGGTGGGCACAAACCGAAGCCATCTTCCACGAAGCTGTCGCGGTGGCTGAGCCTCACCGCACCGAGATTCTGGAAGCGCGCTGCGGCGGCGACACAACATTGATGGCGGAGTTGCGTTCGTTGCTGGCAGCCTGCGCCGAAGAAGAAAAGCGCGCCACTCCCAGAGCGGACAGCGACGCCCAGCCGCATCGCATCGGGCCGTATGCCATCGCCAAGCTGCTCGGCACGGGCGGCATGGGGGCGGTCTATCTCGCGCACCGAGCCGACGGACAGTTTGAGCAGCAGGTTGCCATCAAGGTCATCGACATGCCGTTCGCAACCGAGCTTTTTCGCGAACGCTTTCGCAACGAACGGCAGATTCTCGCGGGTCTGTCGCATCCTTATATTGCGCGGCTGCTGGACGGCGGCGTCACGGACGAAGGCGAGCTTTATCTGGCCATGGAGTACGTCGAAGGTGTCTCCATCCAGCGCTTTTGTGAAGAGCACGCGCTCACCATAGCGCAGCGGCTGAGGTTATTCACAAAGGTCTGCGAGGCCGTCCAGTACGCCCATCAGAACCTGATCGTTCACCGCGACTTGAAACCGGACAACATCCTGGTCAAAGCGGATGGCACGCCTCGACTGCTGGACTTCGGGACAGCAAAGATTCTCTCCCCATTAACCACGGATTCTGCGAACGATGCGACGCGGCGCGGCTTCCAGACGTTCACGCCGCGCTATGCGAGTCCAGAGCAGGTGCTCGGTCAGCCGATCACCATCGCCTCCGACACCTACTCGCTGGGCATCCTGCTGTACGGCTTGCTGACTGGCGAACAGCCGTACACACTCGCCGAGTTCACAACCGAAGAGATGGTCCGGGTCATTGTGGGCGAAGAGCCTTCGCGACCGAGCGACAGCACGATGCCGTTCGGCAATGTCGATCCCGACCTCGACAGCATTGTGCTCAAAGCGTTGCGTAAGGAGCCCGTGCAGCGTTACTCAACCGTCGAGCAGTTCGCCGCGGATATACAGGCCTACCTTGACCAACGGCCCGTGTTGGCGCGACGCGGCAACTTGCGCTACAGGGCCGTGAAGTTTTCGCACCGCCATGCGCTGGGCATTTCGGCTGCGGCGGTTCTCGCAGTGACAGCGGCAGTGGGGGTTGCCGGCATCGTGCTGCAAAGCCGTCGCGCGAACAGTGAGAGGCGGAAGGCTGAGGCGCGATCCGACGATCTTCGCCAGTTGAGCACAAGTCTGCTGTCGGAAATCGACGATGCCATTGCCAGTCTCCCTGGATCGACACCTGTCCAGCATCTGCTGGTGAACCGAGTGATCGAACATCTTGACCGCATGTCGCGTGATGCGAACGGCGACGCGCGGACTCAGCTTGACATGGTGAATGCATACACGCGGCTGGCGAACGTCCAGGGCAATCCCTATCACCAGAACATCGGCGATCCGCAGGGCGCCTTGCAAAGTCTTGACAAGGCTTTGGCCTTTGCGGCCCTTTTGCATGCCTCCGACTCGCGCGAGCCGGACGTATTACAGTTCTTTGCGCGCGAACAACAGGCACGGAGCGAGGTGCTCTACGCGCTGGGGAAAGAGAACGAATCCGAAGCTGCTCTACAGATTGCGCTCCAGGCGTTTGAGCGCCGTCTGCAGTCGGTCAAACCGACTGCGGACGATCTGGCAGAAGCCGGAGCCGCATACAACGCGTTGGGCGATCAACGCAATCGGCGTGGCGCGGACGATCCACAAGACGAACACAGCTCCACTGCCGCATATCGCAAAGAATTGATGCTGACCGAGCAGGCTGTGCGGTTGGACCCGCATTCCGAGCGATCGTTGCGGGGGCAAGTGGTCAGCCGCATGAAGATCGGATCGGCACTCGTGGTACTCGACCCAGTTGGTGCGGTGCGCGAAGAGCGGCTCGCATTGGCGGCAATTGAAGCACTCCCGGAATCTATGAGTTCAGGCAAAGGTCAACAAACCACTCTGGGGTGGATCGATAGGGAACTCGCCATTGCATTCTGGGAAGAGGGCGAATCTACCGATGCCATCGAAGCCTTTAAGGCAGCCCAGCAAGTTCAGTATTCTCTCGTGAAGGCCGATCCGAAGAACGCCTACGCCACATATTGGCTTGCGGACGCTCTGCGCATGGAGGCAGAGGTTCATGCGTACATGGTCAATCCTGTGCTGGTCGCCAGCCGCGTCGACGACGCGAAGCACATCGCCCGAGCGAGCGAACTCTATCGCCAATCCATCAATCTGACGAACCATCTGGTCGAACTGGCACCCGAGAATTTTCTCTGGCTAGACTGCGATGCCAGCAGTAAAGCCATGCTTGGATCTCTGCAGCAAAAAACACCGAGCGCACTTGTCGGGGTCAACCTGGCAGCCGAGGGGATCGCTGTACTACGGAAGGCGGCGTCCAAGCCCGACACGCCGTTACTTACGCTCGACTGGGCCGTCCAGAGTTCGCTCAGGATGCAGCCGAAAGCGCTGCGCAATACCGCCTGGACACTCGAAGCCGCCGAGCGATTGAATGAGAGAACGCATCGGAGACGGGCCATGTATCTCTGGCTGCTCGCTCAGGCCGCGAACGATGCGGAGCGATTCGGCGAAGCGCGAGAGGCGGCGACGGAGGGTCTTCGACTTCTGCCGCCGTCAGCGTCCTCCTCGACGCCTCTATTGAATCAGCGTCTACTAGCTTGGGAACTGGAGCGGTCGAACCGATTCTGATTTATTCAAGTCGGCTCGTTGGGCACTTGTGTTCACTGTTCATCACGAAGTGACCGCCAATCTCTTCCCAGACGATGCGGACGTATTCAACGCTGCCCGAACCTGCTCACTCGATAGCGTTGCAAGTGAACGAAGGCACCGCACTGACCCTCCGCACCCGCTTCGAGCGTAAACCCCCGCCTGCGACTACGATACCCCTAACATCCCCTACGCAAGTCCGGCTGTCACTACAACTCTTGGGATGGCAATGAGGATAACTCTGAATACTGTCATGCGGGATGATGGCGGAGAGCGTGGGATTCGAACCCACGTTACCTTGCGGTAAACACGCTTTCCAAGCGTGCGCCTTCAGCCACTCGGCCAGCTCTCCTCGGTTGCACGGGGGCAACTTTCCTGACTTTACCACAGGCCGGAAGGTCCGACGCCGCTCGCGCAAACTTGGCTGCGCAAGCGGAAATAAGTTGGTGGACGCGGCAGGGATCGAACCTGCGACCAGTCGATTAAGAGTCGAATGCTCTACCAGCTGAGCTACGCGTCCAGGCCTTCTAAACTTTCCGGGGAGGAAAGGCGCGGGCAGTATTCCGTCCGCATTGCAGCGCGGCGAGAATCACCGCACACAATTCAGTGTACCGTTTGCATCTTTGTGTTGCAAACTTTGTTGCCAATCAACCGACGAAATCGACATGCGCCTTATGTGGAATGACTCCGCGTTCGAAGCCCATGTCGAGCAGCTTGCGAATCGCCTCACGGCCATCGTCGCCATAATTGATCGTGCGCTCGTTGACGTACATTCCTACGAAGCGGTTGGCCAGCACCGGATCCAGGTCACGCGCGAATTGCATGGCGTATTCGAGCGCCGCTTCGCGATGGTCGAGCGCATGTTGAATACTGTCGCGCAGCGCGTTGGTCGTGATGAGTTGCACATCGCCGCCCAGCGAGCGTCGAATCGCATTGCCACCCAGAGGCAGTGGGAGGCCGGTCAAATCGCGCCACCATTGCCCCATATCGAGGATCTTGACCAAGCCGTCCTTGGCGTATGTCAACTGGCCTTCGTGGATAATCAGCCCGGCGTCGTACTCCCCCGCCAACACTGCCGGAATGATCTTGTCGAAATCAATGGTCACCGTTTCGATGTCGGGCGCGAGTAGTTTGAGCGTCAGGTACGCGGTCGTCATCGTGCCTGGGACGGCGATCTTCAGCTTCTTGACTTCGTCGAGCGTGTAGTTGCGCGCGGCCACGATCATGGGCCCATAGCCTTCGCCGACAGACCCGCCGCACGCCATCAGCGTGTAGTTGTCCTGGATGTACGGGTACGCATGAAAGCTAATGGCCGTCACGTCGTAGAACTGCTCGTTCATGGCCTTGCGATTAAGCGTCTCGATATCGGTGAGGGTGTGATTAAACGCATAGCCCGGCACGCGCACTTTGTTGGTCGCGAGGCCGTAGAACATGAAGGCGTCGTCGGAGTCGGGGCTGTGCGCGATGTTGATGGTGCGAATTTCGTTTACTGCGGTTTCCATTGTGTCCTTTGGGAATGTGCGAGGGTCGAAAACGAGACCCTGAGGCCTAGCCTGAAACAGATGAGAGTGATGACGCTAGATTCGTGCAGGTCGGGCGAGCGCACTGTAAAGCCCCGACGCAACGACAATCTTGATCGCCTCGCCGGGAAGGAACGGCGCGACGGCTGCGATCCATGCTTGATGTGTCGAGAGATGAGCGAAATTCATGAGCCAGCCTGCTCCAGATGCGAATAGCACCAGCACTGCCACTGTACATCCAATCGCTGCTGCAAAAAATCGCGGTGTCTTCACTGGCAAGCCGCGCGTGATCGCCCCGGCGATGAATGCCACCACGGGATAGGCCATCAGAAAACCGCCAGTCGGGCCAAGAATTTGCGCCACTCCACCCAGCCCTCCAGGAGAGAAAACGGGCAGGCCCAGCGCGCCTTCCGCCAGATACGCGAGCATTGCGAAGAAGCCCGCGACCGGCCCCAACGCCAGTCCCACGCCCAGCACTGCCAGCGGTTGCAGTGTCAGCGGCACAGGTGTGAACCACAGCGGAATGGAAACATGCGCCGCAGCAGCGACCACCAGCGTGGCGGCCAGGCCGAGCGCGACTCTTCCCTGAATCGTGCGCGTAAAAGCCGCTGCGGAAAGCGGGCCGGAATATTGTCGAACTGCAGTTTGCATGTCTTGCCCTTCTGGAACTAGTTTAGCCGGATGTGTTCCCGGGCTTATCGGGCCGTGCCTTGCGCGAATCGTTCGAATCGCTGGAACCTTTGTTGAAGTAAGACCAATCCATCGGGTCCTGCGCAGATGCCGGCGGCGGCGGCGGAGGTGGGGTCGAATGGTGCGGTCCCAAATCCCTATCTGAAAGTACATTTGCTGCGACGTCTTGATTGTCCAAGAGCATGCCGTCGCGCCGCGCACGCCGCGCTCGACGAACGTGTCGCACGATTGAAATCGAGGCCCACAAAAGCATCGCCAGCGCGACTATCGAGATGGCGAAAAGTGTCCGCATCAATGCTTGCTCAGGATAGCAAAGCCGGGCGCGGTCCCGCTTCCGAGCGGAGTTCACGCCTTCTTGCCGTCACCCGTATCCAGGCTGGTTCCCCGGAGCGCGTCGCCGTGCCCTTCGCTGCGCGTGCTGCGATACTTGCAGTGATCGGGTCCCGTATGAGCATCAAGTCAAGCTCCAAACAACCGTCGCGTTGGACCATCGTCGTCAAGACTGCGCGGCTCCGCGTCTACGGCCTGCGCCGAACGGCGGCCACGGTCGCGGTGGGCGCTCTCGCGGTCTTCGTGGGCTATCACGCCGTCCTGGGACACAACGGGATCACAGTGTTTGAGCACAAGCGTCAGGACACGCGCTCTCTTCAAGTCCAGATGCAGGACCTGCAGCGCGAAAACGATCGTCTGCGTGGACACGTCGAACGTCTGAGGAATGATCCCGGCGCCATCGAGCATCAAGCCCGCGAAGAACTCCACTACACCCGCCCCGGCGAAATCATCTACACGCTGCCCAGCGACCCCAAGGCCACGTCCGCGCCCGTCGCATCCAAACCTTAGATTGACGAAAATGCGGGTGTCCTACTCATGACGGTTATATCGTTATGAGTGGGCCCTCGAAGGTAGCCCCAAGGCAGCATGGACATTCTCAGCCGACCTCCCTCACCCGTCGACCATCGCATCCACTACGGAACTGACCCGCTTCAGTTTGGCGATTTGCGCCTGCCTCCAGCGAAGGCCGGAGAGCGGCTACCCGTCGTCGTCTTCATACACGGCGGCTGGTGGCAGTCCACGTACGATCTTGGGTACGGAGGTCATCTCTGCGCTGCGCTGAAGTCCGCTGGCGTGGCCACCTGGTCGCTCGAATACCGTCGCGTCGGCGACCTTGGCGGCGGCTGGCCGGGCACCCTCCAGGACGTCGCAGCCGGGTTCGATTTTCTCAAAACGCTCGCAGCCACCTATCCGCTCGACCTCGCGCGTGTGGTCGCCATGGGGCACTCTGCCGGGGGCCATCTGGCATTCTGGCTCGCTGGACGCCACCATATTACGCCGTCGAGTCCGCTGCACAATCCACAGCCTGTCGTCTCGCTTGTCGGCGTGATTGCTCTGGCGGGCGCGGTTGACCTTCGCCTTGTTATCGACCTCGGCGGCATCCTGTATTTCACCAGCGGCAAGCCCGCGGTCATCCGCTTCATGGGCGGCCTGCCTAGCGAAGTTGAAGACCGCTACAGCGCGGCAAACCCCGGCGAGCTGCTCCCGCTCGGCGTCCTACAAATGCTCTTCCAAGGCAGCAACGACAATCAGATACCTTCCATGCTCCCCGGCCGCTGGGCGGACAATGCACGCCGCCTGGGCGACCAGATTACAGTCACTATCATTCCCAACGCCGATCACTTCGATGTTGTCGATCCTGAAAGCAAAGCGTGGCCCATCATCAGCGCCGCCATCCTGCGTAGCCTCGCCGTGGCAAAAATTTAGGGAGAACCGTTCGCCATTTATTCGCTTATGATGGGCTAAGTGCACAATGGATATCAATCCGCCGCGAACCTCCGCCGCGAACTTAGCGCCCGCAATCTCACTCGTGCGGAAACATTGCTGCATGAAGCGACCTACGGCGCAATTCCCAGCGTCGTCTACGCGAAAGACGACACCGGTGGCCACGGCAACTTCCTTGCAGCCTCCTATCGCCGCATCTGTAATGACCCAGCTTGGTCGTTGCGGCTGAACAAGAGCTACACGGCCAGCGCCCGAGTCCCCCGCTCCGCAGATCGCGTCCGTAAAGAGCTCGACTGCTGCGGCAGTTCCGACGCTTTGTTGATGAACATTTTTTGTTATCCTCGCGTTCTCTTGCGCCCCCAACTTTGCGGGCTGCTTGGCGTCGCGCCAGGACAACGCCCCGAATTCGGCGTTCGCGCGCGCCTCTCCATGCGCAACGATGAAGTCGACCGCACCGAAATCGACATGGCCATCGGCGATCTCCTGGTTGAAGCCAAGCTCACCGAGACGGGTTTCCAGACCGCTTCGATGGACCGTCTCCTCCGCTACGAAGGTGTCGCGGACATTTTCGACATTGGCGAACTGCCTCGCGCCACTAACGGCGTTCTCGGTTATCAACTTGTTCGCGGAGTCCTCGTAGCGCACGCTACGGGGGTCCGCTTTGTTCTGCTTTTGGACGGCCGCCGCGCCGACTTGCAGGAGATGTGGTTTCGCGTGCTTCGCGCCGTCCTTAGCTTCGACCTGCGCAGCCGCATGGCCCTGCTAACCTGGCAGGAAGTCGCCGCCACGCTGCCCTCTGTGCCGCGCACATTTCTCGCCGCCAAGTACGGTATCGTGGCCTCACGCTGACGACCTTCTATACTGTTTCCAGATTCCGCCGATGTCGAAATCTGCGGCGAGTGTCGGCAAGATCACCCGGGAGAGCGATTTGGCGGTGACCATCACGGCGGCGGCAAGGACCGACATCGGTTGTGTCCGCAAGAACAATCAGGACGCATTCAACGCCGACGCGAGCATGCATCTCTACGTCGTGTGCGACGGCATGGGCGGGGCCGCCGGAGGAGAAGTCGCGAGCCGCGTCGCCGTTGAGGCGTTCCTCGAAAGCTGCAAAGCCGCCCTCAATCCCAAAGCGTCTGCGGAATTTCGACGGCGCCCCAACCGGGTGCTTTATCAGGCCGCAGTGGCCGCCAACGCCGCTGTTCTGGCGCGCGTGGCAGCGGAGCCCGCTCTGCGCGGCATGGGGTCCACGCTGGTCGCCGCGCATCTCGATGGTCAGCGGCTCCATCTTATTCACGTCGGCGACAGCCGCGCGTATCTCATCCGCAACGGCGAATGCGCGCAACTAACGGTGGACCACTCGTATGTCGAGGAGCAGGTCAGCCTCGGTTTCATGACGCGGGAAATTGCGAACGCTTCGCCCATGCAATCGGTCATTACCCGCGCGGTCGGGATCCAGGAAGGGTTCGACCCCGATTTGTCCAGCGTTAATCTCCACGACGGCGACTTCGTCCTGTTGACTTCCGACGGCTTGACGCGCCATCTCGAAAGCCTGGAGATCGCGAAAGTCGTCGCCGGGAAAGTGTCTGTGCAACAGCAATCGCTCGACACCCGCTGCGGTAATCTTATCGACCTCGCAAAACGACGCGGCGGCTCCGACAACATTACTTGCGTGCTATTGCATGTCTCCATCGACTGAACACAGTTCAATTACGATGGAAATGCGCGCACCGGGCGCGATCCTCATGAGCCAAATCGAGCAACTTTCTTCTCTTCGTCTCAGCCAACTGGCTCCCAACGCCGTTCAATCGGAGATTCGCGCGATGACGGTCGCCTGCGACGCCGTCGGCGGCATCAATCTTGCACAAGGCGTTTGCGACACCGACCCTCCGCTTCCGGTTGTCGAAGCGGCCATCGACGCCATCCGTACAGGCCACAATATCTACACCCGCGCAGACGGCATCGCTCCGCTGCGCGAAGCCATCGCGCAAAAGTTCGCGAGTTTCAATGACATCATCGTCGATCCCGACACGGAAGTTCTCGTCACCTCAGGCGCGACGGGCGGCCTGCACGCTGCGGCAATGGCGCTACTCAATCCAGGCGACGAGTGCATCGTCTTTGAACCGTTCTACGGCTATCACGTCGCCACGCTGCGCTCACAGCGCGTGGTGCCGGTCATCGTTCCGCTCGAAGCGCCAACGTGGTCGCTCGATGTAGACCGTCTGCGCGCCAGCATCACTTCCCGCACCCGCGCCATTATCCTTAACTCGCCGTCGAACCCATCGGGCAAAGTCTTCACCACAGCGGACCTCGACGCGCTCGTCGAAGTCGCCATCGAGTACGACCTGTTCGTCTTTACTGACGAGATCTACGAATACTTCACGTATGACAGCGAGCAGCATCGCAGCATTGCCGCGCTGCCCGGCATGGCCGAACGTACCATCACGATCTCCGGTTTCTCGAAGACGTTTTCCGTCACCGGTTGGCGTCTCGGTTATCTCGCGGCCAGCGCAAAGTGGCTACCGGCCATCGCCTACTTCCACGACCTCACGTACGTCTGCGCGCCCTCGCCTCTGCAGTACGGAGCGCTCGCCGGCCTGCTTGCGCTCCCCGATGCGTTCTATGCAGAACTCGCCAGCGAATATCAAAGCAAGCGCGACATGACCTGCGCCGCCCTTACCCGCGCTGGCCTCATGCCGTCAATCCCCACAGGGGCCTACTACGTTCTCGCCGATGCGGTCCGCGTCCCCGGCACTGACGCCAAACAGAAAGCCCGCAATCTGCTCGCCGACACCGGAGTCGCCGCCGTCGCAGGCTCCGCCTTTTTCGCCAACGACTCACACGGCCACAACAGCGGCGACCACTTTCTCCGCTTCTGCTTCGCAAAGAAGCAAGCGGAACTTGAAGAAGCCTGCCGCCGCCTGTCTATTCGCACGTTCTGAATTCACCTGCACTCTACTGGTTTTGAATCACACTGCGCTGAGGAGGTTCTCGTACGGGAAAGGTGTTTACACTCACTCCTGCTTTTTGGGTTAATTCTGAAGGCGCGCTTGACGCAAGATGGCACGGGCAGTCGGCGGCGACTCGGTTATACAAACCGCTGCTCCAGCCCCAATTCGAAGCGTAACCCTCGGCGATCATTATGCTGCCGGATCTAATTCAAATTCTGTCCCAACCAACGCTCTACCTCGGTCACACTCATCCCTTTGCGTTCGTGATAATCGGCGACCTGGTCGCGGTCAATCTTTCCGAGACTGAAGTAGCGCGCCTCAGGGTGCGCGAAATATAGCCCACTCACGCTCGATCCCGGCCACATCGCGAACGACTCCGTAATCAGCATCCCCGTATTCGCCTGCACATCCAGCAAGCGCCAGATTGTGTCCTTCTCCGTGTGATCCGGGCACGCCGGATAACCCGGTGCGGGTCGAATCCCGCGATACTTCTCCTGAATCAACTCCGCCGGACTCAAGCCTTCGTCGCGACCGTACCCCCACTCATCCCGAACCCTTTTATGCAGGCATTCGGCAAAAGCCTCAGCTAGGCGGTCCGCGATGGCCTCCGCCATAATCGCGTTGTAGTCGTCGTTCTCCGCCCTGAACCTGTCGCACAACTCCTTCAGGCCGATCCCGCTCGTCACTGCGAAAGCGCCAAGATGATCGTGCAGCTCCGTGCTTTTCGGAGCAATGAAGTCAGCCAGCGATCGGCATGGCTCGGCGCCTTCGCGGTTCGCCTGCTGACGCAGAAAATGAAACCGCGCCAGCACTCCACCATCAGCATACAACTCAACATCGTCGCCCACCGCATTTGCGGGGAATAAGCCGTACACGCCGCGCGCCGTAATCAGTTTCAGCTCAATTATGCGATCCAAAAGTGCGTTGCCGTCGTCGAAAATCTTGCGCGCCTCTACCCCCTGCCGTTGGTCGTCGAGAATGCGCGGAAAAATTCCCTTCAGCCCCCATGTGTGAAAGAACGGCGACCAGTCGATATATTCGCGCAATGTCGTCAGCGGAAAATCGTCCAGCACACGAACGCCTGTAAACTCCGGCGTCGGCAAGTCCTTTGCATGCCACTCAATCGGTGTCCGCCTCGCGCGTGCCGTCGTAAGCGACACCATATGCTGCTTTGGCGCGGAGTGCGATGTGCGAATGCGTTCATAATCGGTGCGGTGCTTCGCCACGAACTCCGCCTTACCCTCCGCGCTCAACAAACTCGTCGTCACCGGCACCGCGCGGCTCGCATCGAGAATATGCACCACAGGCTCGCTATAGTGCGGCGCGATCTTGATGGCCGTGTGTGCGCGGCTGGTCGTCGCCCCACCGATCAGCAAAGGAACTTTAAAACCCTGCCGTTCCATCTCGCGCGCCACATGCACCATCTCATCAAGCGACGGCGTGATCAGACCACTTAGCCCAATCAAGTCCACCTTCTCCGCTTTCGCGCGTTCCAGAATCTTCTCCGACGAAACCATCACTCCCATGTCGATGACCTCGTAGTTGTTGCACGCCAGCACGACGCCGACGATGTTCTTGCCAATATCATGCACGTCGCCCTTCACCGTTGCGAGCAAAATCTTTCCCTGCGCCTTCACCACATGGCCCGCCGCTTCCATCGCCGCCTTCTCGGCCTCCATGAA
>JBBRCA010000013.1:0-36064 GCA_038205325.1 Terriglobales bacterium | reverse complement strand
TCTGCGAGCAAAACGCTGACGGGTTGTTGGGCGTTGAGCGGGGCAAAGGCGGGGCCGTAGAGGGCGGCAAAGTTGGCGACGATTTCGTGGCTGCGGATGGGGTAAACCTGCCAGCGCGGATGCTTAACTTCGTAGACTGAGGTGGTTCCCGCTTTACCCCGGGAACCGCGGCGTTTGGTGTAGCCCCAGTAGTGCTCAGTGAGGAACTCGGCTTCGCTGCCAGCTGGGATTTCTTCGGGCGTGGGCGCGGCTTCTACGGCGAGCGATTGCCAGATATTTTTGTGGCGCCAGGCGTAGCGGACGCTGAGTTTTTCAGAAGTGCTTTCGATGCTGTGGCGGGTGGGGAGTGTGGCGTAAGGCTCTTCGTAGAGCGTGTTAGCGATAAGGCTGATGGCGGCGCGGGGAACGAACTCGCGGATGAAGACAACGCCGCGCCTTTGGGTGCCGTCGGGTTCAATGCGCTTGACGTAAAAACGGAGGTTGACCTCTTCAAAGCGGGTGTGGAACGGGATGGCGAAACCCTTGACGCGGACCCGATCGAAGAGGAAGGCGACGAGGGAGATGTAGCAGCGGCCTTGAAATAAGTCGAGTTCAACGCCAGCGGGGAGCCAGGGCGTGAGGGTTGCGGGGGCGACGGTGTATTGCGCCATGATGAGCTTGCGCCATTCGGCGGTGAGAAAAGTGGGTGCCATTCTAGGCTAGAGCCTCTAGTAATAGACTAGACCTGCGCTGTTGCCAGATGGCGTAGTCCGGTGGGCGCAGTCGAGGCGGTCGCTGATACTGCCGGTGTCGTCGGTGGTGTTTAAAGGTGAGTGTAATGCGCTTGGGAACCCGGCGCATCCGGGGGGCTGTCAAGCCGGTAAAGCCGAAGATGCTTCGTCTCGACGATCGGATGTTGAAAGAAGCAGAAATAATTGGGCAGTGTTCACTGATTGAGAAGGGAGCAATGCCTGGTATCCTGGCGCGTACCCCCAAACGCCATGGCTTGCTATTTCCGATCATCTGTAGCGGAATTCCTTGAGACTTCAGAAAGCGAGATTCTGTCTCGGCTTACCCTCGGGTATGCCGCAGACGGATTTGCTGAGATGCGCACCGATTTGCCGGTCACCTGGTGGAATGATCTCGAAGCCCTTCGCGGTGCGTTAGGCGTTGTTTGCGCGAACAGGCCGCATGCGGCCAACTGGTATATATTGCTGGAATTCACGATTCCCAGGAAAGAGCGACGACTCGATGTCGTGCTTCTGACTGAAGAGCGAATAGTTGTTATCGAGTGCAAGACCTCGATCCCTACGGGGGATGACCTTCGTCAAGTCGAAGAATATGCGCTGCTCTTACATTACTTTCATAAACCGAGCGATCGTCAAAATATATTACCGATCGTTGTGACGCAGGCAGCTACCGCTGTCGGGCACGGAAGGGATTGTGTAAAGGAGCTTCGCCAAAGCGAGCTTGGCTTCGAAATGTTACCTTCCTACTGGATCGCGCCCACACAGGTTTGCTCCTGGCTAGGCCTGGCTGCAATTCTGACAACCTTGCCCGCGAACGACGTTTTGCCCGTTGATGGCGAAGCTTGGAACGATGGCGCTTATCATCCGACGCCAACCATCATCGATGCAGCGTTAGCCCTTCGCTCCGGCCTCCGGGTTCGGGAGGTAGCGCTTTCTGAAGCAGCAGAGCACGATATCGAAATTGTGACAGAAGCGATTCGCGCAATCGTCGATCGAGCAAAAGCAGAGAATGAGTTTGTAATCTGCTTCCTGACCGGAGTTCCGGGGTCAGGGAAAACTCTTGTCGGATTGAGCCTCGCGCATTTGAGTGAGAGCCGTACGGATGCTATTCACTTTATGAGTGGGAATGGGCCGCTTGTTTCGGTGTTGCAGGAAGTCTTTCGGCGCCAAGGCATGCGTGACGGAGTTCCCGCAGCCGCAGCGTTGATGCAGGCACAGACACTAATCGAGAATGTGCATGTCTTTGCGAAGAACTACACGGAACGTGATCTGGATCGCCCCCCTTCGAATCACGTCATCATTTTCGATGAAGCGCAGCGTGCGTGGAATCTTGCGCAGAACTTGAATAAATTCAAACGGAACTATTCTGAGCCGGAGATGTTGCTTAAGATCATGCAAAGGCATCAGGATTGGGCTTGCGTGGTTGCACTTGTCGGAGGCGGACAGGAAATCAACAGCGGTGAGGCGGGGCTCGAGGAATGGGGTAAAGCAATCGCGCAAAGCGACATCAGGTGGTCAGTGTACGCCTCACGGGAAGTGATGAAGGGGGGCACATCAACTGCTGGTCATCGGCTTTTTGGCGACGACATCAAGTCTGTTGAAGTCCATACAAGTGAATTACTTCACTTAAGGACCTCGAATCGCAGTCTTAGGGCGGACAAGCTCGCCGCCTGGGTCAACCATGTGCTCGACGGCGAGCAGTTGCGCGCTGCAGAGATGAGAATAGCGGAGCGATTCCCACTTTTTCTGACGAGAGATCTTGCGACGGTACGGGCGAAGCTTGGGGCTGAAGCACTTGGATACAGTCGGTTCGGATTAGTAGGATCATCTGGCGCTGCAAGATTGCGGGCAGATGGGTTGGAGCCGAATTCTACATTTCACGCGGACTATCCCTGGCATCACTGGTACTTAGCGCCGCGAGAAGATGTTAGGTCAAGCTATCGATGCGAAGTCTTCGCCACCGAATTTGAAATTCAGGGCCTGGAACTAGATTGGGTTGGGGTTTGCTGGGGCGGGGACTTCATCTGGTCAGGATCGGAATGGATTCCTCGTGACCTGCGTCACGGTCAGGTAACACGGTGGGGAACGATCAAACCCAGCGAGCGTCGGGAATTCCGTCGCAACGCGTATCGGGTCCTGCTTACTCGCGCGCGCCAGGGTATGATCCTCTACATTCCGCGGGGCGACTACGGAGATCCAACGAGAGACCCTAGCGAACTCGATCGAACAGTAGACTTCCTGTTGTGCTGCGGCGTCCAGTTAATGTCGATTCCTGGCGAATTAGATGGAGCAAACATTGAGCTAGGTCCGATGCTTCCTCAACCATTATAAAACTCACTTCGCTTCCTCGAGTAGAAGAAGTAAACGAATAACCCGACGACCAGCCAGACGAAGAAACGTTCCCAGGTACGGGCGGGGAGGCCGGTCATCAGCAGGACGCAGAAAACGACGCTCAGAACGGGGAAGACGGGGCCGCCGGGGACTCGGAAGCCGCGATGGCGGTCGGGCTGCTTCTTGCGCAGGACCAAGACGCCGATCGAGACCAGGACAAAGGCGAAGAGCGTACCGATGTTGGAGAGTTCGGCGAGCGTGCCGACATCGAACAGACCCGCGGGGATGGCGACGAGTATCCCCGCGATCCAGGTGGCGGTGGCTGGCGTGCGGAACTTCGGGTGCACCTTCGAAAACGCGTCCGGCAACAGGCGGTCGCGTGACATCGCGAACCACACGCGCGCCTGGCCGAGTTGGAAGACGAGGATCGACGAGATCATGCCGATGATGGCGCCCATCAGGACGACAAGACGCGTCCAGTGCAGCAGCGGGCTGCCGGTTTGGAGGGTGAGGCGTTTGAGCGCGTTGACCACCGGAGCGGCGTCGCCTATGACCGATTGCCAGGGCACGATGCCGGTGAGTACGATGGCCACCGCGACGTACAGGATGGTGCAGATGATGAGCGTCGCGATGATGCCGATGGGGACGGTCCGCTGCGGGTTTTTGCATTCCTCACTGGCGGTCGATACCGAGTCGAAGCCGATGTAGGTGAAGAAGATGATGCTGCCGCCCGCGAGCACGCCCGTCCAGCCATTGGGCGAGAAGGGAACGTAGTTGGTGGGGTGGATGAAGTGCAGGCCGACCAAAACGAAGGCGATAATGGCGACAATTTTAATCAGCACCATGATGTTGTTGGTGCGCGCGGACTCGCGAATACCGCGCACCAGAATCATGGTGAGCAGGATGACGATGATGAACGCCGGAATGTTGAAGCCGAAGTGCCAGCCGTGCGCGTAGATGTCTTTGCCCGCGAGATCCTGCAAGCCCTGCGGAAGGTAAGCGGGCGAAAGCCACTTGGGGTTGAGATGGATGCCGAGCCAGTCGAGCAGGTCGACGACGTGGGCCGCAAAGCCGACCGAGACGCTCATGTTGGAGAAAGCGTATTCGAGGATGAGGTCCCAGCCGATGATCCACGCGATCAGTTCGCCCAGCGTCGCGTAAGTGTAGGTGTAGGCCGAGCCGGCGATGGGGATCATGCTGGCGAGTTCGGCGTAGCAGAGGCCGGTGAAGCAGCAAACGATGGCGACCAGGATGAGCGAGAGCGCGAGCGCTGGGCCGGCACCGGGGCGGCCGGCAATGTGGCCATGGTGCAGAACGAGGTCAATGACCGGCGATTCCTGCCAGTTCGCCAGCGCAGCGGGGTTGCCGCCGATGGCCGTGCCGATGACGGTGAAGATGCCCGAGCCGATGACCGCGCCTATGCCGAGCGCGGTGAGCGAGATGGGCCCAAGGGTTTTTTTGAGTGCGGTCTCCGGCGCTTGCGAGTCGGAAATGAGCTTGTCGATGGATTTGGTGGCGAAGATTTGGCGGGGCAATTTAGGGTCGGCGCTCCGAGGCATGGGTTCGCGATGAGTTGGCGCGTGAAAAGAAAGCTGACGTTAGTATGAACCTATTTCGGAGAGGTGGTGGTGGGGTGCGCGGTCGTTTCCAAGGCCATGGCAGAAACGGCCCATGCGCGCTGTAGGGTACAGCAGGTTCCCTGCGGGAATGACAGAAAGCGGAAGCAGAGCTACACCAGTACTGGAATTTCCGCGGGGACCGAGGAGCCGAAGACGCGGCGGTAGCGGGCGATTTCAATGGGTGGGCCGGTGGATTTGCGGGCGTTGTCGGAGAGCTTGACGGTGGGCATGCCGTCAGCGCTGGTGAGCTTGCAGATGAGCGAGACGGGGTCGAAGGTGTCTTGTCCCTCCAAGTGTCCGCGAGGGTGGCAACCGCGGAAATCGTTGGTTAGCAGCGTGCCCCAGCCAGCGCTGAAACGAATGCGGTCGTGGAAGTATTTCTGAAGGCGGACGATGTCGTCAACGTCGAGGCCGTCGGAAGCGATGAGGCGTTTGATGCGCGGATTCTGGCCGTGCGCAGCGAGCCACGCGATGTACTCATCGCCTGCGACGATGGGGTCTTTGGAGTCGGCGCGCTCGCCCGTCCAGCGCGATACCCAATCCGGCGCGCCAGCGAGAAACTGGGTCGTGCCGAAGGTGTCGGGGAGCATGATGAGCAGTTCGCCGCCGTAGCTTTGCTGCCAAAGTTCAAGCATGTGGTACTGCGACGCGCGCAGGTCTGCGTCCGTTCCGCGCGAGGCCATTGCCGCCATCGCCATGGGCAGCTCATGAGCGTTGGTGCCGATGGCTTCAAGGTTGTGCTTGTACGCGAGCGCGGTGTTGGAGCTGCCCGTGAAGCGCTTGCCGAGCGCGGACTGCAGGGCTTCTACGGCGTACTCCTGCCACAGAAAACTGTGGCGGCGGCGCGTGCCGAAATCGGAAAGACTGAGACCTTCGATGGGACGGAGCTTCTCGATTTTGTCCCACAGCCGCGCCTTGGCGCGTGCGTAGAGGATGTCGAGTTCGAGCTCGGTGAGGTCGGCCAGCGCGTAGCGGGTTTTCATTTCGCTGACCAGTGCGAGCGCGTAGACCTCCCACATTGTGACTTCGGTCCAGAGGCCGGAGAAGCGAAGGATAAGCTGGCCGTCTTCTTCGGAGATTTCGTAATCGCTAAGCGCGAAGTCGTTTTCGAGCCAGGCGAGAAAGTCGGGTTGGAAAATTTGTTTCAATCCGTAGAACGTATTGCCGGCGAGCCAGATGAGTTCCGACTTTAGGAAGCGCAGGCCTCGGACGTGCTCCATCTGCTCGCGCAGAGCGGCGGCACTGACGCGTTCGGCGAGGCGCACGCGGACGGTGCGGTTGTGGACTTCGCTGGTAACGGGGACGGCTGGAAAGTTTTTCCAGATGAACTGCAGCATCAGGAGTTTGTAGAAATCAGTGTCGAGCAGCGAGCGCACGATGGGGTCGAGCTTCCAGTTGTGGTTGTGGGCGCGCTCGGCGAAGTTCACGTTCATAGGAAACAGGGTATCAATACCTGTAAATTTCAGTGCCGTTTAGAGGGCTTCACGGGGCTTTTAAATGCGCTGAGGTGACCTTTTGCGGCCCGCAAATAAAGTTGACAAGGGGACTTGACAAGTAAAGGGGGCTTGTCGTAAAGTTTACTTGTCACTAAGGAAAGGGAGATTGACATGGGTTGTCGGGTGAAGAGCAAGGCTGAAAAGAATTACGAGAGACGGTTGATCTGGGCGATGTTGGTCTACGTGGTGGTGGTGATCGTTACGACGTGGGCGGTGCGGCACGGGCATGTGAGCGGGTGGGCGTTGTATGTGGTCGCGGTGATTCCCTGCCTGCCGGTGTTGCGGTTGATCCATGTGCTCGCGCTGTATCTCCACGAGGAGACGGACGAGTTTCAGCGCTTGCTGGCGGTGCGGGCGATCTTGTTAGGCGGCGCGGCGATGTTGGTCGTGTCGGCGTTCTCCGATTTCTTGCGCAGTTTCGCGAACGTGGGAGCGCTGTCGCCGTTCATGATGTTCTCGGTGTTCTGGGTCACGTTCGGGATCGCACAAGGCGTGCAGGCGCGGATGAACAGGGCGGGTGGCGATGAAGAACCGGCTTAGAGTTTTGCGCGCGGAGAGGAGCTGGTCGCAGGCAGATCTGGCCGAGAAGCTGGAGGTGTCGCGGCAGAGCGTGAATGCGATCGAGACGGGGAAGTACGATCCGTCGCTGCCGCTGGCGTTTCGGATTGCGCTGCTGTTTGCGAAGAGGATCGAGGAGATTTTTGAGTTTGAGGATGGGTGACAGTTGTCAGGTCGACGGGATGACGCACTCTACTTGTGAATGCAGGACAACTAAAGCACGATGAGAAAGGAATACGTTATGACAGTTCAGAAGGCACAACTGCTTCGTTGGGCAGCAATGAGTTACGCTGCGCTCAGCGTTGCGATGATTGGGATTTATGGGCTCAATCGCGGGACGATGAGACAGCTTGTTTGGGTTGGAATGGTGGCGATTGTGTTTGCCGCAGTCGCATTGATGTTTATCGATCGCAGAACGTCCAGTTGCGATCATGGGCTGGAACGCTAGATCGGTTTCCTTGTTGGGATGGCAGTTGCAGCCGGTCGGAACCCATGTCCGAAATCCGGACATGGGGCACCCCGGATCTTTGCTCGACCTGTTGTCTCTCTGCCACCGTGGAATTTCACAAAAAGATTGAAAGGGATTGATGATGAAGGCTCTTCGTTTTTTCGCTACGCTGGAATTTGTTGTGGCAGGGATTTTGCTGCTGGCGGTGCCGTCACACGCGGCCGCTTTTACGCCGACGCGCTTTACCGTTCTCGATGCGGGAACGGTGGGCAAGCCGGACGTGATCTTGATTCCAGGGCTGTCGAGTTCGCGGTCGGTGTGGGACGCGGAGGTGAAATTGCTCGCGCCCAACTACCGGCTGCACGTGGTGCAGGTGGGCGGGTTTGCGGGCGCGCCAGCGGGGCCGAATGCGACGGGGCCGATTTTGCCTGGCATCTTGGATGAATTGCATCAGTACATTGTCGCGAACAAGATGCATCCGACCGTGATGGGGCACTCGCTAGGAGGGCTGATAACGTTGATGCTGGCGGACGCGCATTCTGAAGATGTCTCGAAGATCGTGATTGTGGATGCGTTGCCGTTCTACGGCATGGTGTTCGATCAGGGCGCGACGGTGGGGTCGATGGCGCCACAAGCCAACACCATCCACGACCAGATGCTGGCCCTGCCCGCTGAACAGTTCGCGGCCATGCAGCCCATGATGGTGAAGGGAATGGTGAAGGACGAAGCGGGCGGAAAGGCCGTCGCTGCTAGCTCGATTGCCAGCGACCGGACCGTATTTGCGAATGCGATGCTGGAAGATTTGCAGACCGACATTCGACCTGAGATGGCGAAGATCAAAACGCCCGCACTCATGCTGTATCCGTTCGATGCGACGGTCCCGGGAGTGGAGGCGGCTAAATTCGATGCGTTGTACAAAGGAGCGTATGCCGCGATGCCGAACGTGAAGCTGGTGCGTATCGACGACTCGCGGCACTTCATTATGTATGACCAGCCCGCGAAGTTCGATGCGGCGGTGGAGGCGTTTTTGAAGTAGATTTACTGCTTGTGGACCCATGTCCGGAAGAACGGACATGGGCTTCTTGCGAGGAAATTATGAGTCTGAAGAGCCTCTGGGGAGTCTGCGTTGTATGGATGTTTGTGGCGCCGATATGTTCGGCGCAGCTGGGGCTGATCGATGCGGCGAAGTTGCCGCAGACGGCGGATGTTCAAAATGCTTATCAGCATGCGCTCGGGGTTGAGCGGTATGCGCAGAGTTGGAGCACCCCATGGCGCTATGGCGTGCCCAAAGCGGATGTGGCTAAGACGTTGACTGCAAGTCTTGCGACGTTGCGTAAGGCGAGCGGAAGCGCAGCAGATAATCATGAGTTGCAGCTAGCGACAGGTTTAGTGGCGCATTTTGCCTACAACCTGGATGTTGAAGCGGCGTACAAGCCCGCGGTTGAGTTCCTGTCGAAAGCCTTGCAAGGAGATGCGGGCGATATGCGGGGTGGCTGGTTCCTCGGAATTCACGAGTGCCAGGCGTTGCATGTTGTCGACGGAATGAATCGACTCCTTGCCGTTGAAGCGACTACGAAGAGCTTGCCGAGCGATTTTTGGGACGATTACATCGCTTGTGCCAACGTAGCGATCTTGCCGGCGCATGCGTTGCGCGCGATCGATCATGCGGTGGAGCTGGGACGGCCGCGCGAAGGTTATCAGAACGTTATGGAGATTGCGGAAACACGCTACAAGACGGCCGATCTGACTAAGCCCGTTGGCGAGCATGATGCGTGGGTTTCAGACGATCTGGAAGGCGGCCGATTGAAATTTATCAGCCGGTTGTGCGGAGTTTCGTTTGTCGCCAACGGGAATTGGGACTTGCAGGTACCGAAAGTCTCGGACGGAACTTGCAAGGTTTGGATGACTCCGCCTGCTATGAAGGGGCAGGCGTCCCCGACGATGATGGTGATGGCCAAGGTGGCGAAGGAAGGGGAGACGCTGGAGTCGTTTGCACGGGGGATATTGGAGAATCGAACCAACGCGATAAGCGATTTGAGTTCGGGTCCGTGCCCTGTTGAGCGGTGTTTGGGTTTGGAGTTGATCGATAAGAGTCTCTATAGCAAGACCGGTGGTGCGCGTGCCCTGGTGACGGCTTTCGAGCGGGAGTTGCCGCGGTATGACGGGCTGGTGTTTGAGGCGCCGCAGCAACCTCAGACGACCGGAGCGATTAATCAGCCGGTTGCCTTTCACTTCGCGCTGCAATATCGACGCATGCCGGGGAGGGTTTTCTATGCCGTTTTGCTTCATGCCAACGCGGGGATTTTTTCGGGTTCAGAGCAGGACTGGGAAGCTGTGGTGAAATCGCTGGTTGTTGAGTAGATGGTCGCGGGTGCGCGACATTCCGCCCTTTCATACGGGCGAAAGAATGGGCCACCCGGATTATGCGGCTGCGAAAGAAAGCAGATTTCCTCCGCTACGCTACGGAATGACAAATTTAGGGATAGGCGGAGAGATTTGTCGCGGGATATTCACCGCGAGGGCCGTTTCTTGACTGGATGAAACGCGATAAACTAGTGGGCGATATGCCAACCAAAAAAGAATTGCTCAAGACTCCCATCCAGCACATCGATATCAAGCAGCACAACGTAGTTGCGTTGGTCGATGCGATGGCGTCGATGGCCTATAGCTCGCGAGACCTGGCGCGGGCGGCGACCATTTACGACATGATGCTGCGCGATACCGAATGCGGCGTCATTCTGTGCCTGGCGGGGTCGTTGATTTCGGCGGGCTTGCAGAAGGTGATTGTCGATCTGGTGCGCAACAACATGGTCGATGCGATTGTTTCGACGGGCGCGAACATCGTCGATCAGGATTTTTTCGAGGCGCTCGGATATAAGCACTACATCGCGGGCGATGAATATAAGTACGGCGCTGGCGATGCTGAGTTGCGCGAGTTGATGATTGACCGCATCTACGACACGTTCATCGACGAGGAAGAACTGCGCCTGTGCGACGAGACGACCGAGAAGATTACCAACTCGCTGGAGACGCGACCTTATTCTTCGCGCGAGTTTATCGCCGCGATGGGCAAGTACCTCAGCGAGAACGGGCGCACGCCGGCGAAGGGCAATCCGGACTCGATTGTGCTGGCGTGTTACGAAAAGGACGTGCCAATTTTCTGCCCGGCCTTCTCGGATTGCTCGGCCGGCTTTGGGCTGGTCGCGCATCAACATGCGCGGCGTGGGAAGCCGGTTGTGTCCATTGATTCGGCGAAGGACTTCTACGAACTTACGCAGCTGAAGATTGCAAATCCTACGACGGGCTTGCTGATGATTGGCGGCGGTGTTCCGAAAAACTTTGCTCAGGACATCGTCGTGGCCGCGGACATTCTCGGCGTCGAGGCTTCGATGCACAAGTATGCGATTCAGATTACGGTGGCCGATTCGCGCGACGGCGCGCTGTCGGGATCGACACTGAAGGAAGCCAGTTCGTGGGGCAAGGTCGATCTGACTTATGAGCAGATGGTGTTTGCCGAGGCGACGATCGCGTTTCCGCTGATCGCTGGATATGCGTTTCACAAGGGCGCGTACAAAGCGCGGACGGAAAAGCGGTTCGCGCAGGTGTTGGAGCCGGTCACGGCTTAGTCCGCTTGCCGAAAATTGCCGTGCCGATGCGGATGGTTGTCGAACCTTCTTCGATGGCCACGCGAAAGTCGTTCGACATGCCCATGGAAAGCTGAGTGAGTTTCGGGAAGTTCGCAATATGCTCATCGCGTAAGCGGCGGAGTTGCTGGAAATAGGGCCGCGCCGTTTCGGCGTCTTCGCTCCAGGGCGGCACGGTCATCAGGCCGCGGGCTTGGATGTGGGTCAGCGGCGCGAGCGCATCGAGGAGCGCGGAAAGGTCGGACGGAGCGAGGCCGTGCTTAGATTCTTCGGGCGACAGCTTCACCTCGATCAGCACCGGCAAGAGTTTGTCGAGCGCGGCTGCAGCGGCGTTGAGGCGCTCGGCCGTCTTGAGCGCGTCGAGTGTGTCGACGGCATGAAAGATTTCGGCGGCCTTGCCGGTCTTGTTGTTCTGGAGGGGGCCGATGAGGTGCAGTTCGATGCCTGCAAGTCCGCTGACGAGGGGGTATTTTGTCTGCATCTCCTGCACGCGGTTCTCGCCGAAGAGCCGCTGGCCAGCTTCATGCGCTTCGACAATTGCTTCGGCTGGATGCACCTTCGATACGGCCATGAGCGCGACGTCGGTGGCGTTGCGGTGCGCGTGCGCGCAGGCGTCCGCGACTTCATTGCGGACGCGTTCGAGATTTTCGGCGATGGACACGATAGACCTCTGCATTCAGTATCTCTTGCGCACGTATCCTAGTGACAGATGAAGAAAATCCACATTATCGGCGGGGGGTTGGCTGGCCCCGAAGCCGCGCTCCAGGCCGCTTCGCTTGGATGCGACGTCACGCTCTACGAAATGCGCCCGCATCGCTCTACCGAAGCCCATCAGACTTCGGACTTCGCGGAACTTGTCTGCTCCAACTCGCTCAAGTCCGAGTCCGAAAACACCGCGCCGTGGCTGCTGAAGCAGGAGATGCGACGCGCTGGCTCGTTCCTGCTCAGAGCTGCCGACGCCTCTGCGGTACCCGCCGGACATGCGCTCGCGGTCGATCGCGTTCTCTTCTCTGCCCGAGTTGCGGAGCTGATTGCGGCGCATCCACGCATCGCGGTGGTGCGCGAAGAAGTGACGCGCCTTAACGAGAACGATCCCGATACGATCACGATTCTTGCCAGCGGACCGCTCACTTCACCCGCCCTGGCTGCGGAGTTACAACGCCTCACTGGCGCGGAACATCTGGCTTTCTACGATTCGATTTCTCCCATCGTCGACGCCTCCACCATCGATATGGACAAGGTCTACTTCGCCGCGCGCTGGGACAAGGGTACGGCCGACTACATCAACTGTCCCTTCTCCAAAGACGAGTACGACACGTTTCTCGATGCGCTCATCGCCGCCGAAAAGGTGCGACCTAAAACGTGGGAAGAGATTCCTATCGCCGGTCCTATCTTTGGCGATGATGAAACTGTCGCCGAAGATGGGTCCCCCGGGGCGGGTTCGACGGCCCTTCAAAAACTGCAATACTTTGAAGGCTGTTTGCCCATTGAAGAGACCGCGCGGCGGGGGCGCGACACTCTGCGCTTCGGGCCGATGAAGCCTGCGGGACTCACAAATCCGCGCACGGGGCGGTGGCCTTACGCGGCTGTTCAGCTCCGGCAGGAAAACCTGCGCGCGGACAGTTACAACCTCGTCGGGTTCCAGAACCACCTGAAATTTTCGGAGCAGAAGAAAGTGCTTCGCCTGATTCCCGGCCTGGAGAACGCGACCTTTCTGCGCTACGGGCAGATCCATCGCAACACCTATATCCACTCGCCGACGCTGCTTACAGAAACTCTGCAGCTGCGGGCGCAACCGAGCATTTTGATAGCGGGGCAACTGTCGGGCGTCGAAGGCTATACGGAGTCGATTGCCTCCGGCCTTCTGGCGGGAAGATATGCAGCGGCGCTGGCGCGCGGCGATCAGCCTGAACCCGCTCCGCGACTCAGTGCGAATGGTTCGTTGATGCACTACATCACCCATGCGGACGCAAAGAAGTTTGCCCCCGCGAACATCACGTTCGACCTTCTGCCACCGCTCGAAGACGAGCTTCGCAAGAAAATTCGAGACAAGAAAGAGCGCCACCGCCTCCAATGCGAGCGCGGACTGGAGGCCTGGATGAACTGGCTGTAAGGATTCGCGCCGATCTCGGAAGGAGCGGTCAAAGCTACGCTTAGACCTTAGACCTTCTTCTTTTTATTCCGCGCCTTCACTTTGAACCAGATCGGCGACCCGATGAATTTGAAGCTATCGCGAATCTCATTGGCAAGAAAACGCTCGTAGCTGAAATGCAGTTTCACATCGCGATCGGTGAACAACACAAACGTCGGCGGCGCGACCGCAGCCTGCGTCATGTAATAAATGCGGACGCGTTTGTTCATCGGAACGCTGGCCCGCTGGAAGTCGATCTTGTCGAGGAAGCGGTTCATCTGCCCGGTGGTTACGCGCTTGCGACGCTCGCGCGACACCAGCTCGACCTTCTTGAAGAGCGCGTCCATGCCCTGGGCTTTTAAATTTGAATCGGAATCGGAAGCCGTCACAAACACCAGCGGCGCGTAGTCGAGGTATTTCAGCGCGTCGCGCACTTGCTGCTCGTAAATTTTTTTGTCGGCGGGGGGCTTGCCGTCGAACAGTCGCATTCCATCCGGCCCGACTTTGGTCATCAGGTCCCACTTGTTGACGACGATGATGACGCTGCGCCCGCTCTCATGGGCGTAGCCGCCGATGTTCGCGTCGGCCGCAGCGATGCCTTCGCCCGCGTCGATCACCAGCAGCGCAACGTCGGCGGCCTCAAGATGTTTGCGGCTCATGATGACGCTGAGTTTTTCGGCGAGCAATTTAGTCTTGCCCTTGCGCCGAATTCCGGCTGTATCGACGAACCGGAAGTTGTGTCCTTCGCGCTCGACAACCTCGTCCACGGCGTCGCGGGTAGTTCCTGCGATGGGCGAAACGATCGCGCGGTCGCTGCCCGTCAGCGCATTCAACAACGTGCTCTTGCCCACATTGGGCCGCCCGATGATCGCAACTTTCGTCTCGCGCAACACATGCTCGCCGTGCGACCGCAAGCGACGCTCCGGCGCGCCTTCGACGGGAGGCTCGGGAGCGGGCGCAAGCGCATCCTCACCGCCATCCATGTCTTCAAGCTCCTCATCCTCGAGGCCATTCATCACCTCGGCGGGTTCGCGTTGCACGAACTCCGCGCGCAGGTCTTGCTGCGTGTGACCTTCCTCCGGCAAAACCGCCCAAACCTCATCCAGGAGGTCGCCAATGCCCGATCCATGCTCGGCCGAAACCGCCGCGACGTTTCTGAATCCCAATCTGCGAAAGTTTTCCGCCGCAGCGGCCAACTCGGGCGCGTCGATCTTGTTGACTGCGAGGAACACCGGCTTGCCGCCGCGCATTAGAAGCCGCGCTAACTCCATATCTGGCGCCGCCAACTCAGAGCGTCCGTCAACAACCATCACGGTGGCGTCGGCCTCTTCGAGCGCGACGCGCGCCTGCCGGAAGATCTCCGCCGGAATCAGCGCTTCATCGTCGGGAACGACGCCGCCGGTATCGACCAGACGGACGGTGCGCCCGTTCCACTCGACCTCGCCATAGATGCGGTCGCGTGTAATACCCGGCTCATCGCCGACGATGGAGCGCCGCGTCCCGGTTAGGCGATTGAACAGCGTGCTCTTGCCCACGTTTGGTCGGCCACAAATCGCCACCAGAGCCATCGCCGCCTGCGCGCTGCCCGCGCCCGTCGTGGCCAGCGTCAGCCGCTCAGCGAGCGATTCGGCTTCGCGCCACTGCTCGCGTTCTGCCGCTTCCCCGTCATCGCGATACTGCGGCGCTCCAACAATATGCGATCCTCGGCGGGCCGAGTTATCTTCCTGTGCATAGCGCAGCATTTCTTTCTTCTTTGGAGCAACGTTGGCGATGGCATCGCCCGTAATCGTCCGCCGCCGCTCATTCTCCGGGCTGCGCGTCGGCGTCAACTTAGCCTTGGCAATGGCCGCCTTCTTCGTGGCAAGCTCCTTGCGCTTCTTCGGCGATACGGCGCCCGTGACAGCCGTGCTTCGCGGCGCGCTCCGGCCCATCTTGGGGCGCGTGCTGGCCTGGCGGTGCTTTTTGCCTAACCGTTTTTTCTGATCGCGCTTCGGTGCCATTCGCCGTTATCTCCCGCGCACACAGCGCCACTCCCCATTATAGGAACCCGCGAAGCTGCACGCACTTCACGTGCCTCGTTGTTCGTTGTTGTTCGTTATTGTTCATCATCCCGCGCAGAGCACGGCGAACAAACGGCGACTATCATTGACACAGCCAGACAGTCGATGCCCGTCGTCTCCCTTCATCCCGAGCCGCACACCGAGCAGAAGCTCCCGACGCTGCACGACTTCTTCCACCCCGGCGGCTTGCTGGCGAAATCGTCGCTGCAATTTGAGCATCGCCCGGGACAGTACCTGATGGCCAAAGCCATCGAGCAGGCCTTTGCCGACAAGCGCCACCTGATTGTCGAAGCCGGGACTGGCACCGGCAAGACCCTCGCCTACCTGCTGCCCGCGCTGCGCCGCGCCCGCGAGCAGCAACAGCGCATCATCATCTCCACCGGGACAAAGAATCTACAAGAACAGCTTTTCTTCAAGGACGTTCCGTTTCTCGAAACCATCCTCGGCCCGTTGCGCGTTTGCTATATGAAGGGCCGTGCAAATTACGTTTGCCGCCAGAAACTTTATGCACTGCGCGACGCTCCGCTGCTCAACGGGCTCGAAGAAGTGTCGCAGTTCAACGCCATCCTCCAATGGGAGCGCGCCACAGAAACAGGCGATCGCGCCGAGGTGGACGCGCTTCCCGAACACTCGCCACTGTGGCACAAACTCGATGCACGCTCGGAGGTCTGCCTCGGGCAGAGCTGCCCCAACTGGGAACCCTGCTTCATCACCGGCATGAGGCGTAAGGCGCTGGAGTCGGACATCGTGATCGTCAACCACCATCTTTTTTTTGCCGACCTGGCGATCAAACTGCAAGCAGCGGGAGCGCCGGACGCGGGCATTCTGCCGGAAGCGGCGGCGGTCATTTTCGACGAGGCCCACGAGCTGGAAGACATCGCCAGCAACTACTTCGGCGTTGCGTTGACCAACTCGCGATTCGACGAACTTGCCCGCGATACAGAGTCGATGCTGCGAGCGAAAGGTGCAAGTTCGCCCTCCATCGAAAGCGCGACGCAAACACTGCGGGAGCGCTCGCGACTTTTCTTCGGCTCGCTGCCGGTCGGCCCGTCGCATTTGGGGCGGTTGGAATTTACAGACCGCGCGGATTTTCTTGAGTCTCGCGGCGAGTCGTACATCGGAGCGACCAACGCGCTACAGCGCCTCGAAGGCGAACTCGAACGCCTGCGCGAAGTCGAAGAAGCCTCCGGGCTGCGCAAGCGCGCCGCAGACATTCGCAACCATTTGAAGTTTCTGCTCGAATCGACCGACCCCAACACTGTCTTCTGGATCGAGCGCCGCACCACGCAGAACCTCCGCAATGCCGCGCGCAGCGCCACCAATCCGGGTGCCCCACGTCCCGATTCTGGGACTTGGACTTCCGAAGCGGCGCAAAACTTTCAGGCCTTCAATACGCACCTGCAAGCCACACCTATCGACGTCTCCACCATCCTCGCCGAAACGCTCTTCACCCACTACCCCAGCATCATCCTCACCTCCGCTACTCTCGCCGTTGCGGGCGCAGAGGGAATTCCTAGTTTCGATCACCTGAAAAGGCGACTCGGCATTCCTTACCCCAAAGAGCTCCTCGTCCCCTCGCACTTCGACTACTCGAAGCAAGCGCTGCTGTATCTGCCGCGCGCGATGCCGCCGCCGCGTGATCCAGAATTCCTCCCACAAGCTACCGAAAAAATCCGACGCATCCTTGAAATCACTCGCGGTCGCGCGTTCTGTCTCTTCACCAGCTACGCGCAGATGCGCGAGCTGCACGACCGCCTGCTCGCGCAACTGCCATTTCCGCTGCTGTTGCACGGCACGGCTCCGCGCCACGTTCTGCTGCAACAATTTCGTGAGACCCCCAATGCCGTTCTCTTCGGCACATCCAGCTTCTGGCAAGGCGTCGATGTGCAGGGCGAGCAGCTTAGTTGCGTGATCGTCGACAAGCTGCCCTTCGCCGTGCCCTCCGACCCAATTATGAAAGCTCGCACCGACGCCATCACCGCCGCTGGCGGCAACGCTTTCACCGAACTTCAGATTCCGCAAGCCGTCATCACACTAAAGCAGGGCTTTGGTCGCCTGATCCGCTCGCTCTCGGACCGCGGGCTGCTGGTGCTGCTCGACCCGCGCGTTCGCACTGCGCGCTACGGCCAGGTATTCCTCGACTCGCTGCCCAACTACCGCCGCACCGACGACATCGTCGAGGTTGAAAAGTTCTTCGCCTGACACCCAGCCTAAAATTCTTTCATCTCGAGTCGAAATCCGCGCACTTTGCGGAAGAAGTGGACAGATCGCAGCATTTTCTGACACGTCGCAGGTATCCTTCAGCAAGAGTTCATGGGACGCAACCTCTACATTCTCGCCGCCACGCTCGCCGGCCTCGCGCTGGTCTCCGTGGTGCTGTCGTTTACCAACATCGCCCAACAACCGGGCTCCCCGGGCGACGTCGCGCTCTGGCGTACCACGGGCATCGTGCTCTTCTGCGTCAGTATGATCGTCGCACTGGCGGGAATCCTCTCCACGCTCTTCGAGCAAGCCGAGCGGCGCGATACAGAAGCACGTCGGCAGCGCCGTCGCCGTTAGAATGGAACGAGCGGCAGTCGCCGCTTGAGGAAGCGAGTGATAGCGATGTTCGAAGTCACGGTGCAAGCGGGTTTTTCCTCGGGCCACTACCTCCGCAACTATCGCGGCAAGTGCGAGAACCCGCACGGCCATAACTACAAAGTCCTGGTCACGCTCAGCGGCGAAGAGCTTGACGAGGCCGGATTGCTGCTCGACTTCAAGCTGCTCAAGCAGGTGCTCCGCCCCACCGTCGAGTACCTTGACCACCAGATGATCAACGACCTCGAACCCTTCACGACGCTCAATCCTTCAGCCGAAAACCTAGCCCGGTATTTTTTCCAGAAGACCGCCACACAGGTTGGCCAAATGACAGAGGGGCGAGTCCGCGTGAAGGACTGCACTCTCTACGAAACCGATACCAGCTTCGCGCGCTACTCGGAATAAATGCGCCTCATCGAACTTTACAAATCCGTCCAAGGCGAATCGAGTTTCGCCGGTGTTCCGTGCATCTTCGTGCGACTGGCGGGCTGCAACCTGCGTTGCGCGTGGTGCGACTCGGAGTACACCTTTATCGGCGGCACGCCTTTTACCGGCGACGAAATCGTCACGCAGATCGCGGCGCTGCAGCCGTGCCGACTGATCGAATTTACGGGGGGTGAGCCGATGTTGCAGGCCCGCGAACTCATTCCGCTTATGGAACGCCTGCTCGCGCTCAACTACACGCTGATGATCGAAACCAGCGGGGAACGCCCACTTGCCGATGTTCCCAAAACGGTGCATAAGATCGTCGATGTTAAATGCCCCGGCGCGGGTTCTGCCGCCAACAGTTTCCGCATGGAAAACCTCGGCGCGCTGACGAACGCCGACGAAGTGAAATTCGTTCTCACCGACCGCGCGGACTACGAGTTCGCACGCGACTTTATCCGCGAGCACTCACTTGAAGAGAAGTGCGGCGGCATCCTGCTTTCTCCCGCCTTCAACAAGATGCCCAGCGAATTCCGCAGCACGGACAATGCGATGCTCGACCCACGTCTCGTCGTCGAGTGGATGCTGGCCGATGGCCTGCCCGCCCGGCTGAGCCTGCAAATCCACAAGTACATCTGGGAGCCGCGCAAGAAGGGCGTTTAGCCAACCTCTTCGCCGCTCCCGCTCACATACTCCCGTTGACGCCAGCCCACCGGTTTCCCCATCCACTGCCGCGCTAACGCGTACCACTGCACGCACAGCAGCAACACAATCCCCACAGGATGGAGCAGCGCCGACTTTAGCGGCTGCTTGAATCGTCGCGCTGCAAGGAGTCGCGGCAAAAAGCTTGCGACAAGCGTGAGCAGGAGAAGGATGCCCCAGATGATCGCCGCAAACGGTTTGCTGAAGCCGATGATGAACATATGGTGCCACTGTATGTAAAGGCCGATGAAGAATGCGATGAGCACTAGGCATGTTGGCGCGACCTGTCCAAGCAGCAGCGTCAACGTAATCGGCACAATCCGTCTCGGAGCCGCAATTCCCTCTGTCGCGTTCTTCGCCAATCCGGACCAAACCTTCGCCGCAGAATCATACATTCGCACATGCGCCAGCGCGGTGAGGTCTGCCAGGTCTGTCCGAAATCCTGTGCGTCGAAATGTTCGGGGCAGCAAGAGTCCATCGTGCATCGTGGCGCAGATCGCCTCGTGCCCCCCGCTCGTGAAGTAAGGCTCACGTTGACACATCATGAACTGACCGCATCCGGCGGCCATTGACGGATCGGTCGTCCTTCGCATTCGCTCGACCGGTAGAAATCCGAGCAACACAAAGTGGATCAGCGGCAGCAGCAGCCACTCCAGGAACCCAATCGTAACGAGCCTTGGAAATCCGGAAACCAGAGCCGCACCGGAGGACCGCTGAAACGCCGCCATACGCGCGATCGCATCCGGTTCCAGACGAACGTCCGCGTCGAGAAACAGCATCGCCGGAGCTCGGGAGTTTTGTGCGAGCTGCCAGCAAGCGTGCTGCTTGCCGTTCCATCCTCCGGGCAGCGCGGCAGAATGTATCAGGCGCACGCGAGCATCCCGCGCCGCGAACGTTTCGACGATAGCCGTAGTCGCGTCGGTCGAGGCGTCGTCCAGCACCAACACCTCAAGCGCGACACCCACACTCGCCAGCACCGATTCCAGCGCCGCGCCAATGTTCGCCTCTTCATTGCGCGCAGGTATCAGTACGCTGATGCGCACTTCGTCCGCGTTTTTACCTACTGGCGGTGGAGGTAAGTAGCTGCGTAAATTGACAACGAACATCAGTGCCGGAACGACCGCGCAGACGAATGCCATGATCGACAACACCATGAGCGTCATCGCTCTGAAGACTCAGACTTCGCATCGCGCGCTGAATGGTCTTCCTGAAAACCCTTGCCTCCAAACAACGCTCGCACTCGCCGTCCCAGCGCATAAAATCCACCTGTCCCCCGCCCGCCTTCCAGCAGCACATCGAACAGTAGCGGGTCGCGCGCCATCGACGCCTCGCGCAGCGCGTTCATTGCGGTTTGCAGCGCCGACTCTAATTGCCGCGTAACCTCTTCCGTCGGCGCACCCGGATCCACGACCACGGCGGCAGCAAAGTGCAGCAGCGTCTCCGGCAACCGTTCATTCCAGAATGTGTATTCAATCGCGAGCGGCAGGACTGCGGTGCCTGGAACCCTCGCGACGAGGGCGGCAAGGCCCGCCTTGAACGCCAATGGACGCTCGCGCACATCGGCAAATCGTCCCTGCGGCGTGACCCACAAAACGCCGCCGCTCTTCAAAACGGCTTCCGATGTTCGCAAGAACTGGACCGCTCCGCGCGCCGTCGCCAACTCGACCGGGAAAATTCCAATCTTCCTCAAGACCGGATAACGCGCAAGCGGCGCGGCGTCCATCGGCGCATAGTGTTTACGGCCCGGCAGCAGGGTTTGCGCCAGCAGAACGGACACCATTGGGTCCCACCAGGACGCGTGGTTGGCATACACAATCAACGGCCCGGTGGTCTCGCGCAACCGCTCCGCATGTTGCGCCAGCACCGCGCGAAAGTGTCTCCGAAAATAAGACTGTACGATGCGTGTGAAGAATCTCAGCGTCACATCGGAGATCACCGGAAGCGCATTCGCGTTGAGGTTAGAAGCCATGTGCGTATTCTGTCAGACTTCGGCGGCCGTGGGGCCTACGCGAATCGGCATCGAGCGAGTCTGCCGCAATCCATCCCGACATCAGCACCATCGGCATTCCAGGGCCGGGATGCGCCGCACCGCCGGCGAGATACAAACCTGCGAGTTCCCTGCTGCGATTGGCTGGCTTGAAGGCCCCCTGAAAAACTCCGTGCGACGAAATTCCATAGATCGCCCCATTCAGCACGCGATAGCGGTCGTGAATATCTTGCGGCGTCAGGGCCGACTCGAACACGATGCGCTCCTCGATATCGTGCAGTCCCGCAGTGCGTTTCAGCTTGTCGAGAATTACCTGACGATACGCCGGAAACATCTTCGCCCAATCGTGATGCGGCCTCAGGTATGGCGTATGCACCAGAACATACATTGCCTCGCCGCCGGCGGGGGCGCTGCTTGCGTCCGTCGCCGCCGTACACGCGAGGTAGCACGTCGGATCGGGAGCTGGCTCGCCTAGTTTGTAGATTGCGTGAAACTCTTCGTGCGGGTCGCGTGAGAAGACAAAATCATGATGCGCGAGATGCTCGTAGCGCCTGTCCAAGCCGAGGTAAAGCACCACGCCCGAGCACGCCGGCTCGTAGCGGCGCTTGTGCTCGAACGTGCGCGCCGCCGCCGTTCCGGCCAGCAACTCGCGATGGGTCCGCACCGCATCTTCGTTGCTCACGACGGCGTCGAATGCCCTCTCTCGCCCATCGCTCGTCACCAGCCCCGTCACCCGCTTCGCGTCATCGGTGGTCAATCGCGCAACGTCCGTCTCAACATGAAACGCAACGCCCAACTCGCGCGCGAGCTTGACCAGCGCTTCGGGCACGGCGCGCGTTCCGCCCATCGGATACCAGATGCCTTCCTGCATTTGCATGTGCCCGATCGCGGTCAGAATCGCGGGGGATGCGTCCGGCGATGAACCCACATATTGCACAAAATGGTCGAGCATCTGCGCGGCCTCGGGGTCGGCAATAAACTCACGCACGGTGGCTGCAACGCTGCTCCCCAAGCGCATTCGGAGTACGTCTTTCAAGACCTTCAGGTCGAACGCTCCGCCCACATCGAGCGTGTCCTTCATCGATCCCACCGACTTCCAGAAGAAGAATCGGTCGGAAATCGAATGCAACTCCTGCGAAAGTTCCAGCAGCTTGCGGTATTTCACGCCTGCGCCCGGCCAGCGTGCTTCGAGCGTCGCTGCCATTTTGTCGGCGTCGTCGAGCAGGTCGATGGTCGCGCCGCTCTCGAAGAAGCATCGCCATTGCGGGTCGAGTCGCACCATCGTGGTGTAGTCGTCGAGATTGCGTCCGGCCTCCGCGAATATTTTGCGCAGCATGGAAGGCTGAATCAGAATTGTAGGCCCCATGTCGAAGCGAAATCCCTGCTCGGAAAGTTGCGCGGCTTTGCCACCGAGCCACGCGTTCTTCTCGAACACCTCGACCTCATGCCCGCGCGCCGCCAGCGTGCAGGCCGCAGCCAGCCCGGCCAATCCCGATCCAATCACTGCTACGCGCATCTCTTCCTACCCTTTTATTTCTTCAACTTTCGTCCAGCACCTATCATCGCTCGCAAGCCATCGAGGCGCGCAATCATTGTTGGCCCATGCGCCGCAAGAATTGCGCCCTCAAACAACGGTATATGCTGTGCGCTCGTTGGCAACCAATGCCGAAGTGAACGGCCGCGCCGCACGATCACTGTCTTCGCGGCAGTCATCTCCAACAAGCCTTCCGTGCCGCGAGTCGCGCCGTATCCGCTGGCGCCGCGCCCTCCGAACGGCACGCGAGGGTCCGCCGTTGGCGCGATCAAGTCGTTGATCAGAATCGTTCCCGCGCGGAGTTTTTCGCCGAGAGCGAGGGCCGCGCGCTCGTCGCCAAAGATCGCGACCGTCAACGCATAAGGACACTCCGCATAGACGTCCGGAAACTTTGGAACGGTCGAGACCGTGATCAGCGAAAGCACAGGCGCAAAGATATCCGAGTTTGCAATTGCCATCGTTGGCAGGGCGCTGGCGATGAGGAGTGGCCGCTGCTGCGCCGGTTTCAACACGCCGCGCAGGACCGCACCGGTCGTCACTGCCTGGTCCAGCAATCCGTGCAGCATCTCGCCAGTACGCTCGAGCAGTGTGACCGCCGGAACGTCCGCAAGCTCGCGTTCGAGCAGTGGAACCAGCGCCGTCATGGTGTCGCCGATTGCCAGCAGACGGCGGGGAGACATGCACGTCGCGCCGCCATTCAGGCGCAATCCAAACGCGACCGCTTTCGCGACTCGCTCCAGGTCCGCGCCTGGAAGCACGATGACCGCGTCCGCTCCCGACAACTCCATCACGGCGGGCGTGGCGCTCTCGGCGAGTTTGGTGAGGACATCCTTGCCGGCCTCGGCGGAACCGGTGAACGCGACCTTGTCCGGCCTCTCCGCCAGCGCTTGGTACGCAGCGTCGACGCTGTCGGCGGTCACAGTCAGCAGCCCCTGTGGCAGGCCCGCTTCCGTCAAAGCCGCAGCAACCAATTCCGCAACATCGCGCCCACCTGAGCCCGGTTTCCACGTCACGCTATTACCTGCAGCCAGCGCTTGCAGGGCTTGCACGCCCGGCAGGAAGAGCGGAAAGTTCGATGGGCCAATCACCAGTACATGGCCGAGCGCATCGCGCCGGATTTCAGCCGCGACCCCGCGCAGCCATCGGGGCCGCCCCGCGCTTCCGAGTACGCGTGTCTGTAAAATCCGCGCCGCGTTGAGTTCTAGGAACCGGCATGCATCGAGCAGCGGCAGCAGTTCCGCAACCAGAGTGTCGGCGGGCGTTCGCGCCAGTGTTGGGGAGATGGCGGCGGCAAACCGCTCCGGCATCGCAGCCATTCGATGCCGGGCTTGCTTCAAAATTTTGAGCCGGACGCGAATGGGTGTTGCGCTCCAGTGTTGCTGTGCGGCACGGCTCAAGACGCGACCTGCATCCACTCGCTGGCCGCATTTATCGCCGGTTGGGCGCTCCATTGCGGCTCGACACCGAGGTCTTCGAGCAGCAGCCGCGAGGTGATTCGCGCCGACTCGAAGATCACCGGCAGTCCCGAGCCGGGGTGCGTTCCCCCACCGACCAGATACATGCTGCCCACGTCTTCGAAGCGGTTGTGCGGGCGCAGATGCAGCATCTGCCCGAGCGAGTGGGCCATGGAAAAAGTAGCGCCGCGATACAGTCCAAACTCTTCGCGCCAACCCAGCGGCGTGAGCACACGCTCGGTGCGAATGCGCCGCTCGACATCGTGCAGCCCGATGCGTTCCATCTGCCGCAGCGCGAGTTCGCGATAGCGCGGTGTCTCCTTGCGCCAATCCACGTTGCCGGTCTCATGCGTCACGGGCAGCAGCACATACAACGTCGATTGGCCCGACGGCGCGAGCGTTTCATCGGTGACGGAAGCGTTCTGCACGTAGAACGAGGGGTCGTCCGAAAGACGATGCAGGTCTTCAATATCGCGCAGATTCTGGCGGTAGTCCTTGGCGAGATAGATTGTGTGGTGCGACACATCGTCGAAGCGCCCATCGATGCCGAGATACATCATGAAGGTCGAGCACGAAAAGCGCTTGCTCGCGATGCGGCGGTCCGTCCAGCGCTTGCGGTGTTTATCGGGCACCATGCGCTGCATCGCCGCCGCAAAGTCCGCATTGACAATGACGGAGTCCGCTTGCAGCCTGCGCTTCGCGGTGCGGATTCCGACGGCGTGGCCGCGTTCCATCAGCACTTCATCCACAGGCTCATCGAGCAGAATTTCAACGCCCATCTCCTCGGCGATGCGCGCCATCGCGGACGTCACGGCGCCGCATCCGCCGACAGGATGAAACACTCCATGCTCGTATTCCAGAAACGACAGAATCGAAAACAAGGACGGGCAGCGGAAGGGACTCATGCCGAGATACTTGGCCTGGAAACTGAAGCCAAGCCGGATGCGCTCATCTTTGAAATGCAAACGCAAATCGGTGTCCAGCGACGCCCAGGGTTTCAAAAGCGGAAGTAGCTTCAGCATCTTCGGCCGCATGAGGTCGGTCCAACTCTCAAACGGCGATTCGAGGAACGGAAGAAAATTTTCCAGCTTGGTCCGGTTGCGCAGCAGAAACCCGTGGAAGCGCTTGGCATCTTCCGGAGAAATCGCCGCGATGGCCCGCTCCATCTGCTCCACATTCGGCGTTGCGAGCAACTCTCCGCCCGCGCCAAACACCAGGCGATATTGCGGATCGAGCCGCTCCATGGGGACCTCGGCGTCAAGGTCATAGCCGCACGCCGCGAAAATCTCCTTCAGCACGCGCGGGTACAAAAAAAAGGTCGGCCCGACATCGAACCGGAAGCCATCCTGCTCCATCGTGGAGGTGCGGCCGCCAGCGTGGCCGCGCTTCTCGACGACAGTGACCTTGACGCCAGATCGCGCGAGCAGCATCGCCGCCGCCAACCCTCCCGGGCCTGCGCCCACAATCACGACCTGTTTGGAATTCTTATCTCGTTGCAAAAGGCGCTCATCTCCACCAGTGCGAAACGCCTGACAGACATGACGCTTCACCGAGTGTAGCGCGGGAACAGTGTTCAACCGGGTCAGCCGGAGTGAACGTGTGTAGTGGGACTAGAAAATACGCGCTTCTTTTATGTCTGACGCAACCGGACAGGGACTGGATGCCCCGTTCAGCTTGCGTTGACGAGCTGGGGTGCAGGGCGCGAATCGTGGCCAGTTTCCATCTCGCGCTGAATCCGCAGCACGAGGATGTCGTCTTCCTGGCCAAATTTCTGGGCAGCGGCCGCTATTTCCCGGGCTGTGATGGGCTTGCTCAGGAGTTGGTCAACGCGCTCGAAGCCGAAGAGATTCCCGTGCGCATCCTGCGCCTCGGCAATACCGTCCGACATCAAGACGAGCGCATCGCCGGGAAGCAGCGGGAACGAAGTGACGGCGTATTCGATGCCGGCAACGATGCCAAGCGGGAGCGCGCCCTCGATCTCCACCTCGATGCCGTTCAGGTAAGGCGGAAGCTGCCCCGCATTGGCCAACTGCACGTCCCCATCGCGCCCAATACTCAGGATCATGCAGGTCGCGCTGGCGTGCTCGCGTGAGCACAACTCTTCATTCGCCATGCCGAGAATGCGGGCCGGATCGGAGCTGTGACGGGCGGCGGTGCGAATCGAGCCGAGAATCAGTGCGACCAGCATGCCTGCCTGCATCCCTTTACCCGTAACGTCTCCGACCACGACCAGAGCCGTGCCCGCGGCTTCGCCGGGCAATATCTGGAAGAAGTCGCCGCCCACCTCGCGGGCGGGACGATACTCGCTTTCAACTGTGAGGCCCTGGATGTGGGGGAGCGTGGCTGGAATCAGGACCTGTTGAATCTCGCGCGCCTGTTGGATTTCGAGCTTCCACTGCTCCTTCAGCCGCTGCGCCCAGATGAATCGGCGCAGCAACAGGATTGTGATGATGAGGAGAGAAAGGATCGTCGAAACGGTCCCGAGCGAGATCACGAAATGCAGGATGGCGAAAGTGGTCTTGACGTGGATGAGCCGCAACTCGTGCTGGTAGTTCGCGACCGCCGCCAGAAGCATTGCGACCAATGCCATGCCCGCTTCGGTCTTCTGTCGCTTGAACCCGTAGTACGCGACCATCAGCAATAGAGCGGCCAACAGCAGCTTGAGCACCAGCGAGAGCGGCTGCAAGTACGTCCCCGCATGCACGGGAACGATCTGCCCAAAGAGCGGAGGCCGGTGCATGGCGACGGTCGCTCCCAGCAGAATGACAAGCGGCCAAACCGACTTGTGCAACGTTCCCATGCGCTTAAGGCGGAACCAGTAACCCCAGAAGAGCACCCATATCCCAATGCGCAGAGGAGTTAGAACCACGTCGGTCAGAATGAGGCCAGAGGTTTGACCGATCGCAGTCGTGAAGTTGACGAGAAGAACAGTTGCGTTGCCCAGCAACGTGACGGCGCAGACCAGCGCCAGCCAAAGGTATGATTTCTCCGAGCGATCCAGCCAGAAGAGCGTCACGGCCATCAGCAACGCCATGACGAGAATGAGAACCTCCAGAAATCCGCTGCCGACTCCGTGGGCGATTTCATCCCAGTCCATTTGGATCTGAGTGGCGATGACCGAGGCGTAGCCGATCTCGGGTGGCCCTCTCATGCCGCCCGCGTCCGGGCTGCTGAAGGGGGTCGCGCTGTCCATCCACATGCGGACGGCGATGGTGATAAGGCCGCTGCGCGCGTTTTTCGGAAGCCGAAAAGCGTTTGGCAGGGTGCTGTATGCGGTCACATGATGTTCGCCAAACTTGCCGAACTCGCCGATTTGGGTGCCGTTCACATAGACCTGGTAAGCGTCGTCGGCGCTGTCCGGCATCTTGAGCGACAAGGCACGGTTGCCGCTTTCCAGATTCACATGCAGCCTGTACCAGGCGTAGCCGGAGTGGTTCGGAAAACCTTGCGCCGTCCAGCCCGGGGCGGCGCCGGTGGCCGAGCCTTCAGGTACGGTGAGATCTATAGTTCCCCAACTGGAGTCGTTAAAGTCCGGCCGCGCCCAGGCCGGGTTGTCGCCTATATGAAACTTCCATAGCCCGGCGAGTTCCTCGGAGGAGGCGCCGAGCTTGACCGGCACGACGGCATCTGCCGGGTTGTCGCTGGCTGCACTTGCCTTGGGCGGCGTGGTCTGAGCCCGCGAAAATTGAGGCACGGCGCACACGGACAAGAGCAGCAAGAGGAGCGACGCAGGTGGACGCATAGGCACTTTCCTTCGGATTCCCCGAATTTCGCGCGCGCCGAATTAGACGACCGCCACTGGGCGGCTCGTCAGTTGCTTCGGCGGGACTAGAGCCCGAAGAGTCCCGATGCGGATTTGCGTTGTTTGATGACCAGGAGACCCATCAGCAGAGAGCCGGTCGTCAGCAGCAGGATCGAGCCTGGCTCGGGGACTGCAGTGAACCCGAGGACTCCGGCAGGAAACGCATTGTCACCCTTTATCGGCGCTCCACTTTCAACGATGGCGAACTCTCCATTGTTCGGGATGATGCCGCCCCCGAAGCTCAGGAAGAACTGCGTATTGTTGTTCGCAAAACCGCAGCTTGCCGAGCTGAAAATATTTCCGTTGGGCTGTGGCGCGCAGTTGGCCGCTTGGTTGGCAATCCCACCGCTGACCGGGAAGATCAGGCTCAGTCCGGTCCAAGCAACACCGGTCGTGTTACGGCCGAAGAAGCAGCCGACGGGAGTGGGTGAAATGCCCGGAGGCAGCAGGCTGAAATTGCAGATCCCAAACGAGAACGCAAAGGGCTGCGACGAGATGTTATGCCGGAGACTATTGGCCGGCGGATCAAGCACGTTCAGGCGGAAGTCGATGGGGTCGGCCTTGGCAAAACTGGACAGGCCGCAAAGTATCGCAATCACAAAAAAATAACGGATGGTCTTCATGGTGCATCTCCTCGATGGGGCGGCAGATAGTACACGGATTGTCGATGACCGCTAGCCGAAAAACGGGAAGCGGCAAAGTGGATAAGGCGCCCGCGGTCGCAGGAGGCGGCCGGTTGAGACTCGTGCTCGGATAAATTTGCTTGCACCAAAAGTACCACAATGGGAGGGCACAAAATCACGCAAATCATTAAAACTTCGGAACTTTCACAGTTCTGTCGTATAGTGAGCCGGAAATATTCCGCCGGGCAGGGCCATAGTGGGGTAAGCTGATTGCACTCTTCGAGGGTCAATGCGCTGTGGCATACATTGTTTCGTTGAATTCGGCCCATTTTTCGTTTGTTGTGATTTGTTTTGCGATTGCGACAGCGCCCTGAGATGAGTGGCTTCCGGCTGGCGCTAGTCCCCTTGTAGTACGCTCCTGCCGTGTTTTACCGTAACTTCGTGAATCGGCAATACGGTGCGAAGGCCTATGGTCAATCGACAAGAATCCGCGGAGCACCCGTTGGAGCAGCCCCTCAAGCCGGGCAGCGCGCCCCATAACGGAACATGCGTGCAGAACTCCGGGGCCCAATGGCCGCCCCTGGAGGACGGCAATATCCAGTTCAAAGAGGGCGACGTCGTTGCCGACCGTTTCCGGGTCATTCGCTTCATCGCGAAGGGAGGAATGGGAGAAGTCTACGAGGTTGAGGACACCCGATTGCAAGGGGTCCACCTGGCGCTGAAGACGATCCTCCCACACATTGCCTCCAAGCCGGACATGCATGAGCGCTTCGAGCGCGAGGTGTTGCTGGCGCGGCGGGTGACTCACACGAACCTTTGCCCCATCTACGACATATTCCATTGCCGGCACGGCAACGCTGAGATCACGTTTCTGACCATGAAGCTGCTGCCGGGTGAAACGCTGGCGGCGCGCATCAAGAGGCAGGGGCCGATAGCGCTCGAGGAGGCAACGCCCATCGTGATGCAGGTGGCGTCGGCGCTCGCTGCGGCGCACGACGCGGGCATCCTGCATCGCGACATCAAGGCGGCCAACATTATGCTGCACGGTTCCGGCGCGCAGGTGCAGGCGTGCGTGACGGACTTCGGGCTGGCGCGCGCGTACCAGACCGACTCTACCGTCCTGAGCCTGGATGGAGTCGCGGGCACGCCGGGCTATCTGGCGCCGGAACTGTTTCACGGAGCGCCGCCCTCGACAGCGAGCGATGTGTACGCCTTCGGCGTGGTGGTGTATGACATGCTGGCCGGGCAACTGCCGCCGTTCCGGCTGGAGTCGAACGCAAAGGCGACGGCGAAGATGACGTCCGATCCCACCATTGCACATCTTTCCGCAAACTGGAAGACGTTGATCGCGCGCTGCCTGGAGCCGGAACCTTCGCGGCGCTATCAAAGCATGTCTGAAGCGCTCGACTCGTTCCACAACCGGCGCCGTTCCGAAAGCCAGTTTGCTGTGATCGCGGCCCCATTGTCGCGGCGGAGCGCGATCGGGTTGGGAGCGGCTGCGACCGTCGCCGCCGCTGGAGGGATGTGGTTCAACTGGTCTCGCATCAGTTTCGCGATGCATCCTTTGCCACCGAAGCGCTTTGTGGCGCTGCTGGCTTGGCCTACAGGCGATTCAGCGGCTATTTTGGCCACGGTGCTCGATTCGATCGGCAGCCGGCTGGCGCGCGCTGAAGCGCATGTTAAAGATCTATTGATTGTTTCTTCCAGCGACCTTCCGGACGATACAGGGCCAATAAAGAATCCGGGCGAGTCGGTAACTGCTCTGGGAGCGAACCTGGTGCTGGCGGCCTCGCTGCAATCGACGCCAGCGACAGTGACTCTTACTCTTCAAGTGCTCGATGCGGTCACCCAACGCATGCTCCGCAAGACCCGCGTGTCCATCGCGCCGCAAAATCTCGGTGGACTTGCGGAGGGCGGAAGCGCAGCCGCCGCGAAACTGCTGGGGCTACCGGAACGTGAGACGCCCGTAAAAGATTTGGAGGAACTGCACCGCGTATCGCCTGAAGTCTTTCGCATTTTCAGCGAGGCGGAGCAGCTTGCAAACGAGCCCAACCATACCGGTTTGCAGGGCGCGGTGCTTAAATATCAACAGGCTTTAGACGCCGATCCCCACTTCGCGCTGGGCTATGCGAAGCTAGCCCTAGCTTACACGCAGCAGTTCATCCAAAGCGGCGAGGCGGCGACACTGAAACTTGCCGCCAACAACGCGGGCCTCGCGCTACGTTACAACCCTCGCTCCGCCAAAGGCCTACTCAGCCAGGCGTTGGTGCTGCTCTATTCCGGCAAGCCGGACGACGCGTTCAACTACTTTTCCAAGTGCCTTGCCGCCGACCCAGGAAATCCTGAAACTTTACTTTATAAAGCGCAGGCGTACCGAAATGTCGGCAAGTTGCCAGAGGCCAGCGCCGTATATCGAGAGGTATTGAAACAGCGTCCCAATTATTGGTTGGCCCACAATGAGCTTGGATACCTCCTGTCCCGCGAGGCGAAGTACCAGCAAGCTGCGGACGAATTCGATGCTGCGGCGCATGCCGCACCGCAGGTCGCTCTGCCTCTGGCTAATCTAGGAACCACATATTTTCAGCTCGGCAAACACGATGAGGCGATTGCGGCCTGTATGCTTAGCTTGAAAAAAAGTCCGACTGAGGCTGCTTACATGGCGTTGGGCGACATAGCCTTCAGCGATGGCAAATTCACCGCCGCTCTGGACAACTACCAGCACGCCGCGGCCCTGCATCCGATGTACCACCTCATCTGGCGGGACATCGGAGATTGTTACGCCGTGCTGGGCCAGCCCGCTCTGGTCCGGGAGAACTATCGGAAAGCGGCCCAATTGCTTTCCAGCAGCCTTGCCATCAATCCCAAGGGCGGCCCTAATTGGGCCGTGTTGGCTTTCTATCACGCCAAGATAGGGGATGCCGCCCATGCGGAGGCCGACTTGAAGAATGTCGAGGCGCAGGGAGCGAAGGATGTCGACTCGCAATTTTACGTCGTGCAGGCCCTGGCCCTATTGGGAAGAAACGATGAAGCGCTGAAACTTTTGTTGACATGCATGGATCGAGGGCTGGCGCCGGTAGATGTCAATTTGGCTCTCGACCTGAAAAGCTTGCAAAAGGATCCGCGCTATCTTGCGCGCGTTGCAGAGCTGCGTGCGAAAGATAAGGCCAAAGTTACTTAGCACCCTGGGCCCGATTTCAAAAAAAATAACTGGAGGAAACGAGTTCATGATTACCAAGAGAACGTTAGGACTTTCCATAGTGGGCGCTCTTCTCGTCGGCGGGTTTATTGGCATTGTGGACGATGCCAAAAATAACCCAAATATTCGTACCGAGCAACACCGCCACATCACCATGCGGGTCCGGCCAAATCAGGAGGTGAACCTAGTTGCAAACAAAAGCGACATCATTCACTGGCGTACCGACGATGACATCGCGGTGCAAGTTACCTTCCTTGGCGGAGATGAGAATTCGCCCTGTATTACCCCAGGTACCATCACAACCCCAGGCACAAAGCCCCACACGACGGCCATCACGACGGATTGTGTGTTTGCGGATACTGAAGATCCAGTAGATGTTTATCGCTACAAATGCACGATCAATGGTAAGCCTTGCGCCGACCCTGGCGTAGGACCGCACAGCGGAACGGGAGGCGGCGCGGGCGGGTTTGGTTTTGGGACGGTTGTACAGGTTCCGATCACAAGTGTCCTGGAAGCGGATTTGGAGGGTCTCTTCGGCTATAGACCGAAGAGTGCCGAGCCTGACGAAGTTTCATCTATATCTAAAACTGTTCACCCGAAACCTGTAAGGCCGGGCGTCGGTCCAGAACCGGAGGTGCAGACGCTGAAGACTGGCTCAACATACCCTCTTTCGGTGATGTGCTACAGTGGCACGCTGGCGGTGTTGGCACCTGACGATACCGTTGCCACATCCATCACTGTAAAGAAGAATGACGTGGTCTCCTGGGACCGGACCAAGGTGGGTAGCTTTACTGTCAATCCTACAACAGACGGGATGTGCCAAACACCATTTAACAAAGGCGATCCTTGCACGGTCTTGAAGTCGGGAACTTACTCCATCACGGCGGATGTCGCTAGCGTATGCAATAATCACCCCACGGTTTCCGGTTTGCAAATCCTTGTTCATTAGTGAGTTGTAGTGCGCAAATTGCGTCAAGCACGGGCCGCTGCTATCCGGCCGCCCATCCTTGTGCATTTCGTTGGTCATACATTTGGCTCACACGTTGCGAGTCGCCCGCCGCCACGACCTCACCTGCCGCACCGCGTTTGAGAACGAGTTGAGCACCACGGTGGGGCGCTTGGTGCCGAAGCGTTCGAGGAGGTCTTCGCCGTCCTCGGTCGAGCCCCATAGCGCCATCGCGATGCGGTTGTCGGGCATTAGGGTGCGCACCCTCTGGCAGACGGCGCGGGCTTGGGCGAAGGCGAACGGCGGCAGCGCGGAAATGAAGATCACTGTGTCCTTCTCCGCCGCGAGCGCGGAGAGGATGTCGTCGGAGATGGTGTCGGGCATGAACATCACCGTCTGGTGGCCCTCGCGCTCGATCAGTTGAGTAAGCATCAGGGTGGTGAGCTCCGTCGCGTGGCCACCCGCCGTGAGGCACACCACCGCAAACTCCTTCTGGTGCGGGGCGCGCAGGGCGTCGAGCTTGACGGAGCTGTCGGACCGGTCGTCGTCGCTGGCCTTAGAGCGGTAGCTGGTGAGGCGGGCGACCAGTTCGCCCATGCTCAGGAGCACGAACTTCGATTGCAGCGCGTCGAGAGCGCCTTTGTGGGTGTCCTCCTCGGCGAGCGAGAGGACGGGAACGATGACCGAGTCGTAGAGCTTGACCAGCGGCTTGCTTTCGAGATACTTCTCGGCGATGGACAAAGCTTCGACCTGATCCATCGCCAGCAGACGCTCGTAGAGGTGGGCGGCGGGGGAGAGCTTCGCGTTGGTGCCCAGCAGACTGTGAAGGAACGAAAGCTGCGGAACGTGGCGGCCGACGACGACGAGGCAGACCGTCAGCGGGGTCGAGAGGATCAGGCCGGGCCATCCCCAGAGCATCGACCAAAAGATCGCGCTGGCCAGTAGAGCGAGCGAAGAGATTCCGGTGCGGGAGCTGAAGAGCCAGGGCTCGACGAAGTTGACCGCCGGAATTTCGAGCAGCAGGAAGAGTCCCAGGACTCCCAGCGGCACCAGCCAGCCCGAGGACACTGCAATCGACAGCACCAGTGGCAGGAGCATCCCCGTCAGGGTGCCGACGAAGGGAACGATGCGCAGCGCCCCTGCGATGACGCCCCATAGCGTCGCATCCGGCACGCCCAAGGCGGCGAGGCCGACGCCGAAGAGAAGTCCGTAGCAGGCGTTGACCTGCAACTGCATGACGAGGTAGCGGCTGATGCGCGCGGTGGCGTCGTCGAGCGCGCGGGTCATCAGATTGATGTTGGACATTCCGGCCAGCAGCAGGAGGCGGTGGCGCAGGTCGTCCCAATTCATGAGCATGTAGATCGTGAAAATGATGACAACGAAAATTTCGCCCAGCGGATAGAGGACCTGGCCGGCTAGTTTTTCGGTGGCGAGCAATTGATCAGACTTGGTGCCGACTACCCGCACTGGCATCGCGTCCGTTTGGGCTGCTGGGCCCCCTGCGAGGTTTCCGGTCACGTCTTCGACGAGCGCGATCGCGGTTTCGAGCGACCGCTGCGCGGAGGAGTGCAGGGAGCCGACTTTGGCCTCGATGTTGGCGCGATAGTGCGGAAGCGTCTCCGCGACGTTTAACAGTTGGCGCGACAGGACGTATGCGCCGCCCAGCAAGATGACGCAGGTGAGCGCGCTCATCATCAGTACGGCGAATTTTCGAGAGATGCCCCGCTTTTGCAGCCACGATACCGCAGGCAACAGCAATAGGGAGAGGACCAGCGCAAAGGCCAGCGGAATTAGAAGCTCTTTCGCGAACAGCAACAGAAGGACAATGCCCACGAATCCAACGACGTACCCACTGGCCGCAGATTGAATGTTTCTGACAAGGGACATAGCGCCTCACGTAAGTAAGCTGGCTCGATTCGCAAGAATACAGGAAGGCAGAGCGGTTTCGCTGGCACGCCCAGAATTAAGCTGGAGGAGATTGCTAAGGGATGCCCGGAGACGTGACTATTCGGGATATATTGTGCGTGCTTCGCGGGATTTGGCGTCCGCAAGTCTCTGGAAAATGAACAGGTTGTGTTTCTTGCCAGCACGTCGATCTTCAGATGGCGGGAAGCCGGGGGCGCAACGATTCACGCTGTATTTACAATGACCGGGTAATGTGTCCTTGCGTGTATGCGCATAGACTGTTTCCATGTTGCGTAGGAGACAGCGATTCTTACGAGGACCTCATGATCCGTCGCCTTCTGCTTTGCGCTGCTTTGACTGCCAGCGTCGCCCTCCCGCTCTGCGGCCAACAGGTCAACGTCACCGGCGCGGGCTCCACGTTCGCCGCACCGCTCTACAATGCCTGGGCCAATGAATATGCGAAGCTCCACCCCGGCACGCAGATCAACTATCAGTCAATCGGGTCGGGCGGAGGCATTCGCCAGGTTTCGGCCGGCACAGTGGACTTCGGCGGCACCGACAGCCCCATGGACAACAAGTTGCTCGCCGAAGCCAAGACCAAACTCGGCACCGACATTCTGCAGTTTCCGGTGGCGCTCGGCGGAGTCGTTCCCATCCACAACATTCCGGGCGTTTCGAAAGACCTCAACTTTACGGGTGCCGCACTGGCCGGAATTTATCTGGGTAAAATCACCAAGTGGAACGATCCTGAGATCGCGAAGGCCAATCCCGGCGTCAATCTGCCCGGAAACGACATTGTCGTATGCCATCGTTCGGACTCCAGCGGCACGAGCTTCATTTGGCTGGACTATCTGACCAAGGTCAACGCGGAGTGGAAGGCCAAAGGCGCGGCGACTTCCATCAGCTGGCCAGTGGGTATCGGTGGCAAAGGCAACGAGGGAGTGGCGGGCTTCGTGCGCCAGACCCCCAACTCCATCGGCTACGTCGAACTCATCTATGCGGCGCAGAATAAAATGGCTTACGGTCAGGTGCAGAACTCCACCGGCAAGTTCATCAAGGCCGACCTCGCCAGCGTGACGGCAGCGGCGGCGGGCGCGGTGAAAACCATGCCGGCCGACTTCCGGGTCTCGATCACCAACGCTCCGGGCGCGACGTCTTATCCCATTTCGAGCTTTACGTGGATGCTGGTGCCGCGCGATGTGAAGGACAAAACCAAAGGCGCAACGCTGAAGGCGTTTCTGATCTGGGGCCTGACGGACGGACAAAAAGCCGCCGCGCCGCTCAGCTACGCGCCTCTGGCCAAGCCGGTGGTTGACAAGGAACTGGCCGCCATCAAAACACTCCACTACTAGGACAACAGACGGATACATGGCTTCGACTGCAACGACACCTCCTCCAAGTCTGGTCGTGAAGGACGCTCGCGAGAAGCTGTCTTTATTTGAGCGATTGAAAAAGGGTGACGAGGTCACGTTCCTCGTCACCTTCGCCTCCGCGCTGAGCATCATCGTCATTACCTGTCTGCTGGTGCAGCATCTTTGGGTCGATTCGGCGCTGGCGCGGCACGCTTTTGGCTCGAAGTTTCTGCATACGTCCACATGGGACCCGGTGGCCGACCAATACGGCGCGCTTCCCTTCATTTACGGGACGGTCGTGACGTCGTTTATCGCGCTGCTGCTGGCCGTCCCGGTCGGCATGGGCGCGGCCATCTTTCTGGCCGAACTCGCGCCGCGTCGCGTCTCGAATGTTCTGACGTTCATGATCGAACTGCTGGCGGCGGTGCCTAGCGTCATCTACGGCTTGCTGGGCATCTTCGTTTTGCTGCCGATACTGCGTGACTACGTCGTCCCGCCCTTGCAGAAAACACTAGGGTTTTTGCCCATTTTCAAAGGCGCGTTTT
>JBBRCA010000012.1:0-36639 GCA_038205325.1 Terriglobales bacterium | reverse complement strand
ACTTCCGCAAGGGGGAGTATTTTCGGCTGCACTTTACATGCAGCGTGGGGGCGGACGGTTCGCTGACCGTAGAGATCGCAAAGGCGGAAGGGCACTACAAGCCGTGGTGGCATGAGTTGCGATTCGAGTTGGTGGGCTGGACGCCTCATGCTTCGCAGTCCCTCGTTGCCGGAAAGGCGCGACCGCTGGAACACACGACGCTCGGCTGGGCCGCAACTGTACCCTACACGAACGGGGCTAAGTCGGTGTTATTCCAGTAGAGATTACGATCCGACGGCAAGCGTCTCGCGAGAGTGCGCGAGTTGGCTGCGCAAAAAGTCGACTACAACGTCCATGCCCGCGCCGGTCTTCGCGGAGACTTCGAAAATCTGCATGCCCGGGCGCACGCCTTCGATGTTGCGTCGCGCTGCGGCAAGATCGAACTCCGCCGCTTCCGCGAGGTCCATCTTGGTGATGATCGCCGCGTCGGAGCTATTGAAAATCGTCGGGTACTTCAGCGGCTTGTCTTCACCCTCCGTTGCCGAAAGCAGAACGAAGCGAAACTCCTCGCCAAGATCGTAGCTTGAGGGGCAAACTAGATTCCCGACATTCTCGATAAACAGAAAGTCGACAGGCCCAACATCCCACGATTCAAGCGCCTGTTGCACCATCTGCGCATCGAGATGACAGATCGTTCCGGTCGTAATCTGCTTCACATTGGGCGTGGCTCGTTGCAGCCGCGCCGCATCGTTTTCGGTCGCAAGGTCGCCGACCAGGGCCGCGACGCGATGTTCCCGCGCGAGGCGCGCGAGCAATTTTTCGAGAAACGCCGTCTTGCCCGAGCCGGGACTCGATACCAGGCCGACGACGCATGTGCCGTTGAGTTGAAACTTCTCGCGCAACGAACGAGCCAGTATATCGTTCTGCTTGAGCACCTTCGCCCGTACCTCGACCATGCGTGTGCTCATGCGGCAACCTCCAGCGATTCCACTTCAATCTCGCGCCCGGTTACGATATCCTGCGCCGGCACCAGGCACTCCGGGCAGCAAAGCTCGTACACAGATGGCGGCGTTCTTTGCTGCTTGCATTGCGGACAGTAGATGAGCAGGGGCACCGTCGTTATCTCAAGCCGCGAACCTTCTAACGCTGTGCCTTCGCAAGCGAGTTCGTATGCGAAAAGCAATGCGTTCTTATCCACGCCCGAGAAGACGCCGAGTTTCAGATGAACGGCCTCGACCTCCAGGCCGCCGCGCGCTTCCGATTCCTCGATGACCTGTTCGATCATGCTCAACGCTATGGAAAGCTCATGCATAGGCACAACTCAACGTTGTCCGTTCTATCGAAGAACAGACGGTGCAACAGTTGACTTCCTACATCCTGCTCATTTTCACGTAGCGCAGTGCATCAGGAGCAATAAGGAAGGCCAACCCGATGGCAGCTACAACGACAACTCCGAGAACTATTTTCATGATTTCACCTCGTTTATTTTGACAATACCGAGCACATTTTCGGGGTCTGTTTCTCAACCTTTTCGGCCTGCTGTTCTATGATGCGATCCACGAGCTGCAGCACCATGTTGCAGGCCTCTTGGACAACGGCGCGCACGGGTTCAGATAGACCCATTCGGCCTTCCAACTCGTCGCCAAAGTCGTGCGGCTCGCAGCCGACGACCAGCACGCACGCTCGGATGGTGCCCATCGAGGCAGCCAGACTAAGCACTCGCACGGGGTCCATGCTATGCGGATCGATCGCCGGCGCGGCGACCGTGGGGTGGCCGATCGCTTCTAGATCGGGCTCTATCGTGTACAGCGTTCCGGGCGCGCCGCCGCGCGGCATCGCGTCGACCAGAATTACCGTGTCCCACGGGTCGAGCAGAGCATACGCAAGGTCGAATCCGCGAATACCGAAATCCTTGACAGTAACGCCTTCCGGAATCTCGCGGTCTCGCAGGGCTTGCGCGACTTCGACACCGAACGCGTCGTCGCCCAGGAAGATGTTGCCGATGCCGGCAATGAGAATCTCGGGTTTCATGCCACTCCTTCTTCGGTCACCGGTTCGACTTCTTCGGGCGAGAAGAAGAATCGGTGACCCGGCTGCCGCATCATGCCGAACTCGCGCCCGGGGTCGTCGTCCAGAACGACCGCGAACTGAATCTGGTCTTCAAAGTCCTGCTCGATCGCTTCGATCACCGCGACCTTTCCCTTGAGCGCCATATCCATAATGTCCGCGTTCTTCTGCGGCCACAGGCGAACGCGGTCGCCAACGCGCAGGTCGACGCCAAACACACGGACGACTTCGGGCGCGATTTTCGTCTCCTCCAGCGGGTTCCAATCGCCGATGCCGCCGCTGTTCATAACCCGCCACCTCGAATTTCGCGCAGCGAACGGATCGCCCCGTGCGCCTTCATCATCGACTCGTTGGTCAGCGATTCGGTGCGCTCTAAAATCCGCCGGGCGCGAGGATCGCCGTTGCGCATCTCTTCCTTTTCCGCGTCGGTGAGCGTCAGCACGCGCAGGGTGAGCATCTCGTCCATCTCAGTGCCGTCGAAGAAATCGCCTTCGCTCTCAGGCGCAATCTTCGGGTAGTCGTACAAAATTATTGGCGATACCAGCATCATGGTGCGGTCCGGCTCTTCGCCGGCGAGAACGGGGAAGACGCCTGTGTTCGCGCACGCGGCGACATCGCCCTTGTACATCTCAGGCGGGTCCAGCAGCGAAATGAACTCGCCCCCCTTGAGCCCGAGCAGCATGTGCGCGGACACAAAAGATTGTGGCAATGCTTCCTCGCGCTTGGCCGCCGCGCCGCTCGGGAGCGACGTTGCGTTTAGCAGTTCGAGACGGACTTTGAGAGCGTGGCTTGCGAGCCGTTCCACCGAAATTGTTATAACGGCGTCGAGACTTGGCACGGGCTGTTGCGTCTTGCCCTCCGGGAGTGTCGGTGTATTCAGAGACAGTGTCGTCGCCAGCGGACGATCGACCAGCGCGCTCAACGGTAGACCGGTCAGTTCAGACGCGCGCTCGACGGCCTCCTCCCATCCGAGGGAAGGGTCGGTCAGCGGATGCATGCCTTCGGCATCCAACGCTGCCGATGCGTGCGGTTGACGCAGCAGTTGCAGAAACTGAAGTTTAAGGTCGAGCGTCACATTATCGCCCGTGGCACCTCCGTCGCCTGGAGCGACAAGGCACTCCGCAAGAAGACGAAACGGTTCCTCGGGCCGCTGTGCTTCGGCATAGACGCGCGGGTACAGCGTCCCGAAGTTCCAGCGCTGGCGGTTCTTGATCGCCGACGGACGATAGGGATACAGGATGTAGCCCTCGTACAGAATGGCGGCGGCAATCTTCTCGACGGTCTCGAATCCCGCGAAGCTCATACTTTGACCTCCGCGGCGTGAACATCCGGCGCTTTAGTCGCCGCGAGCGCGCGGGCGATGGCCTGTTCCCACGTCGGCAGACCCTGCCGCACCTTGTACTCGTAGAGTTGCTCGAAGGTGTCGCGGCGCAGGCACAGCCATGCTGTGTTGGGGTAGTACAGGTCCATCATCTCTTTCCAGACGGCAACGGGGAGCTTGAAGTTGGCTTCGCGGTCCCAGGGCACCTGCGCAATTTGCAGGGCGTCGTCTTCGCCCTTGTAAAACACCGTGCCGCTAAACATCACGCACACGGGCACGTCTCCGCCTGCGAGCGCCTGAAAATACTTGGTCGTTGCCACGTTGAAGTCGAACGTGCAGGGCAGTTCCAGATTTACCAGAATATTGTCCGAGAACGCGGGTACGGCCACGCTGGTGTTCATCCAAAGCAGCGGACGCACCGTTCGGCTCCAGCGCTCGGGCGTGCCGAAGAGGTCGAGCAACAGCTCACGCTCGCGGTCCACGTAGCCGCGCCGCGCGGGTTCAATCTGGACCTGACAGCGTAGCGTAAGGGTATGAATATCTTCAGTTGCAGGCAGGTTCGTGATGCGCAGCTTCAATGCGAGCAGAGGCGTTGCTGCGTTCGCCACTGCTTCCGCACCTTCGATGGCAAAGTGGAGTTCAGGCACTCGGCAACTCCTTCACGTCCGTGCTGCGGGCTTTGAGTTCGGTGAAGAACCGCGCAATTTCCTTCCACACTTCGCCGCCGCCGGAGAGGCCACGCCAGTGCATTCGGATGAGGCCGACCAAGCGAAAACACTCGTCGATAGGAACGATGTAATACTCATGCGGCGCGGTGACGCGGTTGACCAGAAACGTCTCCACATCCGGCTCCATCGTCCGCAGCGCGGGATGCGCTGCAGCGATCTCCTCCCAGGCTTCAAGGCTCAGTTGCGACTCGATTGCGCCCGCCGGACTGGGGTACATCGCCATCATTCTCTTCGAGGCGCTGTCGCGATAGAAGAAAGCCAGTTCGATAGGAATCATCAGCGCTTCCCATTGAAGATCGACCATCTGGAAATCAGACAGTGACCGGATACGCCGTGGAACTCTGAGATAATGCGCACCCGCCTGGCCGGAGAAGAGGATGGCGCACGCGTCGCAGGAGCAAATAATTTGATGCTTAGTCGGGTCCAGCAAGTGCTGATGCAACGGCGCGAGCACAGCACTGCACAACTCACAACGCTCTTCCGCCACCGAGCGCTTGCGGGCAAATTGTTTCAGAAATGAGGGTGTGCTTTCGCGCTCAGCCCCGTTTTCTGCGGTCCCGTTCATGTGGCTTTCCGATTCGGATGAGGGGATCAAGCAGGCGGCATGCTCGGCATTCGCGGGTCGATGGGCGCAGAGTCGGCGGGGTTGATGCTGGTCGCGTCGCTGGCCATTCGGGTTTCTCGCTGGCCCAGCGGCTTGGCACGGTCTTCGCCTTTGCGCGATCCGGGTTGATGGGAGTCTGTGGTTGGGCTGGCGTTTTGGGGTGCCATTGAAGGTCTCCTTGGCTTTCGATCTTACTGGATCATGACGAGACTGGAGTGTGCAGGCTGCGCGGCAGCAGCGTTTTCTGCGACGATTTCAACGATGTCTGGCGCGGCTTCAAACAGCGCGTCTTCAACCGCCGTCTTCAGCGTGACCGACGACGAAGGACAGCTCCCGCAACTGCCGTGCAGCGCGAGCCGCACAATGCCGTCGCGAACGCTCGAGAGTTCGACATCGCCGCCGTGCGACTTCAGATAAGGCCGCACTTTTTCGATGCCGCGCAGCACGCGGGTCTCGATGTCGTCCGGGTGCAGGCCGTGCAGCAGCAGCATCGCCGCAACCAGATCGTCATTGACCGCTTCCAGCAGCGCCGCTTCGCCCTCCGGCGTTTTCGCCAGTGCCTGCAACATGCGAGTCAACGCCGTACCGTGCAGCTCGACAACCGACTGCACAAGGTCGAGCGCGGCGGCTCGTGTTTCAGGGTCGCCCGCGCTTTCGAGTTTTGCCGCAAGCTTCTCCACGCGCTCGGTTTGCAACCGAAACTCGCCGGGCGGCGGTGCGGACATCGGAGCGGCAATCGAATCGACAACCACTGGCTGCGCCATCGCCGCCATCTAGCGGTCTCCTGACGCGCCGAACATCGGCGAGTGCCGCGTCTCCAGCACCTTGCCGTCGCCCAGGTACATATGCACGCCGCACGGCAGGCACGGGTCGAAGCTACGGACCGTGCGCATGATGTCGATGCCCTTGAACTTGTCCGGCCCGTTCTCCTCGAACAGCGGCGTATTTTGCACCGCATCTTCGTAGGGTCCCGGCGTCCCGTAAATGTCGCGTGGATTAGCGTTCCAAGGCGTCGGCGGATAAGGATGGTAGTTGGCGATTTTGCCTTCCTTGATGATGACGTGGTGCGACAGCACGCCGCGCACCGCCTCATGGAAGCCGCACGCGATGGCCTCTTCCGGCACCTTGAAATCGGTCCAGGTCGCCGTGCGTCCGGCATACAATTCGGCCAGAGCTTTCTCCGTAGCATGGAGCGCGATGGCTGCGGCGTAGGCCTGGAAATAGGTGCGCGCGCGGTCGCGTTCGAGGGTGTTGCTCCACTTCGGAATCTTCCACTCGAACTCGACTTCAGGAAGCATCGCGGTCTTGGGCAGCAGAATCTTGACGCTGTGCCCGGTGGCCTTAATGTAGCCGACGTCCACCAGCCCCGCGAGCGCCGTGGCCCACAGCCGCGCGATCGGACCGCCGCCCGTGTCGAGCGCGAGATAATCGCCAGTGCGCTGGTCGTACCAGCGCGGAGACATCACCCACGTATAGTTGCCCGCGAAGTCGCGCTTCTGGGGGCGCGGAATCGTGGTCTGATTCCACGGATGGCGCTTGTCGACGGGGTTGCCGAGTGGGTCGCGCGCGACAAACGTTTCCGACCCCTGCCAGTCGTCGTAGTACGAACTACCGAGCAGTATGCGGATGTTGAGATTGATGTCCACCAGGCTGGTGGTAACCAGCTCGCCGTCCACCACCACGCCGGGCGTGACCAACATTTTGCGGCCCCACTCCGCCATATTTTTGTAGGTGTAATCGCAATGGTCAGGATCGTTGAACGACCCCCAGCACGCCAGCAGCGTCCGGCGCAGACCCACTTTTTCGTAGCCGGGAAGGGCCTCGTAGAAGAAGTCGAAGAGGTCGTCATGCAGCGGCACGACCCGCTTCATAAACTCCACGTACTTCATGAGACGGACGAGGTAGTCGGTGAAGAGTTGAATGGTGGGGACAGTGCCTACGCCGCCCGGATAGAGCGTCGACGGATGCACGTGACGGCCTTCCATCAGGCAGAACATCTCGCGCGTCAGGCGGCTCATCGCCAACGTCTCGCGGTAGAAGGAGCCGGTGAACGGATTGAGCGCCGTCATAATGTCCGAGATATTTTTGAAGCCGTGTTTATCGGCGTTCGGGCAGGCCGTGTGTTGCGCCTTGTCCCACACGCCGGGATTGGTTTCCTTCACCATCTGCTCGCAGAAGTCCACGCCCACCAAGTTGTCCTGGAAGATGTTGTGGTCGAACATGTACTCGGCCGCTTCGCCAAGGTTAATGATCCACTCCGCGATGGCGGGCGGCTTGATGCCGAACGCCATATTCTGCGCGTACACCGCGCAGGTCGCGTGATTATCGCCGCAGATGCCGCAGATGCGGCTGGTAATAAAGTGGGCGTCGCGCGGGTCCTTGCCCTTCATGAAGATGCTGTAGCCGCGAAAGATCGAGGATGTGCTGAAGCACTCGGCGACTTCCTTGTTCGCAAAGTCGATCTTGGTGAAGATGCCGAGCGAGCCGACGATCCGAGTGATCGGGTCCCAGTTCATCTCGACAAGGTTGCGCTGTTTCTGTGCGATTTCGGGCAAGGTTTCTGGATACGCGGCCATCTGTATGTCCTTTCGGTCAGTACCTTCACTTCAAATTGCGTTCGCTTCAATAGGTCGTCAATATGTCGTGGGCTGATAGCCGGTCGTCAGCTCCGGTCGGCTGTGGCGCCACTTCGGTTCCTTATTTACCGTGGAGTTGGTTATGGACCGCAGCGCGCGGATGGTGCGCCCGTACACTCCAATGGCGGCTGAGGAAATCAGCGCTCCCGGCGGCTCATCCATAAAGGGCATGAACTTGTCGGGGAATCCGGGCATCGTGCAGCCAATGCAAATCCCGCCCACGTTGGGGCAGCCGCCGATCCCGCGCATCCAGCCGCGTTTGGTCACGTTGCAATCCACTACTGGTCCCCAGCAGCCGAGCTTGACAAGGCATTTCGACGAGCCATACTCGCTGGCGAAGTCGCCCTGCTCGTAGTACGAACCGCGGTCGCAGCCCTCATGCACCGTCTTGCCGAACAGCCACGTCGGCCGTAGTTGCTTGTCGAGCGGAATCATCGGCGCGAGTCCGGCAACCTGATACAGCAGGTACAGCACCGTCTCCATGAAGTTGTCCGGCTGGACCGGGCAGCCGGGAACGTTGATGATCGGCAACCCGGCCTTTGAGCGCCAATCCCAGCCGAGATAATCGGCCAGGCCCATGCAGCCCGTCGGGTTGCCGGCCATGGCGTGAATGCCACCGTAGGTCGCACACGTTCCCGCGCCGATCACCGCTGTCGCCATCGGCGCGAGGCGGTCGATCCATTCGCAGGTGGTGATGGGCTGACCCGTGTCAGGGTTGGTCCCCATCGCGGCCCAGTAGCCTTCCTTTTTTATCTCTTCGTTGGGGATTGAGCCTTCAATCACCAACACAAACGGTTCCAGACGCCCAGCTTCGGCGTCGTAGAAAAACTGCATGAACTCGTCGCCGTTTTCATAGGCCAGCACAGGATTGTGGAGATGCACTTTGGGGAGCCCAGGAATCGCGCCGAGTAGAACGTCTTCGATGCTGGGCTGCTCTGCCGCTGTGATCGAAACGCTGTCGCCATCGCAACTGAGGCCGGCTGTGATCCAGAGGATGTGAACGTCGGAAACGGCGGGTGGCTTGGTGATCTTGCTGGCTTTCTCAGGCATGAATACTCTCCTTCAACCTAAAGCTCGTGCAGATTGAAATGTGTGATGCAAAATGGCGCGGAGACAGCAAAAAGTTTAGCCACCGGAAAGGTGGCAGACGTGTGGGCACACAAATTGTAGATGGAGCTTGCGGAACGGAATGGAGAAGGGACAAGTCCATTGCTTCGGAACCGGAAGAGGACCCCGTACGCCCCTTCGATAACGGAGACACTACGCCAATGCGCGCAAAAAAGTCAAACGGTCCCCGAATGGTGCATTTTGCCCGCACTTTCGTCTAAATTCGGCAATGCAGGGGAAATATCCACAGGACTACACATCAGCAGATGCGCGGCAACTGTTCACCGAACATAACGTCGAGCACCCTGGTGCCGCCGATTTCCGTCTTCATCAGCAACATGCCGGGATGCTCGTCGACCACTTCGCCGATGATGACGGCATCCTTCCCGAGGTCGTGGCGACGCATCTGTCGCAGCACTTCCTCGGCCATCTCCGGTGCGACCAGCGCGAGCAACTTACCTTCATTCGCGACGTAAAGCGGGTCAAGGCCCAAGATTTCGCAGGCCCCTTTGACCGACTCGCGGACGGGAACCGATTGCTCGCGCAGCATCATGCCCACGTTGGCGCGTTTGGCAATTTCGTTGAGTGTGGTCGCGACGCCGCCGCGTGTGGGGTCGCGCAAAACGTGAATGAAATCGCGCGCGCCTTCTGATGGAGTGGCGATCATGCTGGCGACCAGTCCGTTCAGGGACGCGCAGTCGCTCTCGATCGCGCCTTCAAACTCGAGGTTCTCGCGCTGCGACATGATCGCCATGCCATGGTCGCCGATGAACCCGCTCAGGATGATCTTGTCCCCCGGGCGGGCGCGGTCGGCTGAAATGTTCAACCCGTCTTCGATGACTCCAATGCCTGTGGTTGTAATAAAAATCTGGTCGCCCTTGCCGCGATTCACGACCTTGGTGTCGCCAGTCACAAACTGCACGCCCGCTTCTTCAGCGGCGGCGCGCATGGACTCTACCACGCGCCGCAGATCGACCGTTGCCAATCCCTCTTCAAGAATGAACGCGGCGGAAAGATATAGCGGACGAGCGCCGCTCATGGCGAGGTCGTTGACGGTCCCATTCACGGCGATGCGTCCAATGTCTCCACCGGGGAAGAATATCGGCGTGACGACGAAAGAGTCTGTGGTGAACGCGAGGCGCGCGCCGCCGATGGTCAACACTGCCTGGTCGTCCAGCTTGTCGAGGATGGGATTGCGAAACGCCGGACGGAAAATCGTGTCGATCAACTCCGACGTGAGTTTGCCGCCGCTCCCATGTCCCAACACGATCTGCTTATGCTCAAAAATGGGGATGGGGCAGGAGCCAAACATGATCGAAGGCGCTCCATCCGCTGGTTCGACTTCAGCGTCGCGGTCGGCCTCGCCCGATGCTGCCGTCATGCCGCACCCACAAGAGATTCAACGCTGACCAACTGCGCCGCCCCCAACTGCGCGCGATGTTGCTCCAGATGCCGCCCGTAAGTGTAGTAGGCCGCGCACGCGCCCTCGGCGGAGACCATGGTCGCGCCCAGCGGGCGCTGCGGCGTACAAATCGTTCCAAAAGCCGCACAGTCGTGCGGCTTCTTGATGCCGCGCAGAATCTGCCCGCTGATACACGCTTCCGGCTCTTTAGTGTCGATGTCATCGACGTTGAAAATCCTCTCCGCATCATGCTCGGCAAACTCGCGGCGCAATCTGTAGCCGCTCTGGGCGATGGTCCCAATGCCTCGCCATTTGCGGTCGCCAATATCGAATACGCTGGCGACTAACTTCTGCGCAGTCGGGTTGCCGTCGCGATTGAGAATCCGCGAATATTCGTTCTCGACCACCGCGCGGCCTTCCTCCAGTTGGCGCACCGTCATCAGCGTGCCTTGCAGAATGTCCAGCGGCTCGAATCCCGTAATCACGATCGGCACTTTGAAGCGCGCGCTCAGCGGCTCGTACTCGCTATATCCCATCACCGCGCACACGTGTCCCGGCCCCAGAAAGCCCTGCACGCGATTCTCCGGCGACGCCAGGATCGCCGCCATCGCCGGCGGGACCAACACATGCGACACCAGCAGCGATACATTCTTCGCGCCCTCTTCGCGCGCTCTCCAGGCCAGCATCGCATTAGCGGGCGCGGTGGTCTCAAAACCAATTGCAAAAAAGACCACCTGCTTATCCGGATTGCTGCGCGCGATCTTCAAACAGTCGAGCGGCGAATAGACGACCCGCACATCCCCGCCCTGCGACTTAATCGTGAACAGGTCGCCGTCCGACCCCGGCACACGCAGCATATCGCCGAAGGAGCAAAAAATAACGCCTGGCTTCTTCGCAATCGCGTGCGCCTTGTCAATCATCTCCAGCGGCGTCACGCACACCGGGCAGCCCGGCCCATGCACCAGTTCAATGCCTTCGGGCAGCAGGTGGTCTAGGCCGTGCTTGACGATGGAGTGCGTCTGTCCGCCGCAGACTTCCATCAGCACCCAAGGCCGCGTTTGGACGCGGCGGATTTCGTCGACAATTTTGGCCGCAATTGGACCATTGCGATACTCATCGAGATACTTCATTGTCGGTACCCTCCGGGTTCTATCTCTTCGACCACAGGCGTCTCCAACTCGGTCAGTTGATCGAGTTCGCGCAGCGCCTGGTACGTGCGTTCGGCCTCAGCCTCGTCGACGCGGCTGATCGCGAAGCCCACATGCACCAGTACGTAATCGCCCACCAACGTCTCTGGGACGTACTCCAGACAGGCCTCGCGCGTGATGCCGCCGAACTGCACTTTCGCCATCCTCATGCCGCGACTGTCGTAGGCTTCAAGAACTTTACCAGGTATGGCCAGACACATCTAATCTCCCCTTTGCAGCAACGCGTTGGCGATCGCCGCTTGACCTAAAGCGATGCCGCCATCGTTCGCAGGCACCACGGACTGTAAGAATACGCCGAATCCGCGCCCGCGCAAATCCTGTACCGTTCGATGCAAAAGATAAACGTTCTGAAACGTGCCTCCGCTGAGGCAAATCTGGTCGAGTCCGGTGGCCTCGCGAATGCGCTCGCAAACATCGCCGACTGCCGCACTCAGCGTGTTGTGAAAGCGGCTCGAAATGTCACCTGCCGCGACGTTTCTAGACACATCTGCAACGATCTCCGCGATCATCGGACGGAAGTCTACTACCAGCGTTTCGGCCCCTTGAATGTCGTAACCGTAGCGTCCATCCTCCGGCTTCGCGGCGCACTCGAGGGCGATGGCAGCCTGTCCTTCAAACGTCACCTCGCCGCCCATCCCCGCCAGCGCTGCAACGGCATCGAACAGCCGCCCGCACGACGACGTTTCAACTGTATTGACGCGCCGCGAAAGCATCGCATCCACCAGCGCAATCTGCCGCTCGGGGACACTGCGAAAGCAGGGCAGCGTACGCGGCCACTCCTCCCCAAACGTGTCGCGCAAATAGCTGACTGCCATGCGCCACGGTTGCCGCACTGCCGCATCGCCCCCAGGCAGCAGCACGTTGCGCAGATGCGCCGCACGCGTAAAGCCCGCATAATCCGCAACCAAAAACTCGCCGCCCCAGATTAGCCCATCCGTACCGTACCCCGTCCCGTCGAACGCAACGCCGATCACCGGACCCTGCAAGTGGTTTTCGGCCATGCAACTGGCGATGTGCGCGTGATGATGCTGTACGCCAATTTTGCGCTCGATCTCGGACGCCAGCGCCATCCGCGTGCTCATGTACCCAGGGTGCAGATCATGCGCGACCGCCTTCGGCTCGACCCTGAAAAGCCGCTTCATCTTCGCCAGCGTCTCCTCGAAGAAACGCATGGTCTCGTAGTTTTCGAGGTCGCCGATGTGCTGGCTGAGGATGGCGAAGCGGTCTTTGGTGAGGCAGAACGTGTTCTTCAACTCGCCCCCGAACGCCAGCACTTCCTGCATTGGAGTACCCAGGTCGATGGCCTGCGGAACGAAGCCGCGCGATCGCCGCAGCACGCGCTCGTGTCCCTCGAAAGTCCGCACCACCGAGTCGTCCACGCGCGTGGCAATGTCGCGATTGTGCAGCAGAAACCAGTCTGCGATAGCGTCCAGCCGCGCGAGCGCTTCCTCGTTGGAAATGACAATCGGCTCCTCGCTCAGGTTGCCGCTGGTCATCACCAGAGCAGGGAACACGCTCTCCGCTCCCGGCGAATCGCTGAACAGCAGATAGTGCAGCGGCGTATACGGCAGCATCACGCCGACCGTATTGTTGCCGGGCGCAATCGATTGCGACAGTCCGGTCTCCTCGCGAACTGGCAGCACCACTATCGGTCGCCGCAGGTTCAGCAACGCCGCCTCATCGACCGCCGAAACCACGCACAATTCTCTCGCCGCAGTCACATCGCGCACCATCAACGCGAAGGGCTTCGCAGGCCGCCATTTGCGTTGTCGCAACTCTGCAACAGCCGAATCGTTGGTCGCATCGCACGCCAGCAGAAATCCGCCCAGTCCCTTCACCGCCAGGATCTTTCCAGCGCGCAGCAACGCTCGCGCCTCGCGAATCATTCGCAAAGACTCGTCCGCCACAAACGTACATCCCGAGAGTGCCGTGCCCCGCGGCACCAGACACAGCGAAGGCCCGCACATCGCGCAGGCGTTCGGTTGCGCATGAAACCGCCGGTCGCCGGGGTCTTCATACTCTATCCGGCATGCGCTGCACATCGTGAACGAGGCCATGGTCGTCGCGGCGCGATCGTAGGGGATGTCCTCGATAATTGTGTAGCGCGGCCCGCAGTTGGTGCAATTAGTAAACGGATAGCCGAACCGGCGGTTCTCGACATCGCCAAAGTCGCGCCAGCAGTCGTCGCACGTTCCCGCATCCGGCGAGACCAGCACAAACTCCGAGGCTTCATACTTGCTCGCGAGAATCGAAAATGCGTCCCCCTCGCGAACCTCGGCGTCGGTAATGGTCACGTCGGTAATTTCCGCGAGCTTGGGCGCGTCCGCACTCAACGCACGAATGAAACTTTCGATATCGGCGTTACTGCCCTGAACCTCGACCGTCACACCCGCCGACGAATTAAAGACATACCCCGACAGCTTCAGAGACTTCGCCAGTCCATACACAAACGGGCGAAACCCCACCCCCTGCACGATTCCCCGCACCTGAATATGCTTGCGCAGAATGGACGCAGAGGGGGGTGAGAGCAAGCGGGTCCGCCTTTCAGTATCCAAGTTCCGCATCGCCACAGCGGTTCGAAAGTATCGCCGGCAACAGAATATACGCAAGGCCAATTGGTGTTGCGATGCCCCTGCTCTCGCCAAGCCCCACATCCGTCTCGATAGACTCCCGACAGGCCCGCGGCCATTTCTTTCATCTACTATTGGGAGGTGAAATATCTGGCTCGGCTTCGATCTCTCGTTTTTCTCCCGATTCTTCTGTTCTGCTCCTTCGGCAACGCCGGCCGCGCGTATTCGCTGCTGACCCATGAGCAACTCATCGACCTCACCTGGAAAGATTCCATCGTTCCGCTGCTGCTGAGCCGCTACCCCACGCTCACGCCAGAGCAGATTGAGCACGCCCGCGCCTATGCCTACGGCGGCTGCGTCATTCAGGACATCGGCTACTATCCCTTCGGCGACAAGAACTTCTCCAATCTCACCCACTACGTCCGCACCGGCGACTTCGTCGTCAACCTCTTCCGCAACGCCGGTAACGCCGACGAACTGGCCTTCGCCGTCGGCGCGCTCTCGCACTATATCGGCGACACGGTCGGCCACTCGCTGGCCACGAACCTCGCTGTTCCCCAGGAGTTCCCCAAGCTCGAAGCCCGCTACGGTAGAGTGGTGAACTACGCGGAGGGCGAGCACCAACACGTTCAAACCGAGTTTGCCTTCGACATCAACGAAATCGCGCATCATCGCGTTGCTCCGTCGCGTTATCTGAAACACATTGGCCTTGAAGTTCCCGTCAAACAGGTTGCGTTGGCGTTCTATCAAACTTACGGCCTGACGGAAGACTTCTCCGGCACCCGCGGCCGACGCATCAACGTTGGGGGGTATCGTTTTGCGGTGCGGTCCTTCATTCCGCGCATCGCCTACGCACTCACCATCCTGCACCGCAAACATGAGCCCGCCGACCCGATGACGCCAGAAGTCGCCGAACTCCTCAAGAAAACGACGATGGTTTCAGTCGACAACAACTGGGACTTGTACCGCAGCAAGAACGGCATTGGAACCTACACGCTCGCAGGGATTCTGTACATCATCCCCAAGTTCGGCCCGCTGAAACTCGCGGCCATCAAAGGCCCCACCACCGCCACCGAGGCGCTCTACCTGCACAGCGTTGCCTTGTCGGTTAAAGCTCTGCGTCGTCTGCTCAATCGTTTCACCCCTCCCCCAACCACGGTACCCTCCGCCGCCCTCGCAGCCGCCGCGGATACTGCCTCCGATCCGTCCCCAAGCCAACCTGCCGTCGCTAACCCAGCCGCCAACCAGGCCATTCCACGCCAGTCCAGCGATCCTCGCCACCCGCTCGCCAACCGCGACCTCGATACCGGTTTCGTGGTCAGGCCAGGCGGTTACAGGCTCACCGACGACACCTACGCCGACCTCGTGCATCGCCTCGCACTCAAACCCGAAGGCCCCATTCCTCCCGCCATCAAGGAAGACATCCTGGCCTACTATGCCAATTCCGATTCGCCCATCATCACCAAGCAAGACCCGGCGCGTTGGGCACAGGTTCAGGCCGACCTCGTGACCTTGAAAACCATCCCTACCAGCACCGAACCGGAACCCTACGCCACCTACGGCGAAGACGCTGCCGGAGACACCTCGTCCACTCCCACTTCAGCCACTCCCGCTCCCGTCACCATTCCGAAGACCTAAGTCCAAATCCGCCAGAGCTGCAATGTTTTAGGTGATGTATTGCTTCAGCCACGGGTCTTCAGTCCGAACTAATTCCAGCGTCGTTCCATCGAACACCACACGTCCCTCATGCAGCACTAGAAACTTCGTGCTGTCGTCAATGCCGCCATTGGGGATCTTTTCCATGTGCCCACGCTCGGGGTTGTAACGGTGCGTGGCCAACATGAAAGCGTCCTGCAAACGGTGCGTGATCAACAGGGAAGTTGTGTGCGAAACGTCGCGCTGCTTCATGACCAACTCGATGATCGTCGTTGAGGTAATCGGGTCGAGACCGCCTGTCGGCGAGTCGTAAAGGATCAGGTCGGGCTTGTTGATGATGGCGCGCGCGATGGAAACGCGCCGCCGCATCCCTCCGCTTAACTCAGAAGGAAACTTCGCGATGGCCTTCTCCAGTTCAACGAACCGCAAGGCTTCAAGCACTCGATCGTGAGTTTCCTTCTCGTCCACACGCTCTTCGATGAGTCGGTAAGCCACATTGTCTTCTACGGTCAGCGAGTCGAACAACGCACTCTCCTGAAACACCATGCCAACGTGTGCGCGCATCTCATAGACCTCTGCATCGGTCATCGCCCGCAGCGATTTGGCGAAGATAAGAATGTCGCCCGAGTCGGGTTCGAGCAGACCGTTAGCAAGCTTCATCAGCACGCTTTTGCCCACGCCCGCCGGACCGAGAATGATGCGCGTTTCGCCCCGCATCACCCGAAAGCCGATTTTGGTGAGCACCTGATTGTCATCGAACTTCAGTGAGACATTTCGGAACTCGACCATCGGAGTGGCATCTTCAAGCTCCACCGGAGTCCGCTTCAGGTAAATGGAGTTCATCGCGTTACCTGCCGAATATCCCGATCATGAGTTGCGTGACGAGGAAGTCGACCAGAATGATCAGCACCGACGACACTACGACGGCTTGGGTCGTCGCGCGACCCACGCCCTGCGTCCCGCCCGTGGTCGTCATCCCGTAGTAGCAACCGATGGTTGCAATAATGAAGCCCGAGAAAAGCGGCTTGACCAAGCCCCCGATGACGTCTCCGTGGTCTAGTGCCATGTACGCGGTATGAAAGAACGTCGAACCATTCAGCCGAAGGAGGTAGACCGAGACAAGCGCGCCACCCGCGGTCCCGCAGGCATCCGAGATGATGGTCAGGAAGAACAGCATGACGACCGTCGCCACCAAACGCGGCGTCACCAGTTTGCGGATCGGGTCGGTGCCCAGCGCGCGCATCGCGTCAATCTGCTCGGACACTTTCATCGAGCCGATTTCGCTCGCCATGCCCGAAGCGTTGCGCCCCGAAACCATCAGGCCAGTCAGCACTGGGCCCAGCTCCTTGACCATAGAAAGCGCGACTAGGCGTCCGGTCATACCGACCGCGCCAAACTCCTTGAGCGACACGGCGGCCTGCAGCGCCAGCACGCAACCTGTAAAAAAGCCGGTCAGAATAACGATGGGAAGCGAACCGACACCGATCGAGTCCATCTGGGTGAAAATATCAGCCCAATAACGCTTCCCGCTGAAGATGTTCCCCACCGCGCGGCCCGCCAGCAGCGCATACTCCTGCACGGAGGCGACGGTGCGCTTGGCATAGGACTCTGGAGAGAGGAAATTCATTAAGGCTTCGCGAGGCTCAGAGTATCAGATGCGGACGTGTCCGCGCGGGTGCGAGCGGCCGAGCAACGCGCGGGAATGCCGCGCGAAGTGCGAAAATAAAGCGATGCCTGAACTTATGACAGCAGCCGTGCTGCGCGGCAAGGAAGACCTCCGGGTGGAGCGCGTCCCCGTTCCCACCGCGGGACCGGGCGAACTTGTGCTGCGAGTAGAGGCGGCGCTGACCTGCGGGACCGACCTGAAGGTCTATCGCCGCGGCTATCACGCCAAAATGCTGACCCCTGATCGCCTCTTTGGTCACGAAGTCGCGGGAATCGTCGCGAGCATCGGCGCAGGCGTTGCCAACTTCACGGTTGGCGACCGTGTCGTTCCACTCAACTCCGCGCCCTGCGATGCTTGCTTTTTCTGCCTGCACGGCCAGCAGAACCTCTGCGACGATCTGCTCTTCAACAACGGCGCTTACGCCGAATACATACGAATCCCCGCGCGCATCGTTGCGAAGAACACTCTGGCGGTGCCCGAAGCGATGCCGTTCGAGCACGCCGCTTTGATCGAACCGCTGGCGTGCGTCCTGCGCGGCCTTGAGGAGTCGAACGCGCAGCCCGGTGACACAATGATCGTGCTCGGTGCCGGTCCTATCGGTCTGCTGTTCATCCATGCGGCCTCGCTCGCAGGAGTCCACGTAACAGCCATCGTCAAACGCAGCGACCAAGTGCAGACCGCGCAGCATTTCGGAGCCGAACAAGTCGTGCGCATCGGCGACGTAGCCGACCCCATCGCCGCCGCACGTGCGCTCACGCCTGAAGGCCGCGGCGCGGACATCGTCATCGAGGCCGTTGCGACTCCTCAAGCCTGGCAGTGGGCCACACAGATGGCGCGCAAGGGCGGACTCGTCAACCTCTTCGGCGGTCCGCCCGCCGGGTCGACGGTGGAGTTCGACACCAATCTGCTGCACTACTCCGACCTGACGCTCAAGGCGAGTTTTCACCACACCCCGGCGATCGCCCGCAAGGCATTCGACCTCCTCCGCTCGAGTCGATTCCGGTGCCAGGATTTCATCACCGGAACGGCGACCCTCGAAAACCTGCCTGACGTCTTTGCCCGCATGATGGTGCGCCCGGTCGAGGGCATCGCGCCGGACATCAAGACGGCAATCTTTCCGCATGGGCGCGAGGTGCGACCATGACAGCCAATCTCATTCACGCCGAAAAAGTAGACGACAAACTTGTAGGCGCTCCCGCTGCGTATCAAACGCCGTCTGTCAGACCCACGCTGGCGCAGGCCCGGATGTGGTGCAAACACCTCGCAACCACGCACTACGAAAATTTTCACGTTGCGACGCTGTTTCTCCCAGCGGCTCTGCGTCCCCACTTCCACAGCATCTACGCGTTCTGCCGCGCATCGGATGACCTCGGCGATGAAGTTGCGGACTCCGCGACGGCAACGCGCCTGCTCGCCCAGTGGCGCGCCATGCTGCACCAATGCTTTGATAGCCCAGCGGCGTCGAGGCATCCCGTCTTTGTCGCTCTTCAACCGACAATCGCCGCATGTCAACTGCCTCGCGAGCCGTTCGACGATCTGGTTTCGGCGTTTGAGCAGGACCAGGTCGTGACGCACCATGCGTCGATTGCCAGCCTCGAACGCTACTCGCGCAACTCGGCAAACCCCGTCGGCCGCATGGTGCTGCTGGTCGCAGGCTATCGCTCGCCGGAATGCTTCGCGCTTTCGGACGACATCTGCACGGCGCTCCAGTTGGCTAATTTCTATCAGGATGTGGTCGAAGACGACGACCGGGGTCGGCGCTATCTACCCGCCGACGTGATGGCGGAGTTCGGCGTCACCGACCAGCAAATTCATGAGCGTCGCTTTGATGAAAACTTTCGCTCCATGATGAAGTTTCTGGTCGACGACGCGCACGCGCGCCTCATGCGCGGCAAGCGCCTCGTCCAACTCGTCGACCGCGATCTTGCCGCGACACTTTCGCTCTTCGTGCAAGGCGGCCACGCAATTTTGAATACCATTGCCGGGCAGAACTACGACACGCTCCGCCGTCGCCCGGTCGTCACGAAGCCAACGAAGGTTAGACTTCTTCTTGGCGCGCTGACCGGAAAGATTGCTGCGGTTGCGCTGACCCGCAAACGCAGCGTGCAAAAGGTGCGTCCATGAAGGACGCGCGACTTACCGCCGCCTACGCCGCCTGTCGCGCCATCGCGAAACGCGATGCGAAGAATTTCTACTACGCCTTTCGCGTGTTGCCGCAGCATAAATCGGACGCGATGTGCGCCGTCTACGCTTTTATGCGTAAAGCCGACGACCTCGCGGACGATGAATCGTTGCCACTCAAAACGCGACGCGATGCGATGAGCGTGTGGACTGCCTCGTGGCGTGCATCACGCATTCAACCCAGCAACGACCCCGTCTTCATCGCGCTCAATGACACGCAGAGACGGTTTGAAATTTCAAACGAGTTGTTGGAGCAACTCGTCGCCGGTACGACACTTGACCTCGATCCGGAACCCGAGGGCGTTCGCACGCTCGTTTTGCACGTCGGCGAAGGGCACACACGCCAAGTGCAAATCTACGAGACTTTTGCCGCTCTGCATCATTACTGCTACCTCGTGGCCTCCGTCGTTGGCTTGGTTTGCATTCGGATATTTGGATATTCCGACCGTCGCGCGGAACAGTTGGCCATCGACACCGGCATCGCATTTCAGCTGACGAACATTCTCCGCGACGTGCGCGAAGACGCGGAGCGTGGGCGAATTTATATTTCCGAAGATTTGTTCGCCGAGCACGGCCTCGATCCTCAACGCATCGTGCAGTTGAACGCCGGGCATCAACCGGTAGATCAAGATTTGTCTCTTTTGCGCGCGCTCGAAAAACACGCGCAGGCAATGTATCGTTCTTCCGACGAGTTGATTCCGTTGCTCGACGTCGACTCCCGGCCTGCGATGCTCGTGTTGGTCCGCATCTACCATCGCCTGCTCGACCGCATCGCTCGCAATCCTGGCGCAGTCTTTCGTGGTCGCGTCTCCGTTCCGACCAGCGAGAAGTTGAGGATCCTCGCCGGCGGCGCGGCCCAATCCTTCAAGGCGCGTGTATTGCGATGAGCGCCCAGAACCATAACGATGTCATTGTCATCGGTGCAGGCGCAGCGGGCCTCTCCGCGGCCGTCGCGCTCTCCGGCGCGGGCGGGAAAGTAGCGCTGCTGGAGCGAAAACCCTACGTTGGCGGTCGCGCTTACTCCTATCCGCATCCCGCGCTCGAAGAGGTGATCGACTCACAGCATGTGCTGCTCGGTTGCTGCACCAATCTCGTCGATCTTTGCCGCCTATGCGGAGCGGACAAACATATTCGCTGGTATGACGAAATCAACTTCCTCGAGCCCGCCAGCGAGGGAAGAAAGACAACACGCTCCGTCATACGTTCTAGCCCGCTGTCGTCTCCAGCGCATTATGCCGACGCGTTTCTCCGCGCACTCATGCTGACGTTGCGCGATAAGACCCGCATCGCGTTTGGTCTGACGCAGTTTCTGCGCGGCTATCCAACCAGCGACGCCGAACCCTTCTCAGCGTGGCTCGCCCGTACGCATCAAACCGACCGCGCCATTCGCCACTTCTGGGAGCCGATCGTTGTGGCAACACTCAACGATAGCTTCGACCGCTGCTCTACGCGCTACGCCGCGCAAGTCTTCTATGAATCGTTCCTGAAATCCGCTCGGGGCGGGCGACTCGGCATTCCCACCCAGCCGCTTTCGGACTTTTACGCTGCGGCCGCAAAACTCGCCGAGCAACAGGGAACTGCGCTGCATCTCCGCACCGGAGCGGACTCTCTTGCGCGTCTCGCCGACGGTCGATGGCAGGCGACCATCACCGACGGCACGATTCACAGCGCGGACAACCTCGTTCTTGCAGTGCCTTTCGAGCAGGCCGCGTGTTTGCTCGAAACGTTGCCTGAAAACGAACCCGCCCGTGCGCAAACCCTCCCGCTCTTCCAGCACTTTACGCATTCGCCAATCAGCACGCTGCATCTCTGGTTCGACCGCGAGATCACGGAGCTCGAGCACGTTGCGTTGCTCGACACGCGCATCCAATGGATGTTCAACAAGTCGCGCATTCGCCGCGACGAACCCTCGCACGGAACGACCTCTGGACAATACTTGGAACTCGTTATCAGCGCGTCGTTTGCCGAGCTTTCGCAGACCCGCGAACAAATCTTCGCTTCAGCGCTGGAAGAGCTGGCACGGTTTTTCCCTACCGTCCGCGAAGCGCGGTTGATAAAATTCGGGATCCTCAAAGAAGCGCGCGCGACGTTCTCTGTAACGCCCGGCCTGGATGCCTACCGGCCCGCAGCGGCAACCGTCAGCTCTGGCCTTTTTCTTGCGGGCGACTGGACACGCACCGGTTGGCCTTCGACCATGGAAGGCGCCGTCCGCAGTGGCCGGTTGGCTGCGGAGGCGGTTTCTCGGGCCGCAGGAACCGCCGCCGAATTCCTCTCGCCCGACCTGCCCGCTAGCGGGCTGATGCGATTTCTCTCGGCCTGAAAGCCGATTACCCCACCCCGGCATTACTTGCAAAGTCCGGAGAATATTGGACTTAGCTTTGGACTTCATGTCGCTGGTAACGGTAAAGTCCTGAAAACAAAGATGTTGGTTGCAAAGTCCGGAGAACATTGGACTTATGAGCTAAATGCGACGGCCCGGCGGTGGCCGGGCCGAAGGGTTTCACTGTCTCGTGCTGAATTTCATTATAAACGGGCTGTCAAGGGGCTTGCCTGAATCGACGTCATGGGCCAGTGCAACGCGAGTCACTTCAGCGTGTCAGCAGCACAACTCCCACGGCGACGAAAGCCGTTGCCAGCCATCGCCGTTGGTCTACCTTTTCACCGAGTACCAGCTTCGCCGCGATGGCATTGCCGATGTACGTTAGCGACGCGATCGCGGGTCCCGCGAGCGAAAGGTCGGCGATGCTCAGCGCAAACAGCATGGCAAAGAAGTTGAACGCCATGCACAGTGCGCCGATGACGAACTTTACGTTTGTCAGCACCGCGCGAATGGTTCCGAGCAACCCGCTGCGCGCGCGGATGTTGTCGAGGTCGCCGAGGTCGCGCATTCCAGAGGCGATCAGCACCTCGCCCGCCACCGCCAGCGCGGCGACGAAGGCGATGACGCCCCACACCTTGAGCATCTGGCCGGAGTGCAGCGCGAAATGTATCAACGCCCCGCTCCGGCATCCATCTGGTCGAGTTCGGGATGCTCCGTCCGCGACGGACCGCCCGCGACGAAGCCGACAGCGCAGACGATCAGCGCAATGCCCGCCCAGCGCGAGAGCGACAGTTGCTCATGCAGCCAGAAGCGGCCAAGCAGAGCGATGACGACGTAACCAAACGCCGTTGCAGGCATGACGAAAGAGAGATCGGCCCAGCTCAGTGCGGTCGTATAGCACGCGAAGAAGCCGATGAGCAGCACGATGCCCGCATCGACGAAGGGGTTGAAAAGGGCGTGCCAGAGCAGGTCGAGGTGCTGCATATCGACCGCACCAACCTGCGCCATTCCGCGCGCGAGCAGGGAATCGCCCACCGACGCGGTGAGCATGATGGCGATGAGGACGGCGTATTGTGACGGTTTGAGGGTGTGTTTCATGGAACGAGTTCAAAGCCGGGGAGGCGGGAAGCTTTCTTGTCGAAAGTGAGGGTGACCGTGCAGCCGATCCATTGGCCAAGCGCACCGATGAGCGCGTCCTCAAATGAGCCCAGATCTTCTCGCAGTGAGGCCACTGCGGTAAAAAGTTCGCGCTCGTTTTGAATGAGAAGCGCGTCGGTCGAGAGAAGCGAATCAAGCGCTGTCGCCACCTCGGACCGCGCCATCCGGTAGCGGCTGCGCAGTACCCACGCGACTTCGAGCATGGTGGGAAGACTGATGAACCCCGGGCCATCAGGCCCTCCAAGCTGCTCCATCAATTTGTTCACCGTCGCTGCCTGCGCTCGATCGTCCTGCAAAAGATAACGGAGCACGACATTGGTATCGAGACCCTTCATTTGGCCCTGGAAACCTTCCGCTTGGCCCGAGTCCGGCCGAAGTTTGCAGGATCCATGTCTTCAATGCTTATAGGTGGTCCGGAATATTTCAGCATCCCCTTGAGAGCCGAGATGGGGATGGTGGGGCGTATTTCGACATGGCCGAAAAGATTGACGAACCACTTGATGTTAGAACCCGGTTTCAACTTCAGGAAGTCGCGGACTTCTTTGGGAACTGTGGTCTGCCCTTTTGTGGTTAAGCTAGATTTCATCGTCCACTCCTTACTTTCTGTAAAAAGTAATACCATTCCTGCTGACAGCAGTCAATGTCGCCGAATGCCGTGGCGCGCTGCCGGTAAGGACTGCACCGGTAACTGCTGATCCCCATGTTTTACAAACGAGCCACCACGCCCGGCGCGACATGCGCCTCAATCTCGTCGAGAAAACGAGCCTGCCGCGTCGGCATAGCTTTCAAAACGCTGCCATCATTCGAGATAATCTCGATATAGGCGCTGAGAAATGAAGCAGGCTTTTCTCTCACTGACACAATATCGCGCCAATTCACTCTCCGGTTCCTTAGAAACCTGCGTTGCGAGACACCGACGTCGCTAAGCGTCCAATTTGTCGCTAGGGATAGAACAGAAAGCGCAACGAGCAGAAGGTCGAGCCCCGCCATAACAGGATGGTGACTCCAACGCCAATTTGACCATGCCAGCACAGAGAAAACTCCCGCCTGTATTACAGCCAACGGTTCCATCGATTGATAAAAGCGTTTCATCGGAGTCCTTCAGGAAATAAAAGGGCGGTCAGCAATGGTTGCTGACCGCCTCAGTATCTCAGGTTTTAAACTACTACGCGTTCATGCTGACGGATTCCTGTGCCTTCAGCGCGTTGTCTTCCTTCATCTTCCGCGAAGCCTTGTTGCGCTGAGAGCGTAGCTTCATAAAGCTCTTGGCTTCGACGTAAAGACGCGGCACGTCGCGGTTCACAACTGCCTTCCAGACCACGCGGAATGCGGCCTTGGGGCGAAAGTAATATTCGTCGTAGAACTTGTGCACCATTTCCATGACGTACTCGACCGGAAGGCCGGGGTACTCGATGTGGGCCATCTGGTGGCCGCCGCCGTCTTCCATTTTTTCGTTGGTGATGTAGCCGTTCTTGGCGGCGAAGTCGTAGAACTCCGTGCCCGGATAGGCGTGCGCGATGGACACCTGAATCGTTTCGCAATCGAGCGACTTAGCAAAGTCGATGGTGTTGCGGATCGATTCGCGCGTCTCGCCCGGCAGGCCGAGGATGAAGTCGGCGTGGATGATGAGGCCGAGGTCGTGGCAGTCCTTCACAAAGTCGCGCGCGCGTTCGACCGTCGCGCCCTTCTTAATGTTCTTGAGGATTTGCGGATCGCCCGATTCAAACCCAACGATGAGCAACCGGCAGCCCGCTTCCTTCATCGCCTTCAAGGTATCGCGGTCGGTCGTGACGCGCGACGTGCAAGACCACGTAAGTCCCAGCGGCTTCAATTTTCCGCAAAGCTCAATGGTGCGGACTTTCTGGATGTTGAACGTGTCGTCGTCGAAGAAAAACTCCTTGACGTGGGGAAAGTTTTCTTTCGCCCACTTCATCTCGGCGGCAACGTCGTCGGTCGAGCGCTTGCGCCACGCATGGCCGCTCAGAGTCTGTGGCCAGAGGCAGAACGTGCATTGCGCCGGGCAACCGCGGGTCGAGTAGAGCGAAATGTACGGGTGCAGAAGGAATGGCACGTTGTAGCGCGTCACGTCCATGTCGCGCTTGTAAATTTTGGTCGCCCAGGGCATGGCGTCGAGGTCTTCAACCTGCGGGCGGTCGGGGTTGTGCTGAATCACGCCGTTTGCGTCCTTATAAGAAATGCCGAGAATCTCGTTCAACGGCTTGCCGTTGGCAAACTCGACGACGGAGAAGTCGAACTCGCGGCGGCATACGAAGTCGAGGGTCGGGCACTCGTTGAGCGCGCGGTCGGGGTCGGTCGTGACCGGCGGCCCAACGAAGCAAACCTTTATCGTCGGGTTGGCGCGCTTGATGGCTTCGGCCAGGGCGTGGTCGCCGTGCCAGCCGACGGTCGAGGTGAACAGCACCAGGAACTCGTAGCTCCTGGCCATCTCGATGGTCTGGTCGGCGGTAACGTGATGCGGCGGGGCGTCGAGCAGCTTCGAGCCTTCGAGCATTCCGGCGGGATAGGCGAGCCAGACCGGGTACCAGTACGACTCGATTTCGCGCACGGCGGGCCAGCGGGAGCTTGCGCCACCGTCGAAGTTTTCAAAGGAGGGCGGGTTCAGGAGCAGTGTTTTAAGAGGCGGCATGTCTGTACACAAGTTTACCATTCGGTTAGCTTTCCTGCACACGAAACGGTGCATATCGCCCATGCCGAACGGCGCTCGTGACCGCGTGTGAATCCATCAGCGCGGAATCGTTGGGGCAGTGGGCAGTGCGGAACTGGGCGGGTGTGCTGCGGGCGTCACGCCGGGAGCGGCCACCGCGCCGTGCAGCCAGACTCCAAGCTGGCCATTCTGCTTCAGGAGATTGATTTCGGTTTGACGCAACTCCAGGTCGGCGTCGAGAAATTCCAAATACCGCTGGCGCTCTTGAAGGCGCGCATTTTGCTCGTCCTTTGGACTCAGAGGAGTTTGCTGGCCGTTCGCCGCCGCGTCCGATTGAAGTTGGATATGGATGGCATCCATCTCATCCTGGGCCAGGTCGCGATTGAGCGACGCGACTTCGGCGCGCGCCGAAAGTTCCGCTGCCGCATGTTGCAGTTTCAGGCGTCCTTCGAGAAACTGATTGCGGTCGCTCTCCGCCTGAAAGCGGGCATGGGCTGCCTCTGCCGCCGAGCCGCGCGCCTTGGCCTGGTGGATCAAGTCGAGGATCGGCACAGAAATCTGGATCCCGATGTTGAGCGAGTTGAAGCTGTTGCGCTGGTTGCCGTTGACGTCCGTGTTGAAGCCTCGGTAGTACTGCGCATAGTTGGTGAATGCCGTGTCGATGCGGCTATAGTTGGCCGCAAACGCCAGTTGCGGCCGCAAGCGATAGCGGGCGTCTCCACGGGCGATTTCCTGCTTTGCCGTCGCATTCGCAAGCGCCGCCCGGATGCCGTAGGAATCGGCGCTCACGGCTTCGGGAATGCTGGTGGGCTTGAACTCGGGAATAGAGTCGTGGATGGTTTCGGGTCCAGTCCCTCCGAGGCCGGTCAGCCGTGCGAGGTGCGCGGAAAGGGCCGCGATTTCGTCTTCAACGCGCAGTTGCTGCAGGCGAAGTTGCGCCGTCGTGCGCTTGGAGCGCGTCACCTCGATGCGCGTTTCCAAGCCCGCGTCGAAGCGGTCCTCAACGATCCGCGTGATCCGCGACGCCAGGCCGGAAGCCTGTGCCAGCGCGGCCTTGCGCTGCAATGCGCTGTCCAACGAAACATATGTGTTGACGGCATCCATCGCCGTAGTGTCGCGGACTTCGCCGAGCGCAAACTCCGCTGCGGCGACTCCGGCGTGGGCTGCACGGATGTAGTCGCGTTGCGAAAAATTGAAAGCCAAAGATTGCGCGGCAATACTGTAAACCACGGGCAGCCCCAGAGGCACGCCCACCGACTTGCCCACTCCGCCCTCGGTCGTGATGGAGGGCACGAAGACATCATGCGCCTCGGCGAGCTTCGCCATCGCAAGGTCGAGATCGGACTGCGCTATTTTGACCCTGGGGTCGGTGCGCAGCGCGAGATCGACCGCGGTTGTCAGCGAGATCTGGGCGCGAGCGCAAGGGGCCGCGAAGGCGATGGCCCCCAGTAGCATCGACCGGCAACCGAATTTCAAGGTCTTCATCTGTAGTCCCTTAGTGCGCTTGCAGCGCGTTGCGGGCGGGCGCATAGTTGGCCGACAACGCCAATGCCGCTTCGTACTCCGATTTTGCGGCGGGCCTGTTGCCCTCCGCTTCCAGAAGCCTACCTAACTGATAATGCGCCTTGAACGCGGGGCCGGCGTCGCTCATGGCATTGGACGCGAGGTACTGCCGCAACGCTTGCATTGCCATGCGCGGCTCGCGGTGGATCGAACTGAGAATGCTGGCCACATCGAGCAGCGAAGCGTCCGCGGCGGCGTTGGCTTCGACCGCATGGCGCAGCGCGGCAACGGCTTGATCACCCTGCCCACGCTGGGCGTAGAAATCTCCGAGGTCGGTCCAGGCGTCGGCGCGTCCGGCGACAGCGACGGCGGCACGGAATTCACGCTCGGCGGTGATGTAATCCTTCTTCTTGCGTGCCACGAAAGCGCGCATCCGGTGTGCCTGTTGCGGAAGTCGCGATTCGACGCGAGCCGCGAGGGAGGTTGCTTTGTCCAGGCCTCCGCCAACAATCGAGGGAGCGGCAACGTAGTATTCGCTCAGGTCGTTGGCTGCGACGCCGTTTTCCGGGTCGAGCTGCACCGCTCTCTCGAATGCGGCTTTGACCTTTTTCGCGAGTGAAAGCCCGGTGAGAGGCCCGGAGCGGTCGGCCTTCATACCGTAAGCTCGCCCCATCCAATCCTGCGCGCGGCTCTCGCCGGCGAGGCCGTTGGCGAGCGCCGCTTCACACTCGCTCACCGCCGCAGCCGCGGATTCCTGCGCGTAGAAAGCGCGGCAGAGCAGCAAATGCGCCGCACCGTTGCTGGGGTCCGCTGAGATGGTTTGGCGCAGTTCGATGACCGCTTCGTCCACGCGCCCTAGCATCAGGGAATGCTCGGCATGGTCGGCGGCAACTTTGTTCGCCGCGACGCAGGGAATACTTGCCGCCATCGCCATCACCGCGATCCTCAAGCTTCTACTCCCCAGACTGCCCAGCATCAGAGACGTCATTTATGGGAGCGCCTTCACCTCGAGCCCGTCTTTTAGCTCGGTATTGATGGGCGAACCCAGCGCCACGATGTCCCCGTCGCTCAGGCCGCTGAGAATCTGGAAGCGGGTCAGGTTGCTCGCTCCGACCTGCACCGCCGTCTTGTGAAGGCGACCGTCCACGATCCGATAGACGAAGTCGTTCAGCCCTTCGGTGCGTAGTGCTTCGCGCGGAAGACTGAGAACGTTCGCAAGCTGAGACACCGTGACCTTCACCGTGACGTTGGTGTTGGGCAGCAATTCCTCGTTCGCGTCGTCCACGGCGATCAGACATTCGCCGACGTTGCGTGTGGTGCCATAAGGTACGACCGTTGTCGGCACCTGCTTGATGTGGCCGTGCCAGGTGGAGTAGGGCTTGGCGTCCCACATGATCGTCACGGGCTGGCCCACGCTCAGCTTGCCGATTTCCGGCTCGTCGAAGAAGGCGCGCACCTGGATGTTGTCCAGGTCGGCGATGTTGATGAGCCCATCGCCAAACTGTTCAAAGTCGTAATTCGCGGCGCGAACGGAGTACACTTTGCCCGCGAACGGCGCCCGCACCTCCACGCTCCCAAACGCGCTCTGCGCGGCCAGCACGGCGGCTCGCGCTTGCGCGACCGCCGACCGCTGCGCGGCAATGTCGCCGCTACTGTAACGTCCCTGGCGGCGGGTCTGCAATTGCGAAATGCGCGATTGCGCGTCCGCCAGGCGTTGCTTGGCGGACGCCACTTCATTCGCGGACGCGGAACCCTTTGCCTGTAGCGCTTCAATCTTCGTCAGATCCGCGGTGGCCATCTGTTGCTGTGCGCGCGCTGTCGTCAGTTCGTTGCCTTGCGATAGAAGCTCGTCCTGCGTGCCGCCGCCTTGCATGTTCCCCAAGTCCCGGACCGCAGCATTGAGCGCGGCCTGCGCGGAAGCGAGTTTGCTGCGCGCGTCGCTCTCGTCCATCTTCAACAAGAGTTGGCCGCGCTGGACGTGGTCGTTGACCGCGACGTACACCTTCTGCACCACGCCGGCCGCCGCTGCGTGGGCCTGGAAATCCTTTAACGGTTCTACCTTGCCGTTGGTCGAAACGACGCTGATGAGGGGCGCGTAAGCCACGCTGGCGGTGCGAACTTCCACCTTCTCGCGGAAGACCGAACGCACGACGAACAGAAGGACGGCGAGGACGACGGCGACGCTCAATCCTACGATCAGGCCGCGCGACGAAGTTTTTGATCTCTCTGCCATAGGCGAATCACGAGTATATAAGACGTTCTACGATGCTCCTGGGAGTCAAAATTTCTCAGACTCATGCGCAGCAATAGTCGCCGGACGCATCGCGACAATCTCCAACTCCCACCCGCCGAAGTCGGTATGGCGGTTTTTACGCAACCGGTAGGCCAGGTCTACAAGCGCACCTGGCACCAGTCCCCACGTCTGCGCGCGCTCTGCCCAGTTCGTTCGGCGGCTCCAGGCCATGCCTCCAAATCGCGCCTCTCCATCCTGCACCGCCACCCTCAGATGTTTGTCTTTTACGACCTTGAACGCGGCCGCAAGACGCACGGCATGGGACATAAACAGCGGCTCGGAGTTTCCGTTGCCATAAGGCCCGAGGCGTTCAAGCCATTCGAAAAAGCCGGGGGTCAGATCGGTGAGACGAAGCTCCGCATTGCACTCCATCTCCGTGACCGCATGTTGGCCGGACAACACTCGCTGGGCCTCGAGTGTCATGCGCGCGCGCAGTTCAGCGACGCGGTCCGACGGCAGCGAAAAGCCCACAGCGTGCGCATGGCCGCCGAAGCGAGTCAGCAACTTTTCCGGCCCCGAGGCGTCGACTGCGGTCAGCGCGTCGAGCAAGTGAAAGCCGGCAACCGAGCGTCCCGAACCATACGCCTGACCGTCTTCATGCGCGAGCACCAGCGTGGGTCGTCCGGTGCGGTCGACCACGCGGGAAGCGAGTATCCCGATCACGCCGCGATGCCACTTTGCGTCGTCCAGAACAAGGCACGCGGCAAGCCCCTCCGCCTCTTCGCTCATAGTCTCGATGCGGGCTTCAATGTCCCGCAGCGCTTCTGCCTCGACGGCTCGCCGCTCGTCGTTCAGGCGATGCAGTTTCTCGGCCAGCACCCTCGCCGCCGCAGGATCGCGAGACAGAAACATTTCGACGACGTCCGAAGCAATGTCCATGCGACCGGCCGCGTTGATGCGCGGCGCAAGCCGAAAGCCGACGTCGGTCGCCGAAATAGGAATCGCCGTTTCGATCTGCGCCAACTCCATGAGGGCGCGCAATCCCGGCTGCGAGGGTCGTTGCAATTCACGCAGGCCCAGCGTCGCAATGACGCGATTCTCGCCGGTCAGCGGAACCGCGTCCGCAATCGTCGCAATCGCCAGGAGCTTCAGAAAGGACGGTAGCGTTTTCTCTCGCAACCTGTCCCGCTCGCCCGCGTTCGTGGCTGCGCTTTCGAGCAGCGCCTGGGCCAGCTTGAACGCCACCGCTGCGCCGCAAAGTTCCTTGTAAGGGTACTGACATCCAGCCTGATTCGGATTGAGCACGGCGACCGCCCGCGGAACACCCTCCGCTCCATCGGGCAGGTGATGGTCGGTCACGATGAGGTCAAGCCCCAGCCGCTCCGCTTCGCGCGCTGCAGCGAAAGCGCGAATGCCCGTATCCACGCTGACGACCAGCCGCACGCCCTCGGCCGCTGCGTCCTCCAGCCGCGACTCGGTGATGCCGTAGCCTTCGCGAATGCGGTGCGGAATGTGGTATCGCACCAGTGCCGCAGCGTCCGCAGCAGCAACACCCAGCATCACGGCGACCCGCTCCATCGCCGTCTTCAACAGGACGGTCGCAACTGTTCCATCGACGTCGTAGTCGCCGTAGATCAACACAGGTTGGCGGGCTGAAAGGGAAGCGCGAATGCGTTCGACGGCCTTCGCCATGCCTAGCATTAGATACGGATCGTGCAGTTGAGCGAGGGCCGGATTCAGGTACGCGCGCGCCGCCGCCGGTTCCGAGAGTCCGCGGCAGACCAGCAGTTGCGCAATGGCGATTGGCAGCTCAAGAGCATCGGCCAGGCCTTGCGCTGCGGCTTGATCCTGAACGGGCACAACCCACCGCGCGTGCACCGTGTCGTCCGCCAAAGTCAGTCTTCCTCGTCGTCGCCATCATCGAGAATCATGCCGCCCAGATCCGAGACCGTCTCCATCAAATCTTGAAACTGGTCGTACCACTCAGTTGCCGCTTCATACAGGAACATCACGCCCTGGTGTGCGAATCCAAGCTGTAGGTAGCCTGTCTTTCCAGTGTGCTGTAAAAGCTCCTGCGCGTCATCGAGCGCGACCGCATCGTGGTCGGGAAAATGTTCATCGCGCACCTGACCGATCAGCGTTGCCACGTCCTCCGGCTCCAGCACGACCTCGCTCATGGTGATGAACGCGGCCCCTGCGGACTTCGCGTGTTCGACGAAGTCTTTCCATCCATCGGCATCGTCTTCTTCAAAGACCACGGTGGGGACATCTTCGCTGACGTAGGCGTTCATCTGGCGCAATCCGTGGCCGGAGATGAACGCGATCATATCGTCTTTCACTGGAGCTAAATCGTCAGGGGGCATACGTTTCATTCTCGCAGAAACCGGGCGCGAACGGTGCAGGCCTAGCAAGAGAAGCTGGGTGTATGCGTTACACTCATAGTCGCCCATGATTTTTTCTAAAGACTATGTAGGCTATCTCGCGCGCCAGACGGTGAAGCAACTCGTCGCCGCGAAGATGATCAAGACCGATAAATACGAGGCCGTCAACGAGCGCGTCACCGCCGGTCTGATCGACGAGTTGTCGCTCGAAGACCGCATCAACGACGAAGTCCGCGTCATCCTGGAGGCCTTTCAGGACGATATGCTGAAGACTGGCGCGAGCTATCCGGAGATGTTCAAGAAGGTGAAAAACGAGCTCGCCCGCAAGTACAAGGCGGTGCTATGAGGATCAGCCGCGACAAGTTGAACAAGCTCGCCCACGTGGTCGCCGATACGCTCGCGGAGATCGACGCGGTGGAGTTTCAGGAGGACCGCAACACCATCCGCCAGGAAGCCCGCAAGGCGCTCGAAGGCCTGCTGTTGGCGGAGACAAAGATCGATCAGGCGGCACGGCTCAAGATCGCGTCGCAACGCAAGATCATCCTCGAAGGCTCGCAGGAGTGGGACATCCTGTACCGCAAGTACTACAACGACGAGGTCAAGAAGCTCGGTTTGTAGCGCTTGTGTTTCTTAATGTCATTCGCGCAGGGTATCTGGTTTTGCCGTTTGCTCGTTTGCTATACTGACGAAGTCGCAACGGACTCTTCGTTCGTTCCGTGGCGTTATGGTGTAACTGGTTAACACGTCGCCCTCTCAAGGCGAAGAGTCCGGGTTCGAGCCCCGGTAACGCTACCATTATCAACTACTTACGACGCACGCCTAAAATTGTTCTATTGCGATAACGATGACGCGCAAACTCGCGCCGTTTCCCCTCCGCAAAAGTGACATCCTGCGAAACTCTCAGCTCCGAATGGGGTTTGTTTGGAGGTCACCCCTAGGCACTGCCGCAGCGGTGCCTAGGCATCAAATGACCACCACGACAGATATTTCTGTCAGGAGATTTGCGGCTATGAAACTGTACGAAAAACCGTATCTGCCCGCCCATCTGGCAGATCACCCTCGATCCCCCATGAAAAAAGCAATCCCTCGGAAACTCGCGGCCCTTCTTGCCCTCGGCGGGGCTTTCGCTCTTGCAGGCTGTGGCGGCCTTTCCGGCAACGTAGGCAATGGCTCGGGCGGCACCACTGCGGTCGTCCCCCAGGTCCAGCACGTCGTCGTCGTCACTCTGGAGAACGCCAATTACGGGGATGTTGTGGGCACGCCCAACATGCCCTATCTCGCCGGCCTCATCACACAAGGGGCGCTGGTCAGCAAGTATTACGCCAACTCACACCCGTCACTGCCCAACTACTTCATGATGACCACTGGCCAGGCCATCACCAATGACGACGCGTTCCCGGGCACGGTGACGACCGACAATGTCATTCGCGAAATTACTGCAGCCGGCAAAACCTGGAAGGTCTATGCAGAGTCGCTCCCGTCGGCCGGATATATTGGCGGCGATCACGGTCCTTACGTGCGTCATCACAATCCCTTCACCTACTTCAGCGATGTCGAGCAGAGCACGACCCAGGCCGCCAATGTCGTTCCCTTCACGCAGTTTGCGTTGGATACCGTCACTGGCCCCTCGTTCAAGTTGCCGCACTACTCCTTCGTCGTCCCCAACCTCGTCGATGACGCGCATAGCTGCATCACCGGCGGAAACACGTCCTGCACCCTTAGCAGCCGACTCAAGACCGCAGACGGCTGGCTGCAAACCAACATTGGGCCCTTGCTCAACACTACTGAGTTCCAGTCCAGCGGCCTGCTGATCGTTGTCTTCGATGAGTCTGCCGACGACATCACCAACGGCGGTGGTCATGTCCTAGCCATGATGATTGGCACTCATGTTCGCGCCGGCTATAACACCAGCACCACCAGCTACGATCACCGCAGCCTGCTCTCGCTCACCATGAAGGCTATCGGCGTCGCCAACATCCCCAATGGAGCCGACGCAGCCCCGCAGATGACAGAGTTCTTCAAGTAGAAATTTCTGAGTCGTGGGCTCACGTTAGGACGTGAAATAGGACATTTTCACAAGACGCGCGCGCGTGGGCCGCTGCTTGCGATAGATTTGCAGGTGCTGGGCTACTCTCATGGCGAAGAGTCCGGGGTTGAGCCCCGGTAACGCTACCAACTGAAACTAGCCATGCTCTGGCTAGGTGTCACGAAGTGGTCTTTGGAGGCGATTTTCATGTCAAAAAGTGCGGTTTGGTGGACATGTGTTGGAGCGCTGGGTTTAGGCGCGGGTTTGGCGATGGGGCAGGCTGAGCCGGCGAAGCTGCCGGCGGAGGATCGGGCGCTTTCACGGGAGATTTTCAAGCAGCTGATCGAGATCAATTCTCAGGACTCTAACGGCAGCGTGACGGCTGCGGCGGTGGCTATGCGGGAGCGGCTTTTGAAAGCTGGCTTCCCGGCGGGGGATCTGGTGCTCGCGGGACCGAATGAGCGCAAGCAGAATCTGGTGGCCAAGTATCGCGCGGCTGTGAGTTCCAACAGTGGGAATTCCAATGGTGGTTCGACGCTGAAGCCGATTCTGATTATTTGCCACTTGGATGTGGTTGAGGCGCGGCGAGAGGATTGGACGACCGACCCGTATCAGTTTGTGGAGAAGGACGGGTACTTCTACGGGCGCGGGACGCAGGACATCAAGGAAGAGGACGCCGGCCTGGTGGAGAACTTTATTCGGCTGCGGCGGGAGGGCTGGAAGCCGAAGCGAGACATCGTCATTGCGTTGACGGCGGACGAGGAGGGTGGGACGTCGAACGGCGTGGATTGGCTGCTGAAGAACCGGCCAGAGTTGATGGCTGCGGACTTTGTGCTGAACCCTGACTCGGGCGGGATGGAGTTGCGCGGCGGCAAAGCGTTCGAGGTGCAGGTCGAGGCAACGGAGAAGTTGTATGCGGATTTTCGGCTAACGACGACGAACCGCGGCGGGCATAGTTCGCTGCCACGGCCGGACAATGCGATCTATGAGTTGGTCCATGCGCTGGAGACGCTGGAAGCGCACCCGTTTCCGATGGAGTTGAATGAAGTGACGCGGGCCTCGCTGGCGGCGACGGAGAAGATTGCAACACCGGAGCGGGCGAAGTTGATTCGCGGCGTGCTGGCGACGCCTCCAGACATGAAGGCTGTGGCGGAGTTCTCCAGAGAACCCGGCGACAGTGCGACGCTGCGAACGACGTGCGTGGCGACGATGTTGAAGGGCGGGCACGCACCCAACGCGCTGCCAGCAATGGCTCAGGCGAATGTTAATTGCAGGATTCTGCCGGGGCACTCGCAGGAAGAGATTCGACAACATTTGTTGAAGCTGTTTGGCGATCCGCAGTTGAAGATCGAATACGTGACCGATAGTGGCAGCGCGATGGCGATGGGTTCTAATCGCAAGAGCGCGCCACCGCCGCCGGTGCGCGAGGATGTGTTTGGGCCGCTACGGCAGGTGGTGGGCAGGATGTGGCCTGGAATTCCTGTGGTGCCGTCAATGTCGGCGGGCGCGAGCGACTCGATTTATACAATGGCTGCGGGGATTCCGAGCTACGGAGTCACCGGAATGGGAATCGACTTCGACGACAGCCGCGCGCACGGGAGAGATGAGCGGATTCGGGTCGAGTCGTTTTATCGGGGCGTGGAGTTTTATTACTTATATTTGAAGGCGCTGACGAAGCCGTAAAGTGAGGTCCGGTGTGGCTTCGAAATGATTCATCACACGGTTTCGATTCCTGCGGAGGTGGTATGAAACTTGCGGTGCAGCCTCCGGTGTTGCCGATGCTGGCCAAGCGCGTGGCCGATGTGCCGACGGGCGATGCGTGGATTTTTGAGCCGAAGTGGGACGGCTTTCGGGCGCTGGTGTTTCGCGATGGGGACGAGGTCGAAATTCAGAGCCGTGATGGGAAGTCGCTGAACCGGTACTTTCCCGAAGTCGTCGAAATGCTGTTGGCGCAACTGCCTGCGCGGTGCGTGCTGGATGGCGAGATTGTGATTGCGAGTAAAGCGGGGCTGGACTTCGATGCTTTGCAACTTCGGATTCATCCGGCGGCGTCGCGGGTGAAGTTGCTGGCGGGGCAGACTCCGGCTTCGGTGGTGTTCTTCGACTTGCTGTGCATGGGGGATGAGGACTTGCGCGACACGCCGTTCGCGGAGAGGCGGAAGAGGTTGGAAGCCGTGCTGGCGGTCGCGGTTGCGCCGGTGCACCTTACGCCTGCGACGCGTGAGCGCGACGTGGCTGTGGATTGGTTTCATCGCTTCGAGGGCGCGGGGCTGGATGGCGTGATGGCAAAGGCCATTGCGGGGACGTATCAGCCGGACAAGCGCACGATGCTGAAGGTGAAGCACGAGCGCGATTGCGATTGCGTGGTGGCCGGGTTTCGCTGGCACAAGAATGGGGAGGGCACGGCTGTGGGGTCGCTGCTGCTCGGGCTTTACGATGAGGCGGGAGCGCTGCAGCATGTGGGCGTTTGCGCGAGTTTCACGATGGAGAAGCGGCGGGAGTTGGTGGAGTTTCTGGCGCCGTATCGCGAGGGTGCGATGGCGGGGCACCCGTGGGCGGGGTGGGCGGAGCCGGATGGGTCCAGGATGCCGGGGGCGAAGAGTCGCTGGACGGGGACGAAGGATTTGTCGTGGGAGGCGCTGCGCGCAGAGTTGGTGGTCGAAGTGGCGTACGAGCATATGCAGGGGAACCGGTTTCGGCATATGGCGCATTTTCGGCGCTGGCGGACGGATCGTGAGCCGATGAGTTGTACGTATGCGCAGTTGGAGGTAGTGGCGGCGCAGGAGTTGATGAAGATTTTTGGCTAGCGTGTGGGGTCGTCGTCTACCGGGTAGGATCGTCGTCGGGATCGGGGGTCGACTGGGGTGGGCGCTGGTCTTCGGGGACGTGGCGGAGATTGATGCGGATGCGATACCAGATGTAGGACGAGCCGCGCATGCGGTCGATGAGGATGTCGTCGAGGGCGAGGAGAGCGGTGGCTTCGGGGTGGGCAGCGCGCCAGCGGTCGAGGCCGGCTTCGACGGCGGCTTTGTTGGGGGATTGCGCGACGGTGATGAGAGGGTGTTTCGAGATGCGTTTTACAGGGGTTTTGCGGGGCTTGGGTTCTGTGCTTGCCACTTTAGCAGACGCCAAAGCCATCGGTGAAGATGGATCCGTGGGCTGATTTATCGGGTCAGTCGGTTCGGCTTTGAGGGCTTGCTTGCGGAACCGCTTTGTGCCGAAGCCTTC
>JBBRCA010000011.1:0-36784 GCA_038205325.1 Terriglobales bacterium | reverse complement strand
TGCCGCCGCCGCCAGCGCATTCATCGCACCGTCGATGTCTTGCTGTTGTGCGCGACCACGTTGTCGTTCGTGGCGTTTCTGCTGGCGGCGCTGGTCATTCACCGGCTCGAAGTGCTGACCCACATTGCCAATGTTCACCTGCACCTCGGCGCGGGGCTCACACGAATTCCGTCCAGCATCACCATCAGCCTGCAGGCCGTGGCGATTTCCGGGGTGGTGCTGTCGGTGCTGCTGTGGGTGCTGGTTGCGATCGCTACACCCATTCCTAGTGTCGTGACGGGCTTCGTTCGTCAACGGGTGTCGCCCGCACAGCGTGACCGCCTCTCCAAGCACGCGGCGTAGGCGCGGCCGACCCACGACCGATGACCGACGACCGATGACCCCCGAGCCCGAGCGCGACGCCCACTACCGAATAGAGCACGATACGACGCTCGACCAGTCCACTGCGGTCGAGGCTGGCGCGCGGAAGTCGCCGTCGTTGCTCGACGCGCCCGCGACCTATGGTCTGCTGTTTATCAATCTGCTGTGGTTTGCCGCGATGCTGCGCTCCGGGCCGTATATCGCCGACTGGCATATGCACCGGTTCGGGTCGCTGTTGACCGATTCATTCTCTATTGAGGCGCTCGCATTTTTTGGCGGCTGCGATGCGTCGCTGGTGCTGCAGCATGGCCAGTGGATTCGCGTGGTGACGGCGGCCTTCATCCACATGAACCCGCTGCATCTGCTGGTGAATATGTGGTGCCTGTGGAACCTGGGCCTGCTGGGCGAGCCGCTGCTGGGGCGGCGCGGTCTGGTCGCGGTATATCTGCTGACGGGCATCTCCGGCAACCTGTGCTCGCTGGCGTTCGATGTATTCATGCGGCATGATGCGCTGGTGGTGGGCGCGTCGGGGGCGGTGTTTGGGATCGCCGGAATCCTGATCGTGCTGCTCTCGAACCGCAAGCTGTCGCTGCCGTGGAGCGAGTTGCGCGCGCTACGGCGTTCAGTGGTGCAGTTCGCTGTACTGAACCTGCTGATTGGGATCCTGCCGCAAGTTCTGTTGCCGGCGATTCCCAAGGCGTTCAATCATCTGGCGGTGGACCTTTCGCCGCTGGCGCACATCGACAACATGGCGCATCTGGGCGGCCTGGCCTGCGGTTTGCTGATGGGGTTGCCGCTGTTTCCGAGAATGCTCGTGGGTCGGGCGGGGTATCGTGAACGCCAGCGGATTACGTTCGCGGGGACGGCATTTCTGCTGTCGCTATTTGCGTACAGTATTGTGAACTTTCGCGGAAAGCCATAAGTTGTGCGGTCGCATGTCCCAGAATCGGGGGCCCATTTGACAGACTCAGGGCAGGCTGCGGTACACAATGCATCAGGGCGGGCGAGATGGCGACGATCTATACTTGTCTGGGCCAAGTCTTCGGATTAGAGTGTTCTTGTGGGTTCGAAAACATTCGATGGCGTGCGGTTTGTTGCCTACACAGACGACCACCCGCCTCCGCATGTGCATGGGTTCTATGCGGGCATGGAAGTCATTCTGGAATTGTCCTTCGCTGAAAAGAAAGTCCGATTAGCTGACCGGAAAGACAGAGTTCGACCGCCGAACGCGAAGCAGTCGGACATCAACTACATCGTACGTGTCGCGGCGAAGCGCCTCGATGAAATCATCAGACTTTGGGAGGCCGCTCAATGAGCGACTGGGCAATGGACATCACGAACGCTGACATCGACGCCGCTTTGGAAGCGGCGAAGTCTCTCCCGGACCGTCCCATTGCAACATCCGCCGTGTACGATGCCACATTCGATCTCGTGGTCTTGCGACTCAGCACGGGGCGCCGTTTTGCCATCCCTCGCGAAGAGCTTCAAGGCTTGCATGACGCCACCGAAGTCCAGCTCTCAGAGATCGAAATCCATTGCGGTGTCGATATTGCATGGCCCCAATTGGACGTCGACCATTATCTTCCATCTCTGCTCGAACGCCGTTACGGTTCCAAACTGTGGATGGAGAGCCTCGAAAGGCGTTCCGTCGCAGCCTAAGGGACGCAGGCCTATAATTTCGGGCGATTCCTAGTTGGTCATTGAGGTGGCGGCGAACTTGCGAACCAGCGCCAGCAATAATTTCCGGTCGCCTTCGCCGAGGTGGGCGGAATGGCGCTGCACCTGGGTCAGGAAGCGGATGTCGTCCTCGTTGAGCGATAGCCCGGGAAGCTCCGTCTGGGGCTGCTTCTCGTCGAACATCTGGCTGAGTTGGAGATCGAGCGCTCCGGCGATCTTCTGCAATGTCTCGATCGACGGCACCGTGTGGCCGTTCTCAACCCGCGACAAATAGCAACGCAGCAGGCCGGTGCGCTTTTCGACGTCGCCCTGCGACATGCCTTTTTGCAGGCGAAATCCACGAATCGTGACGCCAATGTTGATCGACGCAGGTTCTCGATGAGCCATGGGCGGAGGGGCGGATGGAACAGTATGCATGGTTGCCATTAGCGATAAAGTAACCTTCCCGGACGCCCGTGGCAAGCGGAAAATGCAAATTACACTGCGCTCCGAACCATCGCGTATTCGCTACTACTGCGGGTTGTGTGAGGGGCTCAGAAAACCCCTAGCCCATGTACAGTCCACCGTTGACGTCGAGGGTGTGTCCGGTGATGTACCCCGCGCCTTCGGAGGCTAGAAAAGCGACGGCTGCGGCGATGTCGATGTCCGCGCCTACGCGCTGGAGAGGGATGTGGGCGGTCATGGCGGCCTTCTGCTCGGCGTTGAGCGCGGCGGTCATGGCGGTTTCGATGTAGCCGGGAGCGACCGCGTTGACGGTGATGCTGCGACTGGCGAGTTCGCGGGCGAGGGATTTGGTGAGGCCGATCATGCCCGCCTTCGACGCTGCATAATTTGCTTGCCCGGCCTGGCCCGTTTCGCCGACCACCGAGGTGATGTTGATGATGCGGCCCCACCGCGCTTTAAGCATCGCCGACGCGCAGGCCTGCGTGAGCAGAAACGCGCCGGTGAGGTTGGTGGTCATAACGTCGTCCCAGTCCTGACGCTTCATGCGCAGCATCAGGCCGTCTTTGGTGATGCCCGCGTTGTTGACCAGGATTTCGATTTTGCCGAACTCGGCAATGACGGCTCTGGCGCAGGCTTTGATGGACTCTTCGCTGGCAACATCGAGCGCGAAGGCCTTCGCGGTGCCACCGTTCGCGGCGATTTCATTTGCCACGGTTTCCAGCTTGTCGAGATTGCGCGCGGCCAGCGCAACAGTCGCGCCGTCAGCGGCGAGTTGCAAAGCGCAGGCTCGTCCAATGCCCTGCGAAGCACCCGTCACCAAGGCAATTCTGCCTGAAAGTCCGCTCATGTGTTCCCCTATTTCGACAGGATGCTCGCCACACTCAATCACTATATAAGCTTCGGAGGAGACGTCATCCAGTGGCACTGGAGGCCTCGTCCTCGTCAATACTTTTGGAACGTCGCCTTTTTTAGATCGCTCAAGTATTGTTTGATCGTCGTGTCCTCGCCCATCCAATAGTGCGCGACAAATCGCCACATCACCGGCCTAACGGTTCCGTCTTCTGTAATTGTCACCTTCGTCGCGTTGTCTCCTACTGGCTCCAGTGCATAAGTCCAAGTCCCGCCAAACGGCAGCCTGGGATCAGCTATCCGCGTGACTTCACGCGTCGGAGCGTCACGCACATCCTCGCACATCGCAATCGTCATCCCGCCCTGCGTCTCGAGCCAGCACGGTGCGCCATTCTGCGGCGGTAGCGGTGTCACCGACTTGAGGCCAGTCCGCCATCCAGGCTGCGCCGCGACATCCGTTATCAGCGCCCACACCTTTTGCTGGGATGCTGGAATCGTGTCCGTCCGGCTCACGGTGTGCTCAATTGGCAATCGGCTGCCCATAAAAAGTGTTATGCAAACCGCCACAATGATCCCCACAATCAGCCATCCCACAATTCGCAGTGCCATCATCGTTCACCTAGATCCAATTTGCTGATTTCTTCTTGTCGGATAACGTGCCTCCGATCATAAAGCGAGCGCGATATGCTGGTGCAAGCCATGTCCGAACGCCCCAAAGAAAACTCTGCCGACAACTCCACCGAAGTCTACGCCATTCACGGCGCTGAACCAGAAGTCCTCGCTTACGCGATGGCGAAGTATTCGCGTTCCGCGCTCTCCATGAAGGAGTCGCTGACCGAGATCAGCGCGCAGCGGGCGGAGCAGTTTCTCAACACCTTCTACTTCCAGTACGGGCACCGGTCCATTGCCGACCTCGCGCACATCCCGTTCGCGATCGAGCGTTTAAGCCTGCTGGCCGCGATTGCGGTGGTGGATGAAACGCGCTGGGACGGGCAGGAGCGGTCGACGCGCTACCAGGATTTTCGGCGGAGTGGATGGTACACGCCGACGCTTTCCAGCAAGCAGCGCGAAAAGTATACGGAGGCAGTGAAGGCGCTGTTCAGCGGTTACGACGCGCTGAGTGGGCACATGCTGGCCGCGTTGAAGGCGGCAATTCCGTGCCCCTCGGAGACCAAGCCGGAGAGCTACGAGCGCACGCTGAAAGCGCGGGCGTTCGATGTGGCGCGGTACCTGTTGCCACTCGCAACCAACACGTCTCTGGGGCAGATTGTGAACGCGCGCACGCTGGAGTCGCAGGTGTCTCGACTGCTGTCGAGCGAGTTTGCGGAAATTCGCGACCTGGGCACGAAGCTGCGCACGGCAGCGTCGGAGCCGGCGTGGAATGTGCAGCGCGCGGCGCTTGAAGAGATGGCGGGGGAGGGAAGCGTGCCGCAAGAGGCGACTCGCGAGATCATCGAAGATTTTCTGCGCCCGGTGCGCACCGCGCCGACGCTTGTGAAGTATGCCGAGCGTAGTGAGTACGTCTGTTCGAGTCGCGCGGAGTTGCGCGCTGCCGCGAAGGAGTTGATGGGGGATTCGCCCGTCTATCCCGCACCGGTCGTAGATTTGGTGGACGACGGAGAGGACCTCGAAGTCGAGATTGCGGCGTCGCTGCTCTATCCGCATTGCCACTATTCGTATCGCCAGCTTCGCGGAGCGGTGGCGTCGCTCGGCACGGCGCGGCGCAACGAGCTTGTGAAGCTCGGTGCGGCGCATCGCGGTCGTCATGACGAGCTGCTGCGGGCGTTCAGCGCGGGGCAGGGATTTCGCTTCGACATCCTGATGGACATTGGCGGCTTTCGCGACATGCATCGCCACCGCCGCTGCATCCAGTTGCTACAGGAGTTCTCGGACGTGCATGGGTACGATGAGCCGACGTGTCCGGGGCAGCCGACGCTGGCCGAAGCTGGGTTGGAGCAGGAGTACGCCGCAGCGATGAGTTCGGCCTACGCGGCTTACCGTTCGCTGCGCGATTCCGGCGAGCCGGATGCGGCCCAGAGTGCGCAGTATCTGCTGCCGCTGGGCACACGCTGCCGGTCGCTGTTCAAGATGGATTTTGCCGAGGCGCTTTATATTGCGGAACTTCGGTCGGGGGCCGCGGGGCACTTCAGCTATCGGAGGGTGGCATGGGAGATTTATCGGGCGATTGCGGCGAAACATCCGGCGCTGGCGGGGTTGTTTCGGATCGAGGACGTCAATGTGCCGGTGGATTTGCTGAAGAGGTGAGGGAGTGACCAACGAAGAATTGGATGTGCTTTCGAAGGTCATTTTGGATGCGGCTTTTCGTGTTCACACGGCGCTTGGGCCGGGGCTTTTGGAGAGCGCGTATGTGGCGTGTCTCGTGTATGAACTGCGTCAATCGGGGTTGGATATCCGGACGGAGGTTCCCGTTCCCGTTGTGTACAAAGGCGTAAAGTTGACCGACATCGGCTTTCGAATAGATATACTTGTGGCCAACGAACTGGTGATCGAGGTCAAGTCGCTGGAGTCGATTGCACCCGTTCATCTATCGCAACTCATCTCGTACCTTAAGCTGTCGAACCGGCGACTTGGGTTGCTGCTCAACTTCAACGTGGAGAGCTTTCGGGACGGGATATATCGGCGCGTGAATAAGTTTTAGAAACCTTGACGCAAAGTTCGCGAAGTTTAGACGCAAAGTTTCGCGAAGGACTCTTTGCGAAACTTCGCTCTTTTTCTTTGCGAACTTTGCGTTAAGGCTCTTGCTCCGGCCCTAACGAGGCGAGAGCAGTCAGGGAACAGAGCGAAGGCTGGACTCGTATCATAGGAGGTTACAATTCCAACTTCCCCAGAGGTGTTCGATGCTCCGTTCGCTCGCCGTTGTACTGTCCGCGCTGCTGATTCCCGCTGGTGTCGCGCCTAAGGCCGCTCCCGCCGAGCACGCAGAACTCAGCTATACACCGGACGGCAAGATGAACTTTCCCGAGAACTATCGCGAGTGGATCTATCTGACCTCAGGTTTGGGCATGAGCTATAGCGCGTCCGCGGGAGCCCATCCGATGTTCGACAATGTCTTCGTCAACCCGACAGCGTATAAGGCGTTTCTTGCCACCGGGACGTGGCCCGACAAGACGGTGCTGGTGCTCGAAGTTCGCAATTCGGAAACCCGGGCATCGATCGATCAGCATGGGCACTCGCAGTCTGAAGTGATGGGCGTCGAAGTCCATGTGCGCGACGAAAAACTGCCCGGCAAGTGGGGCTTCTTCGAGTTCGACAACCACGCGCCGACCAAGATCACGCCCCGGTCGGCCGATTGCTACTCCTGCCATGAAGCCCATGCGGCGGTGGATACTACGTTTGTCCAGTTCTACCCCACGCTGATCGGGCTTGCGAAGCAAAAGAAGACTCTCAGCCCGGTGTATTTGAAGGAAATGCTGGGCGCGGCGGGCGGTTCGCGCAAACCCTAAGTCATGTGTCCCGATTCGGGACCGGGACGAGGCTACTTTCGCTTTTCTTTTGCTTTGATTCCGGTTTTGGTGCTAGACTCGGCTTTAGCTTATCCCCACTCAGGAGACACATAACGTGGCAGACGACCGCAGCAAAGCCATTGAAGCCGCCCTTGCACAGTTGGAAAAACAGTTCGGCAAAGGGTCGGTCATGCGGCTTGGCGCGAAAGATACCATTGGGCCGATTTCGGTCATTTCCACGGGCTCGATCTCGTTCGACGCGGCGCTAGGGGTCGGCGGTGTGCCGCGCGGGCGTGTCATCGAGATATTCGGCCCCGAATCTTCCGGCAAGACGACAATTACGCTTCAGATCATCGCCGAGGCGCAGAAGGCTGGCGGTTTGGCGGCGTTTGTCGATGCGGAACATGCGCTTGACCCGGGATACGCGAAGAAGCTGGGCGTCGATACCGACAACCTGCTGATTTCGCAGCCGGATTATGGCGAACAGGCGTTGGAGATTGTGGAGGCGCTGGTGCGCTCGAACGCGATCGATGTGTTGGTGGTGGACTCGGTCGCGGCGCTGGTGCCGAAGGCCGAACTCGACGGCGAGATGGGCGATTCGCACATGGGCTTGCAAGCTCGGCTGATGTCTCAGGCACTGCGCAAGCTCACCGGAACAGTGTCGAAGTCGCGCACCTGTCTCATCTTCATCAATCAGATTCGCGAGAAAATCGGCGTGATGTTCGGCAATCCTGAAACGACCACCGGCGGTAAAGCGCTCAAGTTTTACTCGTCGGTCCGCATCGACATTCGTCGCATTGGAGCGGTCAAGGAAGGCGATGTTGTGGTCGGCTCGCGCACCAAGGTGAAGATCGTGAAGAACAAGGTGGCCGCGCCGTTCCGCGACGCGGAGTTCGACATTCTTTACGGTGAGGGCATCTCACGCGAAGGCGATGTGCTGGACCTCGCGGTGCTGCACAACATCGTGGACAAGGCGGGCGCGTGGTACAGCTACCAGGGCGAACGCATTGGGCAAGGTCGCGAGAATGTGCGCGCGTTCCTGAAGTCCAATCCGGAGATGTTTGGGCGGATGGACATGGAACTGCGCAAGAAGCTGGGCATCAAGGCCTCGGACGATGTGGCGGTGCCGGCTGCTTCTGAAAATGGCGCGGAGAAGGCGCAGGACGCTGTGAAGGCCAAGCGGTAGTCCAATTGTTTGTTTCACCGCACCCGCGCCAAGTGCGGCGCGATGCATGGGGCATCCAGATAGGCCAGTGAACGCACATCGGCTAAAATAGCCTCAGGAGAGTTGGCAGAGCCCGGTTGAATGCACCTGACTCGAAATCAGACATAGGCGCAAGTCTATCGGGGGTTCGAATCCCTCACTCTCCGCCACAATTTCATAACACAAGCACATCGATGGCTCCATGGAGTTGACGCGCGAGCTGCGGGAATGGATCGAAGCGCGAGCGCGTGCCGCCGGGTTCGATTTGGCAGGTGTGGCGAGCGTGCCAGAATCCGATAGCCTCGCGGCGGAAGTCGCGCGGCAACGATTTGAGGACTGGATTGCGGCTGGGCATTCCGGCGAGATGGAATGGTTGAAGCGCATCGATGACGCCGGCGAAATGTTGCGCGGCGACTTGCGGCGAGCCATGCCGTGGGCGCGCTCGGTGCTGGTTTGCGCTCTGAACTATAACGCCGACGCGCCGTTGTCGATCGATCCAGCGGAGGGCAACGTGGGATGGATTGCGCGCTATGCCTGGAGTGGAGACAAGAGCGGCGGCGAAGGCGGCAAGGGCGCGGATTATCACGATGTGCTTCTGATTAAACTTCGCAAGATTGAAGCCGAGTTGAAGCAACAGTTTGGCGACACTTGTGACACGCGCTGCTACGTCGATACGGGGCCGATTGTCGAGCGCGGCTATGCAGAGCGTGCTGGAGTTGGGTGGATTGGCAAGAATACGTGTGTGCTGAACCAGGCGATGGGATCGTGGCTGTTGCTTGGCGTGATCGTGATGTCGATACCACTGGCGGAAGAGGCCTCGATACTTCCCGCAATAGACCGCTGCGGGTCGTGTACGCGGTGCATCGATGCCTGTCCCACTGATGCGCTGATTGCGCCGCGGCAGATGGACGCTTCGCGCTGCATTTCGTATCTCACGATCGAGAAGAAGGGAAACATCGCGGAGGAGTTGCGCGCGAAGATGGGGCGGCAGGTCTTCGGGTGCGATATCTGCCAGGATGTTTGTCCGTGGAACGACCGCGCGCCGATTGCGCTTGAAGGTTATGCGCCTCATCGCAGCGAATTAGTGAACCCCGCGTTGGAGTGGCTTGCCGGATTCGATGGGGCCGCTTTCAAGCGTTGGTTTCGCGGGTCGCCGCTGGAACGCACGGGTCGCAAGCGGTTGTTGCGCAACGTCGCGATTGCGATGGGCAATAGCGGCGAACGGGAGTTTCTGCCGCGTCTGCTGGAGTGGTCGGAGTCGGACGATGCGGTGCTAGCAGACGCCGCAGCTTGGGCTGCACAGAGATTGAACGACAGTCACGAAAGCCCGAATCCTGTTGGTGGATGAGGCTTGAGGGTTGGAAAAGCAAGGGAGTTTGTGGCTGCCAGTAGACTGTTGGCATGACTGACGAGCGGACGCGGTTGCAGAGGGGTGCGGCTCCAGAAGCGGGGGATGAAGCAGTGGGGCCATCGCTCGCGGCGGAGTACGCCGTGCGCGTGAAGGAAGGCGCGACCTGGGCGCAGGTGGCCGCGTTGGGTCGTTATATGGCGAAGACCGAAGTGCATACATATGCCTTCAGTGTCGCTGCGCAGGTGATTCTTTCGTTGTTTCCGTTCATCGTTTTGCTGCTTACGCTTTCGGAAAAAGTCTTTCATTCGGGGAGGATGGCGGACGTTGTCGGCGACATGATGGGCAACTTTCTGCCCAACCATCAGGACTTTGTGATGCGCAACATGAAGGCGCTGGCACACGCTCATGCGGGCACAAAAGTATTTTCGCTGGTCATGCTGTTGATCACGACGACCGGCGTTTTTCTGCCGCTTGAAGTTGCGCTGAACAGCGTTTGGGGCGTCCAAAAAAACCGCTCTTACCTTGGAAATCAGATGGTGTCGATTGGGCTGGCGGTGAGTGTCGGCCTGTTGGCGATGGCGTCGGTGGCGCTGACTGCCGCGCAGCGCACGGTGCTGGGGTGGATGTTCTTCGGACATACCGATAACTTCGTCTTCAACTTCGTGGGGCATGCGTTTCTTCAGATATGCGCGCTGGCGGCTAGCGTTGGATTGTTCTTCCTCATCTACTGGGCGTTACCGAATCGCAAGATACCGTTTCGCGCGGTGCTGCCGACGGCCATCGTGATGGGTGTGCTCTGGACGGCGGCAAAGTATGTGTATATTTTCGCGCTGCCGCACCTTGATTTTCATTCTGTGTATGGGGCTTTTGATGTGTCGGTCAGCCTGATGATGTGGGCGTTTATTTCGGGGCTGCTGCTGTTGGCGGGGGCTTACGTTTCGGCGACACGGCAGGCGTTGAGAGAGGCTCGTCAAGCGGACCTGCGCGCGGAATAGGCTACTTCGCCGTGAAGGCTTTGATGGCGATATCGCTGGGGTGCCTGCCGGCGGGAAGCAAGGTGACGAGTTCGGGACCGGTGCGGCCCAGCGTGCGGATGATGGCGACATCTCCGGTTCCGGAGTTCGCGACCAGCAACAGATGTTCGTCGGCATCGAGCGCGATGGCGTCCGGAGCAGCGCCGGTGCGGACGCCGGTGACGAGTTTGCCGTCGTCGATGCTGTAAAGACTGGCTGAGTCGGCACCGAAGTTTGTAACCCACAGGCTGTTGTTGTCGCGGCTGACGATGCCGCGCGACGGCTTCGATCCGATGATGTATGTCCCGCCGACTTCGTTGGTCGATGTGGAAATTTCGGAGATGCTGTCAGAACCGAAGTTGGTGACGAAAATTTCGCCACCGTCAGGTTTGAGCGCGAGGTGCGTGGGGGTCGCGCCGACGTCGAGTAGCGCCAGCAGGTGATCGCGCAGTAGTGCGGAGTCCTGCTTTCCGCGAAATGAGTCGGGTGCGGCCGCCAACCAGATTGCCATCACCTGGTGCGAGCCGGAGCAGGCGATAAAAGCCTTCGAGGAGTCGGGTAGAATAACAGCGTCGGTCGCGCCCGCGCAGCCGGGATACGCGGTGCGCAGCGTGAGCGGCTGGGTTTTGGAGTCGGAGACGGAGTAGATCGAGACGCTGCCACTGGCGCGATTGGTGACGACCAGCGAACGCATGTCGGGTGCAATGCGGGCGAGACCGGGCTGCTCGCCGGTGGCGGCGACGGCGATTTCGACGTGATGACCGAGGTCGAGCACACTGACTGTATTGGAGCCGGAGTTGGCGACGTAAGCCCGTTTGCCATCGGCGGAGACATCGATGGAATACGGTGTGCGATGCACCCCGATTGTGGCCGTCACTTTGTTCTGAGTCGCGTCTATGACTGAGACAGAATCGCTGCCGGTGTTGACGGCGTAGATCTCATTGCGGACAGGATTAGCGGCGATTCCGGTGGGGTCGTTGCCGACCCGGAGAACGCGGTCCTGGCGCAGGTAGACGAGGTCGAGTACGGCGACGGTGTTGGTCGCGCCATCGCTGACGTAGGCGTATTCGCGGTAGTCGGCGGCGTACTTTGGGAATTGGTTGCGATGACAACTCGCCAGACCCAGCGAGAGGGCGGCGATGAGGCAAGCGATAACGTGATTTGAGCGACGGTTGTGGAAAATAAAAACACCTTGTCGAAGTGTAGCGGTCGGGGGCGCTGGACGCGCTAAAAAATTGAGCGAGCGGCGCAACTTTGCGTTCCATCGAGGGTCATCACTAAGGACTCAGGCGGCCATCAAGCAGCAGCCGGGTCGGCAGAAGGACTCCTTGGAACAACGAGGCGACCGGAAGATCGGCGTCTCGTTGCTTTTTATTCAGGAACGTTTTTCACGAACCCAGCGCACCGCAATCCATAGCGCAAAGCCGAATTGCAGTCCCCACACGACCGTATACGCGACATGCACATAAGCCAGAGGATGGAGACGCGCGAAGGCTTCAATATTCATCAGTCTGCACCTGTCCTAAAAAATCCAGCGAGTGTGACGCCGCTGCGCGTTGTCTCCGACGTTCGAGTGCATATCGGAAGTAGAGCAGGAAAGCTGTCCACATGGCCCATCCCGCGAGGTTCCAAAAGACGGCCGGGTACATGCTGGGGTCAAGCGAACCGTTGCCTCCGAACACCGGAGACGGGTGCTGCGTGCGCCACCAGCGTATGGACATGAACGTAATGGGAACGTCTACCGCCGCAAAGATTGAGAGCACCGCTGCGAGCGTGTGGGCTTGCCCGGTAGACGACAAGCGTCGCACCAGCACGTAACTGACATAGAGCATCCAGAGCAGGAGATACGTGGTGAGGCGCTCATCCCATGTCCACCAGATGCCCCAAACCGGACGCGCCCACAAGATGCCGGTGAGGAGGCCGATGCTGGTGAGAAGGATGGTGATCTCGGCGGAGGCAATAGCGAGCGCGTCTGCGGCTAGAGCGCGGGCAGGATTGCGTCCGCGCCAAAACAGATAGCCCAGCGACGCGATCAGATTGATGTAAGGCGGGACCAGCGCGAGCGAAGCGTTCGTGACGTGGTAGTAGAAGATGCGCTGGATGTCCCCCATCGTAGCTTCGGTCGGCGCAATGAAGATGGCCTGACGGTAGCCGACGGCCAGGACGGCGAATGTGCCGAGCAGCCACAGAGGCAACAGGAATTTTGTGACAGGAGATTTGTGATTCTCGTTGGCTTGCACAATGACTCCAGTTTATGCGATGAAGTCTAGTCTTCGCGGAGAAGGAAGTCGAATAACAGCACGCAGAGTGTCGTGAAAACGATGTCGAAGGCGATCAGGAGTTTGAGCCAGAGGCCCGGCTCGGACTCTCCGGTAAGAACTGCGGTGGTGGCCTGGATCATGGCGAGCAGCGCGGGCATGGAGATGGGGAAGAGGACCAAGGGCAGCATCAACTCGCGGCTGCGGGTGCGCAGGCTTAGAGCGGCGAAAAAGGTCCCATTGACGACAAGTGCCCATGTGCCAAGCGGGAGAATGATGATCAGGAGCCACGCCTGTCCAAGCGGATGCAGGTTGTAGAAAACGCCGAAGATCGGCGCGAGGACAATTTCAACGGCCGAGACGAAGATAAAGTTGGCGAGCGCTTTGCCGACGAAGAGCGTAGACGCGGGGGCTGTGACGAGACGATGCGCGTCGAGGACATGGTTGCGGACTTCGCGCGCCCAGGACTGGTTGAGTGCGGTCATCGCGGCGAATAGGAGCGCAACCCAAAGCAGGCCGCCGGAGATCTGGCGGGCGATCGAGGGGTACGCCGTGGGGTCGAACGCGAGCGAGAAAACGACCACGACCAGCAGCGTGAAAAACAACATGCCGTTGATGGAGTCTTTGGTGCGCCACTCGAGGCGGAGGTCTTTGCGGAGATGCGTGAGAACGTGGCGGGCGTAGTTCATTTCCCGTTCGCTTTCGTCAAATCGGCGACTACGACTTGTGCAGCCCGGAGATAGTCGGCGGGTGTGAGGACCAGTTGCAGGCCGCGCACTCCGGCGGAGACGGAGACGGTGTCGAAGAGCTCGATGGATTCGTCAGCGAACGCGCGGAAGGGTTTGCGGGCGGCGAGCACGGTGACGCCGCCACGGATGTATCCCGTGAGGGGTTCGACTTCTTTGAGCGAGGCGAGCTCTGCTTTGCGCGTACCAGCGGCCGCAGCGAGTTTTTTCAGGTCGAGTTCAGCGTCACCGGGGACGATGGCGAAAAGGTGTTGGCCGTCGCCCGTGTGCGTGAGCAGCGTTTTGAAGACTTGTTCTGGCGGCAGATTGATCTTGCGGGCGACGGAAATTGCGGTGAGGTCGTTGGGATCGACTTCGTAGGTTCGCAACTCGTAGGGAATGTTGAGAGTGTCGAGAAGACGTGCCGCATTTGTTTTGGGCTGCTTTGCGGGTTTCACTGCGTGGCCACCGCATGTTCGACGGAAGCAACTTCACCGCTGCATAGTGTGAGTGTTGTGCGGGCTAATGGACGGGCTAAGTTGGCCTGGTGGGTCGTGAGTAAGAGGGTGCGCGTTTGCCCCGTTGTACTCGGGCTTTCGACGTAGTTGAAAAGTAGCTCGACCATGTGCTTGGCGGAAGCTGCGTCGAGGTTTGAGAAAGGCTCGTCCAATAAAAGTAAGTCGGGTTGAGTGAGTAAAACGCGAGCGAGGGAGGCGCGCTGGCGCATGCCTTGCGAGTATTCGCCGACGCGGCGGGGGATGGCCGGGTCGAGCCCAACTTCGCGGAGGGCCGCTTCGGGAGTTAGTGCGGAAGGTTGCAGCGCGGCGAAGTAGTTGAGATTTTCGAGGGCGGTGAGTTCGTCGTAGAGCATGGTTTCGTGGCTCATGTAGGCGAGGCGGTGTGCTCGGGAGACGCTAACGCTTCCGTGGCTCGGGCTTACGAGGCCGGCGATGAGGCGGAGAAGGGTAGATTTACCAGCGCCGTTTTCGCCCAGGATGACCACGCTCGAACCGGCGGGGATAGAGAGGGAAATGTTGCGGAGAGCGGCAAAGTTGCCGAAAACGCGGGAAACGCGGGTGAGTTCGATGGCGGGAGAGACGGACATGGGACGCTATCGCGAGTATAGAGCCAATCGAAACTGGGTACATTATGGATGAACTTGTGCGGGAGTCGATCGGAAGCGCTCGCGCATTATCTTTGCGCGTGCACATCACACGATGTCTACGCTCGCTTCAATGACGACGGAAGTTCACGGTCACAACGGTGGCGACGTCCGTCGGCTTGCCGTTGAACACATACGGCCTGTACCGCCAGTGGCTGACAGCGTTCGTGGCGGCACCCCGCAATAGCCGGTGTCCGCGCAGGACGTGGGTCGCAATGACCGCCCCATTCTTTGAGACCACCGCCTGAAGGACGACTTCGCCCTCGATGTGTGCCAACTTTGCAAGCACCGGATAATCCGGCGGAGGCGCTGAAATAAGGTTGCCCGCCATAACACCGGACGACACACTCAACGATCTTTGATTTCTATAGCTTGAAAGCGGAACTATTCGAACAGGATTCGGTGTTTCACTCGTATCGTATCGCGATGGCCCTGCACTCGAAGGTTGAGTCGGCGGCGCGTTCGCGGATTTGGAACCCGGTTCGTAGTTTTTGTAAGGGCCAAACGGAGTCACGCGGTAGACAGGGGCTTGTATTGGAGCGGGAGACTGGCTTTGATCCCATTCAGTGCCCTGGGTGTCCTGGGCGTCCTGATATCCAGCCCCAGCGGTCGCCGGCAGTCTCGGCCGGGGCGTCACTTCAGTGCCGTCAGAAAGTGTACGCCGACTTCTTGGCTCGATGCGACTCGTAGCCTCGCGTCCGAACGAAGGGCTATATGGCGTCGGTTTTGCGCTAGCAGGAACGGCCACGGCTGGCGATGGATAGATGGCATGGGTGTGCTGCGCCGCCCATTGAGCTTGTGACTCATACCGCTGGTGTAGCAACACGCCCGTCGCGAGAGCAAGTAGTGCCACGCAACCTACGGGAATCCATAGGGCGGGGCGCTTCAGCCAAGGGCGCGGTATAGCTTCGCTCTCGGGCTTGGCCACGGGGACCTCCGAAGGTTTGGCTTCGGGGACCTCCGAAAATTGTGGCGCGGCCAGTGGGGTAGGAAACGTCCGGAGGTTGCCCATCGGGGCGTTTTCGGCCTCCTCGAATCTCTCCCGGCTGCGAGAAAAGGGGCTAAAGTCGCGTTGGAGAGGTGCCTCTACAGGTGGGGGTTCGATCACAGGGGGGGCAAACACGACAGTCTCAGGCTGGGCTGATTCGGAGCTTGGAGCTGTGAGCGCCCCTGTTGCGTCAAGCTCTTCGGGCGGAACTCCGAACTGGTTCCGCCTTGCTGCGCCCAGAAAGCTTAGAAGTTTAAGCACTGGCTCCGGAAAGCTGGGCGCGGCCGCTTCCATTCCGGGTCCGCCGATCGCGAGCGCGACGATCGAAAGCAAATGCGTGCGGGGTAGATTGCCCTCTTCCCGAAGCAGGATTGAACGCACCATCGAGGTCATTTCGTTGTGAAAGGCCCCGGGAGTCGAGAGGGCTTCGGCGAGCTTGACGATGTCGCGCGGGGAGCCGTAGGGGAGGTGGTGGCTGGCGAAGAACTCGCGCAGCTCCTCGACATACGGGAACTGCGCGGTCGGATTCACGGAAAAGGACGGCGAGGCCATAGATATTTAGATGCTGGACGGTGCCAGCGCGTCACCCAACGTTAACGAGTCTGCGCTGCGAGACAGCCGTGCGACGATGGGTTCTGAGTCGGTTCGCGGACACTACGCGGCTCATTCTGTTGGTCAAGGATTGCCGGCACATCCGTTTCGAGGGTGCGCGCAGGCCCCTAAGTGGCCCTGGCTGGAACGGAGCGGTCGTGCCATCGCACTGATTCTGTAAGATGTTTGGATGAGTACAGCTACGGCGCAGAAGGTTCTCTCCGACCGGATTGATCGCATAGAAATTTCGGCCACCATGGCCATTACCGCCGAGGCGTTGAAGATGAAGGCGCGGGGCATCGACCTCGCCGACTTTGGCGCGGGTGAGCCGCATTTTGCCACGCCACGACACATCAAGGACGCCGCGATCCATGCGATCGAGAAGAACTTTACGCGGTATACGGCGGTGGCGGGAGTTCCAGAAGTGCGCAAGGCTGTGGTCGAGCGCCACGCGGCGGACTTTGGGTCGGACTATAGCGCGGATGAATGCGTGTTTACGACCGGCGGGAAGCTCGCGTTGTTCAACGCAATTCAGGTGTTGGTGGACCACGGCGATGAGGTCATTTTGCCGGTGCCGTACTGGGTGAGCTTCAAAGACATCATTCAATACGCAGGCGGCAAGGTGGTGTATGTCGAGAGCGACGAGGCAGAGAATTTTCGCATTACCGCAAAGATGATTGAGGCGGCGATGACGCCGCGAACGAAAGCGATTATTTTGAATACGCCGTCGAACCCGTCCGGTGCGGTGATGAGCACGGAAGACCTCGAAGCGATTGTGCGGCTGGCCCACGCGCGCGGGATTTATGTGCTGCTGGATGAGTGTTATGTCTATCTGAACTTTGCGGGTAAGGCGGTGAGCGGCGGTTCGTACACGGATTGCAAGGAGCACATGGTGGTGCTCGGGTCTCTGTCGAAAACGTATGCGATGACGGGCTGGCGCGCGGGTTTTGCGTTGGGCCCAAAACAGATTATTTCCGCGATGAGCAAGCTGCAATCGCAGAGCACGTCGAACACGGCAAGCATGGTGCAGCAGGCGGCGATTGCGGCACTGACCTCGTCGCAGGATTGCGTGGCGGAGATGCGCTCGGAGTACATCAAGCTGCGCGACCGGACGCTGGCGGGGTTGAAAACGATTCCGCGGTTGACGTGTACGGTTCCCGAGGGCGCGTTTTATGTGTATCCGAATGTGAAGGCGTTTCTGGGCAAAGACGGCGTGCGGACGACGGGTGATCTTGCCGCGAAGTTGCTGGGCGACGCTCAGGTGGTAGTCGTACCGGGTGAGGCGTTTGGGACCGATGAGCATATTCGCTTGTCGTATGCGGTTTCGGGTGACGTAATCGACAAAGGTGTGGAGCGGATTCGCGAGTTCCTGGCGAAGTTGTAGAACTGAAGCGGAGTGTACCGGTCGAATTTTATTGGTGAAATATGTCGGAGGATAAGGTGCGAAAGCTTCCCCGGTTTGCGCCGGTCATTCTGGCGGGGGGAAGCGGGACGCGGTTCTGGCCGCGCAGCCGGCGGGCGCGTGCGAAGCAGGTGCTGACACTGGATGGCGAACGCACGATGATCCAGTCGACTTTTGAGCGCCTGAAGCCGCTGTCGGCGGCCTCCGATGTGTGGGTGATTACGAACAATTGGCTGCGCACTGTAATTGCGGAGCAGCTTCCGGAGATTTCTGCTGCACATATTCTGGCCGAGCCGGTTGCGCGCAACACAGCAGCGGCGTGTGCGCTAGCCGCGTTTGTACTGGAGATGACAGCTCCCGATACGGTGATTGGAGTTTTTCCGTCTGACCATGTGGTGGCGGATCCTAAGCGATTTGCAGAGGTGATCGGCGCCGGGGTCCGGCTGGCTGCGGCGGGCGAAAATATTGTAGTGCTCGGGGTGAAGCCGACGCGGCCGGAAACGGGTTACGGCTACATCGAAGAGGGTGCGCTGGAGCGTGACGATACGGCGCAAACGTGTGGGCCAGTGCGCGTGCATCGCGTAAAGCGTTTCCGTGAGAAGCCGAATTCGGCGACGGCGGAACGTTTTCTTGCGGCGGGAAATTTCATGTGGAACGCGGGTATTTTTCTGTGGAGCGCGCGCACCCTAGTTGCGGCGATTCGAGAACACGCTGCGGAAATGGCTCCGATGCTTGAGACGATTGCGGAGGCCTATGGCACGCCCAAGTTTGAGAGTGTGTTTGCGCGCGAGTACCCGAAGTGCGAAGACATTTCGGTGGACTACGCGGTGCTTGAACGGCGCTCGGCGAAAGGCGCGCGCCGGTCGAATATCTACTGCCTGCCTGCGGATTTTGGGTGGAACGATCTGGGCTCGTGGGCGTCGCTGCACGAGCATCTCAGAAAACGTGAACGCGACAATGTGATGGATGGAAAGGCGGCGGGGCTGTTCGCAATTCAGTCCGACGGCAACTATGTTTTTGCGCCGGGAAAGACGGTCGCGTTGCTGGGCGTACACGACCTGGTGGTGGTCGAGACGGACGATGCGCTGCTGATTACCACGCGAGCGCGTTCGCAGGATGTTTCTAAGTTGGTGCGGGCGATTCATGAAGGTGGAAGAGAAGATTTGATCTAAGAACCGAGAATAGGTTGCGGGAGCGAGATGGCGGAGACGGTTGTAAAGTTTGGGACGGATGGCTGGCGGGGGATTATTGCCGACGACTTTACGTATGAAAATGTGCGCGTGGCGGCGCGCGCCATTGCTCATTACGTGATCGAGCATGAGGATGCCAAGGCTGGCGTCTGCGTGGGGTATGACACGCGGTTTGGATCGCGCTCTTTTGCAGGCGTGGTGGCGAACGTGCTGTCGGCTGCGGGAATTCCTGTGTTTATGGCGGACAAGTTTACGCCGACACCGGAGCTGTCGTTTGCCGTTCGTGAGCGCAAGGCCGCAGGCGGCGTGATGATTACGTCGAGCCACAATCCTGCGGAGTGGAACGGCGTGAAATACAAGGCGAGCTACGGCGGCGCGGGAAGCCCTGCGATTATTGGTTCGATTGAGAGCTATTTATTGAAGCCTCTGGCCGATGCGCAGGTGCCGGGCAAGATTGAAGAGGTGGATTTCAAGCCGACGTATGTCGCGGCGCTCGAAGCGTTTGTCGATTTAAAGGCAATTAAGGCGAGTGGCTATCGGTTTCTGATCGACACGATGTATGGGGCGGGGCATGGGTATATCGCGGGGATATTCGCGCGGGCGGGAATTCCTTTTGTGGAGTTTCGTGCGGAGATGAATCCGGCGTTTCCGGGCATCAATCCGGAACCGATCTTGCCGCATATTGCGGCGACCCAGAAAGCTGTGGTCGCGGAGAAGTGCGATGTGGGGCTGATTACCGATGGCGACGCGGATCGAATTGGCGCGGTCGATGAGCAGGGCAACGTGGTCGACGCGCACAAGATTTATGCCGTGTTGCTACAGTGGCTGCTCGAACGGAAAGGGTGGCCGGGGGATGTGACGCGGGCCTTCAATACAACGAAAATGCTCGACCGCATTGCGGCCAAACATGGGCGGAAGTTACTGGAGCATGGGATCGGCTTTAAGTACGTCGTCGATTTAATGTTGGAGCGGGAGATTTTGATTGGGGGCGAGGAATCGGGCGGCGTCGGCATCAGTAAACATCTGCCGGAGCGCGATGGGCTGTTGAACAGTTTGCTGCTCGCGAATGTTATGGCGGACGAGAAGAAGACACTCGGGGAACTGGTCGCGGCGCTACAGACGGAATACGGCGAGCACCAGTATGGGCGCGTGGATATGCGGATTACGGAGGCGTTGAAACAGTCGGCGATTCAGAGGGCGAAGGATGGTCTGAAGCAAATTGCGGGGCTGAAGGTATTGCGGGAGGAGACGCTTGACGGGATCAAGTTCTTCCTGGAGAATCCGGATTGTGCAGGTAGGCCCAACGCCGCGGAGACGTGGCTGTTACTGCGAGCGAGTGGAACGGAGCCGCTGTTGCGGGTGTACTGCGAGAGCTGTTCGCAGAAAAGTGTTCAGCAGGTGCTGAAGGCGGCGCAGGATTTTGTGATGCAAGGGAATGGTTGATGGGCAAGGACAGGCGGCTGGAGCCTTGACGCAAAGTTCGCGAAGTTAGCAAATTTTCGCGAAGGAAGGCGCACGTATTTGCAACTCGAGGGGGCAGCATGAAGCCGGACATCTGGACGTTTGGGAGTATAGGAAAGCAGCCGAGCGCGGTGCTTGCGATGGCCATTTCGCTGACAGCCTTGGTGGTGGTGCTCGGCCATGTGGCGGTGTTCGGAATGGTCCATGAGGCGGATGAGGGGTCCGCCGCGCACATCTGGCAATTGCTGATGGCGGCCCAAGTGCCGGTGTTGGCAGGGTTCGCGATCAGATGGCTGCCACAGGCTCCGATCCAGGCGCTTAAGGTGCTGGGGCTGCAGGCTGGGATTGTTGGGGCGAACTTGGCGGCTGTGTTTTTTCTGACTTAGGTGAAGTTCAACCAAGGCGAATGCTCGGAGAGGGTTTACGGGTGTGTATTGGTGGCATCATCAACGGCAAGTGAGCTGGGCTCCCCCCGAAACGAAACCAGCACCGGTGCCAGGGCCTATTTCACCGGGTGGGATGGCAGGGTCGGCCGAATGAATCGCATAAACGGGGACCGTTCCGACAAATCCTGTACACCGGGCGAGTCCGTTCGCATCAATTGACACTCCCCCGGGGACGGGAAGAGTCGTAAATCCCGTGAAAGACCAACTCACCGGTAACGGAGTTTCGGAAGTGGGCGACGCACTGAAAGTTCCGGTCGCAATAAATTGAACGCCTGGGCCATTTTTTGAACCTTGTGCGCTGGCCGGACTGACGCTTATCGCCGTGAGAACGCGGTTCGGACTAGTGCCGCAACTCGATAGCACCACTACAAAAAGGATAGAAGCAGGTATCGACAGGAAGCGTGACATGGAAACCTCCAAGGCTACTGCGGATGACTGTACAACAATTTCTTGAAATGAGTAACTGTGTCGCGGACGAGAAGATGCAGAGCTTCGTGCCGCGTTGCGATAACAGTGGGTTAGCGAACGGCTTGAAGGAGGATCTGTTCGACTTTGCGGAGGTCGTCTTCGGTGTCGACGCCGATGGTGTCGTGCTGGGTTTCGGCGACGTAGAGGGCTAGGCCGTTTTCGAGCAGACGAAGCTGTTCGAGGCGCTCGGTTTGTTCGAGATCGCCGGGGGCGAGCGAGGCGAAACGTTCGAGAGCGGCTCGGCAATAGGCGTAGAGGCCGAGGTGCTTCCAGTACTGGGCGAGGCCTTCGCCCTGACGATCGAAAGGGATGGGGGCGCGGGAGAAGTAAAGCGCGCGGCCGTCGCGGTCGGTGACGACTTTGACCACGTTGGAATTGTGGATGTGCTCCGGTTTGCAATGGACTTTTAACGTAGAAACATCGACCTGGGGGTTGGCGAAGGGGCGAAGCAGGTCTTCAATGTGCTCGGGTCGAAGCAGGGGTTCGTCACCCTGAATGTTGACATAGATGTCGGCGTCGATGGTCTGTGAAACGGCATACAGGCGGTCGGTGCCACTGGGCAGCTCGGGAGAGGTCATGAGGCAGTGCCAGCCGTGGGATTCGCAGAGAGCTTCGACCTCCCGCGAATCCGTTGCGACGATAATTTCGTCGAGGACGGTGCAGGCTTGGGCGGCTTTGTAGACCCAGGCGAGGAGGGGTTGGCCTGCGATGGGCAGCAGAACCTTGCGGGGGAGGCGCGTGGAGGCGAGACGCGCCGGAATGACTCCGACGATCCGGTCTGGGGAATTCTTGGGGGTCACGTGTCCTCCGAGCCGTGCGGTTGCTACTTCTTCGAGAAGACCTCGCCCATGCGGCGAATCTGCGCGCCGACGCCGCGCAGCTTTTCTTCGAGGCGCTCGTAGCCGCGGTCCATGTGGTAAACGCGGTCGAGAATAGATTCGCCCTCGGCTACCATTGCAGCCAAAACGAGTGCGGCGGAGGCGCGCAAGTCAGAGCACATGACGGCGGCGGATTGCAGCTTCGCGCCGCCGCGTACCGTGGCCGTGCGACCGTTGACGACAATGCTGGCACCCATCCGATTGAGTTCCTGAACGTGCATAAAGCGGTTTTCAAAAATGTTCTCAGTGACCGTCGTAGTACCGTCGCACTGGGTGACGAGCGCCATGAATTGGGCCTGCATGTCGGTGGGGAAACCGGGGTACTCTTCGGTCGAGATGTCGGCGCACTTGAGGCCGCCGCGCGCGCCTTCGGAGCGGACGCGAATATGGTCTGTGCCGATGTCGAGCTTGATGCCGCACTCTTCGAGCTTGCCGATGACCGCTCCAAGGTGCGCGGGGTTGCAGCAGTCGATGTTGAGGTCGCCGCCGGTGATCGCTCCGGCAATGAGGAACGTGCCTGCTTCAATGCGGTCGGGATTGATTTTATGGCGCGCGCCGTGAAGTTTGGCGACGCCCTGCACGCGAATCGTCGATGTGCCCGCGCCTTCAATCTTTGCGCCCATGGCGACAAGCAGAGCGGCGAGGTCGATGACTTCGGGTTCGCGCGCGCAATTTTCGAACAGAGTTTCGCCGTCGGCGAGGACTGCGGCCATGAGAAGGTCTTCGGTGCCCGTCACGGTAATCTTGTCGAAGACAATGTGTGCGCCTTTGAGGCGGCCTTGACCGTTGTTAGGGCTGCGGGCTTCGAGATAACCATGCTCCTGGGTGATGCTCGCGCCCATGGCTTCGAGGCCCTTGATGTGAAGGTCGATGGGGCGACCTCCGATGGCACAGCCTCCCGGCATCGCCACGCGGGCCATTCCGGTGCGGGCGATCAACGGGCCGAGCACCAGCGAGCTGGCGCGCATGGTCTTGACGATTTCGTATTTGGCGACGGGGTCCGACAGCACGGCGCACTGGATGACGGTGCGATGCTGGGCGCGGCCGTAGCCGAGCTGCACGCGGGCGCCCATCGATTCGAGCAGCTTGCGCTCGGTCTCAATGTCCTGCACCTGGGGGACGTTTTCGAGAATGACTTCGTCTTCTGTGAGGATGGCGGCGGCCATGCACGGGAGCGCGGAGTTCTTGGCTCCGGAAACTTTGATGGTGCCGAGCAGCGGGTTGCCGCCGCGAATGACGAACTTGTCCATGAGGACAGTGTAGATGGATGAGGGTGGAGGAAAATTTGTGGGCCGTAAGGGATTGCCGGACATGCGCGGCTAGGTTCAACAGAAGCCCACTCATCGCGTCAAGTACGGCGCGATAAGTGGGACGCTCCGAGGTCAAGCGCTAGGCTGCGGGTGGCGTGGGAGGCGGTTGACCGTGGCCGTGATGGCCGCGGTGCATGGACTTCAGCTGCTGGAGTTGGTCGGGGGTAAGAACGCCGGCGAGTTGCTGCTCGGAAGCCTCATGGATAGCGCGCATCTGCGTTTTGCGGCTCTGTGGGTCGAGGGCGGTGTTGGCCATGAGCGCTGAGACTTTCTGCTGGCGGTCGGCCAGGATGGGTTCGATTTTGGCGGTCTGGTCGGGCGTGAGGTTGAGTTCCTTGCTCATGTGGAGTGCGGCTTTGTGGGGGTCGTGGGCGTGTCGCTGCCGAAGCTGAGCTGACGCGGATGGCGCGGCGGTAGCAGCCTGTTGCGAGGTGTCAGGCGATTGGCGAATGCCGGGGGTCTGAGCGAAGGCGAGAGTGCCGGCGAAGGCAAGGGCGGCGGGAAGAAGAATGCGCTTCATGGTGGTGCTCCTTTACGCAGCGGGTGGACGGAGCCGCTGCTTGCTGTTGGAGTCAACACATGTTGGTTGGCAAATGTTGCGGCTAGGGTTTAGGGACGGAGGCCTTGGATCCTGCGGGCGCTCGATGATGCGAAGCGCGCGGCGCGCTGGAGTAGATGAGCGTGATGCCGGCGGATGAGGTGGTGACGGATTGGATGTGACCTTTGAGGTGGGCGATCTGCTCAGGCAGGAAGGTCATGGTGTTTTCCTGCACGGTGACGCCGCGGACGTTCTTCATGCCGAGCACGGAGCTGAGGTGCTCGCCGACGAGGCCGAGCAGCGCTTTGACGGGGATGCCGTCCGCTTTGATCTTGTCTGCGCGGAGTAGAAGGCCGGTGCCGTCGGTGGTGACTGGGCCAGCGATGCTGAAGTGGATGGGAATAATCTTCTTGATGGTGCCGCTGAGGGTGACATTTAATTCAGAGTTGACAACCTTGAAATCCTGGATTTTGCTTTCGCTGTCGCTCAGTTTGGAAGAGAAGACCTTGGTGAGCGAAGCGTTGTCGACGAAGATTTCGGCATGGGAAACAACGGTGATTTTGCCATAGCAGAAAGGCGCGGTCCTGCCCTCGGGGACGAGAGTGGCCGAGAAGTGGCGCAAACGGAAGCTGATGCCGGGCTGATTGCTGAAGGTGCCGTTGGCGACGTCGATGTGGCCGATAGGGGGTGGGCACTTGGGGGGCGCGGGTGGTGGCGGCGTCTGCGCGAGAAGGGCGAAGGGTGATACGAGCAGCACGAACGCGACAAGCTTCTTGGACATCTCAAGTTGGATGCGCTGGAAGCGCATCCGAAGAGAAAGCAGCGGAAGGAATAGCTCATCACAACACTGAGATACTGACACAATTCCGCCGAGTTGCGTGAAGTTAAAAGTGTATTTCTATCAAGCCCAGAAAATCCATCGACTTGCAATCTGGGGCTTCCGTAACGCTAAAGCTCGAGGCGGGAGTCGTCGATGGCGAGACGCACGTTACCATCGGATTTCTGGAGACGGCGGACGGCCTCCATCTTGTCCACGTTGGCCTTCAACATGACGACGGCGATGGGGATCGACTTGCCCGCGGCCTTGATGGTGCGGATGGCAATGTCGCGATTGATGTCGCACACCTGCATTAGGATGTGGATGCCGCGTTCGACCAGTTTGGCGTTCTTCATGTGGACGTTGACCATATGGTTTTCGTACACGTAGCCGAGCCGCGTCATGGCGCCGGTGGTGATCATGTTCAGGATCATCTTCTGTGCCGTCGCGGCTTTCATGCGCGTGGAGCCGGAGAGGACCTCGGGGCCCACATCGGCGCAAATCGTTACGTCGGCGACCTGCGAAAGGTCGGAGTTCGGGTTGCAGGTGATGGCCGCAGTCTTGGCCCCGCGAGTGCGTGCGTATTCGGTCGCGCCGACCACGTATGGCGTGCGGCCCGAGGCCGAGACGCCGATGACAATGTCTTTGCGCGTGGGGCGGCGGCGGGCGATGTCGCGCTGGCCGATTTCGGGGGAATCTTCGTTCACGTCCGAAGCCGAAGCGAGCGCCTTGGGGCCGCCGGCCATCAGGTATTGCACCTGCGAAGGCGCGGTCGAGAAGGTTGAAGGGCACTCGGACGCATCGAGCGCGGCGATGCGGCCGGAGGAGCCGGCCCCGACGTAGATGAGGCGACCACCGTCGCGCAACGAGCGCGCGATTGTGTCGATCACGATTGCGATTTCGGGCAGCGATTTCTTAACGGCCGCAGCGACTTTAACGTCCTCGTGATTAACGATGCGCGCAATTTCGAGCGCGGACTTGGTGTCGAGTCCGGCAGACGCTAGGTTGGGACGCTCGGTGGCGAGCGATTGGAGGTGGGCGGAATTGCGTGGTGTCTTTGCCGTGGGGGGCGGTACGGGCATTGTCAAAGTGGCCATAAGCGAAAACTTCTTCCATTCTAGCGCAACGGGACATCGATTGCCCATGGGGCAAGAAACGTGCAGAATCGCGTGAAATGCGAAGAGGTGGGTACGCAGTCTTCAGGTTCAAGTTTTAGCAGTCCCAGGCAGGGCATTGTAAGATGCGATGCATGAGAAAAATGTGGTTGAGGGGCGTTGTAAGTGGGGTGGCGTTATGGGTCGCGGCGAGCGTTTGTGGCGCGCAAGCGACCGATGCGCAATTGCTGCAGCGGTTGCAAGGGATGGTGACAGCGCACCCTGGCAAGATCGCGTTGTTTGCGACTCAGTTGAATACGGGTCGGACCGTCGCGCTTGATGCGGACAAGCCAGTGCAAACCGCGAGCGTGATTAAGCTGGCAATCCTGTATGAAGCGATGGAGCAGGTGCGCGAAGGCAAAGCGCGCTGGGATGAAAAAATGACGCTCAAGCCAGGCGATGCGGTGGAGGGCTCGGGGATGTTGCACTTCTTCGACGCGCCTCTGACCGTGACGCTGAAAGATGTTTTGACGATGATGATTATCGTCAGCGACAACACGGCGACCAACCTGGCGATCGATCGCTTTGGCCTGAATGCGGTGAACGGGCGGATGAATTCGATGGGCCTGAAAGATACGCACCTTTACAAAAAAGTTTTTAAGCCCGCGACCGGACTCATGCCCGCCGATCAACCTAAGTTTGGATTGGGCAAGACGACGCCGAGAGAGATGGGCACCCTCATTCAATGGATTGGAGAGTGCCATCTGCGAAAAGGTACTGCCCCCGGTGCAGCGAGCGCGTTAAATTTTCTGCCCATGGACGATGCGGACCGCGCGGTATGCGAGGTGGGGTTGGGCATGTTGAAAAACCAGTTCTACCAGGAAACGATTCCGCGCTACCTGAAAGGCGGCGACGGGACGACCGCGAGCAAGACCGGGTCGCTCGACGCCGTGCGCAACGATGTCGCGATTGTGGCGGGGAAGAGCGGGCCGATGGTGATTTCGATTTTTACGTATGACAATGCGGACCACGGCTGGACGGTGGACAATGAAGCAGAGATCATGATCGCCAAGCTTGCAAAGGCGATCGTCGAGACGTGGTCTCCAGCCGGGTTGGATGAGAAGGCGCTGGTGCCTGGGCTGGGATTGAGTGCAGAGGCTGCGAAGAAGTGACGGAGGAGCGGGCCAGGCGTCTAAATTAAGTAGGAAGAGGTTTTGTGGAAGAGCAAGGCAGCGAGACGGTGACGGAGAAGAAGAGCGGCATGGTTTCGTTTGGTCGCGACCTGCTGGTGGCCGTGTTGGTGTCGGTGCTGATTATCTTCTTCCTGTATCAACCCGTGCGCGTCGAGGGCACGAGTATGCTCCCGGTGCTCGAAGATCAAGATCGGCTGTTCATCAATAAGATTGCGTACTCGTGGGCCGGATCGCTGGTGGGGGAGAATATCCAGCGTGGCGATGTTGTGGTGTTCCACTACCCGCACGACACGACCAAGAGCTACGTAAAGCGCGTGATTGCGTTGCCGGGAGATACTCTGCGCATTGATCACGGTCGCGTTTATGTGAACGACGTGCTTCAAAAAGAGCCGTATGTCCCAGCGAAATATCTGGACGATCGCTCCCAACCGGAGATGGCGTTAAGTGCTGGAAAGTATTTCATGATGGGAGACCATCGTTCGGTTTCGAGCGATAGCCGGGATTTTGGGGTGGTGTCGCGGGAGCTGATTTATGGGCGGGCCGCGTTTGTCTATTGGCCGATGGACCAGGCTGGCGTGGTGCGGTAGAGGCAGAAATAAAGCGTAGGGGCCAACCGCTGTCCACTCTATGCACTACCTTCTACACTCTGTCTTAGCTGTACTTGACGATGCTGGCGAAGCTGCCGGGAGCGAGGCTGGCGCCGCCAACGAGGGCGCCGTCGATCCCATCCTGCGCCATGAGAGAGCTGATGTTGTCCGGCTTCACCGAGCCGCCGTACAGAATGCGAGTGGCGTCGGCGACGGTCAGGCCGCAGCATTTCGCGAGCTCGTCGCGAATGATCGCGTGGGCTTCTGCGGCGATTTCGGGAGTGGCTGTGGAGCCGGTGCCGATGGCCCAGATGGGTTCGTACGCGATGACCAGACGACTCGCTTCGCTGGCGCTGATGGTGTTGAGGGCGGTGTGGAGTTGGCCGCGCAAAACTTCTTCGGTGCGCGAGTCTTCGCGCTCGGTCAGCATTTCGCCGAGGCAGACGATGGGCGTCATGGCGTGGTTGATCGCTGCTTTGAGCTTGAGATTGACGCGGTCGTAAGACTCGTTGAAGTAGAGGCGTTGCTCGGAGTGGCCCAGCAACACATGATTGCAGCCTATCGCGACCAGCATCGAAGGCGAGGTTTCGCCGGTGTAAGGGCCTTCGTCGAGCCAGTGCATGTTCTGCGCGCCCGCGCGGACGTTGGTGCCTGCGGTGGCGTCGAGTACGGTGCCGAGCGAACTCATCGTGGGGAAGACGGCAATTTCGTCGCGCGTGTGGCCTTCGACCATGGGAAGAAACGCTTCTAGGAAGGCGAGGGATTCCTTCGGGGTCTTGTACATCTTCCAATTGCCGGCAATGAGGGGCTTGCGCATGTTTCTCCTGTAGGCGATTATTTGTCGGTGAGCGCGGCGACGCCGGGGAGTGTTTTGCCTTCGAGGAATTCAAGGCTCGCGCCGCCGCCGGTGGAGATGTGCGTGATCTTATCGGCAACGCCGGAGTTGTGGATGGCGGCTACAGAGTCTCCTCCTCCGACAATCGTGATGGCGTCCTCATTCTTCGCGAGCGCGCGCGCGATGGCGTTGGTTCCCTTCGCGAAAGGCGCAAGTTCAGCGACTCCCATGGGACCGTTCCACACGATGGTGGCGGCCTCCGCAATTTCCGCCGCAAAGAGCTTGATGGTTTCAGGGCCAATGTCGAGCGCCATCCAGTCTGCGGGAAAGGGGCCGGTGCCGGAGAAGAGTTGGGTCTTGGCGTCGGCGGCGAACTTGTTGGCGAGACAGTGGTCGACGGGCAGAAGGAAGCGGACGCCGCGAGCTTTTGCTTTAGCGAGCGCGGCGCGGGCGACGTCGATCTTGTCGGCTTCGAGCAGCGACTTGCCGGTCGTCTGCCCTCGCGCGTTGAGGAACGTGTAGGCCATCGCGCCGCCGATGAGTAGAGCGTCGACGCGTTCGAGCAGGGAGTTGATGACTTCGATTTTGTCCGACACTTTGGCCCCGCCGATGATGGCGATGAAGGGGAGGTTGGGATCGGTGGTCGCCTTCGAGAGGTAGGTGAGTTCCTTGTCCATCAGCAGGCCCGCGGCGGACTGCTTGACGAAGTGCGTGATGCCCTCGGTAGAGGCGTGCGCGCGGTGGGCCGCGCCAAAGGCGTCGTTGACGTAGATGTCGCAGAGCAGGGCGAGCTCCTCCGCAAAGGCCGGGTCGTTGGCTTCTTCTTCTGCGTGGAAGCGCAGGTTTTCAAGCAGCAGGGTCTGGCCGGGTTCGAGGTTATTGGCGAGTTCGAGCGCGATGGGGCCGATGCAGTCGGGCGCGAAGGCGACGTTCTCATCGGCGTCGAGGACGTGTTCGAGCAGCGAACGCAGGCGATCGACGATAGGGCGAAGGCTCAGGCCATCGACGCGCTTACCTTTGGGCCGGCCCAGGTGCGCCGCGAGGATGACGCGGGCCTTGCGGCGCAGCGCGTACTCTATCGTCGGAATGGTCTCACGGATGCGCGTGTCGTCGGTGATCTTGCCGTCTTTGGAAAGCGGCACATTGAAGTCAACGCGGATGAGGACGCGTTGGTTGGTGAGGTCAAGGTCGCGGATGGAAAGCTTCGGCATTGGTTTGAGGATAACCGAGGTTAGGGGAGAACGGCTTCAGCTTCGATTTCAACGCGCCATTTGGGATTGAGCAGGGCGGCGACGACCATCGTGCTGGCGGGGCGAATGGTCGCGAAGGCTTCGCCGTGGGCGCGGCCAATTTCTTCCCAGTCCTCCACGCGGGCGATGAACATGCGAGTGCGGACGACGTGCTCCAATGTTGCCCCGGCTTGTGCCAGCGCGGTCTCGATGAGCTTGAGGACTGCGCGAGTTTGGTTTGCGGGGGAGTGGTCTTCCGCACCCACCGGGCCGGTGCCCGAGACGTGAACGACGTTGCCGATGCGGACGGCGCGCGAGAAACCGATGATCGACTCAAACGGAGATGTGCCGGGGATGTTCTGACGATCGGTCATGGATTCAGGCTAATACAGCAGGACGTGCGCGCGTTGCGCTTTGAAGCGGTCGAGGTCGGGTTGCCAAGTGGCGGCGATTGCGCGAGGGTCGTCGCCACGCGTGAGGGCTTCGAGGGTGGCCTGGTTGCCGATGATGCGCATTGTCTTTTCAAGCTGGAAGTGCGTGGGGTAGAGGCGGTGCAGGGCGGCGGCGATTTCGATGCCCATCTCCGGTGAGTCGAGCGCAGGGCGGTCGGTGATGGTGATGCGCACGGCTGCGATGGTTTGACCGTGGCCAGGATACTTGTTCGAGTCTTCGACGACCGGGATGGTGGTGGCGGTAAACGTGACGCCAGGGATGCGGCGGGCGTTGAGGGTGGCGGCTACGGCGGCGGCGTTGAACCACGCACCTGACGCTGGGGGCGCGCCAGCACCGAAGATTTCGAGCGGAGAATCGGTGCCGCGGCCCACCGAGATGTTCGAGCTTTCGAGCAGCGCAATACCGGGGTAAAGGATCGCGGCATTAACGTTCCGCATGTTGGGGCTGGGGTTGACCCACGGCAAACCTGTCGCGTCGAAGAACTGATCGCGCTTCCAGTGCTGGACGCGGATGATAGTCAACGGTGCTTCAAGTGGTTTGTTATCTGCGCCTAGTTTGTACTGATTGAAGTAGCGGGCGAGCTCCCCGTAGGTCATGCCGTGGCGGACGGGCAGTGGCATGTAGTCCGTGTACGACTCGACGCCGGGGTCGGAAACGGGGCCTTCGACCCATGCGCCGCCGTTGAGCGGCGGGCGGTCGAGGACGACGATGTCGAGGCGATGGTTGTAGGTGTGCTCTTCGGTGGCGGCGGCTTCGAGGAAGTAGCCGAGCACGGACTCGTACGTCCAGAACCGCACGCCCGCGTCTTGCAGATCGATGACGACAGCATCGAGGTCTTTGAGTTGGTTGTGGGAGGGGCGGCGCTGCGCGTCCTTGGCGCCGTAGAGGCCGGTGACGTGGAGGCCGGTGGCGGGGTCGGTTTCGTCGCCGATGTTGGCGGTGTCGTGGGTGGCGAAGATGCCGTGCTCGGGGGAGAATAGGGTGACGAGTTTGGCTCCTGCGAGGGCTTTAGGAAGATCGACGGCGAGGATGTCGATGGTGCGATGGCGGTTGCGGTCGATGCCCGCAGGATTAGTGAGCAGGCCGAGATTGAGGTGGTTGCTGTGGTGGATGGCTAGGGGAATCAGTTGGGAGAACTGAGAGGCTTCGAGGGCGTCGATGCCGGTAAGGGTTTCCGGAGATGTGCGCGGCTCGGGAAGAACTGCGGGTCTCTCCACTGCGCTGCGCTCCGGTCGAGATGACAGTTCTATATTGAGGGCCGGGTAGAGGTTGAGGGCTTTGGCGGTGGCGGTGGCGACTTCGCCGCGCAGGTTGGAGATGGGCGTATTGCCACGGGGGTGGATGGCGTTGGCAAGCAGGACGATGTAAGTGTCGGAGCCGGGGTCCATCCATAGTGAGGTGCCGGTAAAGCCCGTGTGGCCAAAGCTGCCGATGGGGAAGAGTGCGCCGCGGGGTTTCGAGAAGGCCGTGTCGATGTCCCAGCCGTAGCCACGCAGGTCGTGGTGCGCAATGGCGGGATAGGCGGGGGCAAGGAGCGGCGCTGCGGGTTTGGTGCCAGCGGCGATGGCGGTCTGGTTGGCCGCGTTGGCTTCGGTGAGGTCGTCGGTGGCGTGGCCGGGCTGCTCGGGGGTCGTCATCAAGACGAGCGTGGATTGCTTCAGCGGGAAATTGCTGGGGCGACCGGCGAGGCGGTCGAGCAGCGCTTGAGCGAACAGCGCAACATCGTGCGCCGTCGAGAATAGGCCCGCGTGCCCAGCGACTCCGCCCATGCGGCGGGTGGTGGGATCGTGAACCGTGCCGCGGAGGAGATGGTCGAAGTCGGGGTTGGTTTGGGCGTTGCCTTCGTCGTCGTGGGCGGTGGGGGCGGTGCGGGGCAGCCAATCATCGCTGCGCCAACTAAGCGGGCCGCAGTAACCATCGTTGATAGTTACGAGTGTCCTGCCGTTAGCAAACGTTTCCGGCTTTGTACTTAGATCAATAAGCGCAGCGCCTACTATCTTGCTGCTGCCACAAGCCTTCTCCACGGGTAGGTATCGCGTATCTTTCATACCGAGCGGCTTGTAGATGTGCTCTGCGACATATAGATCTTCGTCCTGTCGGGAGAGTTTTTCGATGAGTGCACCGAGCAGAATAAAGTTGATGTCGGAGTATCGGAAGGCTGCGCCGGGGACAGATTTCAGCGGTGCGGTCAAAGCCCGGTGGAGGCCTTCGGCGCGGTCGGGCGCGGCGAGGCCCCAGGGGTCTTTGAGCGACACGTCTTCGGTTTCGCCGGAGAAGTGCGTGAGCAGCATGCGGAGGGTGACGGCGGCGCGTTGCGGGTCGTTGTCGGGATTGAACTCGGGGAAGTATTTGGCGAGGGGGTCGTCGAATTGCAACTTGCCAGCTTCGTAGAGCTGCGTGATGGCGGTGGCGGTGGCGAGGTCTTTGGTGAGCGAGGCCATGTCGAAGATAGTGTCTTCGGTCATCGGTTCGGCGGGAGAGGGTGCGCCGTCGAGACCCGGCTCACCTGCGACTTTGCGATTGCCGTAGGCGTGGTGGAAGACGATCTGGCCTGAGTGTCCGACGATGACAACCGCGCCGGGGAGTTTGTGTTCTTCGATGGCCTGATTGATCAGCGCGGAGACCTCTTCAAAGCCGGGGAGGTTGGGGAGGGGAGGGTCGCTCTGCGGTTTGTGGTGATGGCGATGGTGCTTTGCGGCGACTTTGAGGACGGGCGTGCCGAGGGTTGGTGCCGCTGCCGGGCGAACTGCAGATCCCTCCGCTACGCTACGGGATGACAGAAAGAAAAGCGATGACAGAAAGAAAAGCAGCGGCAGAAGAGCGAGAGCAGTCCGGCGACTGGTTCGCTTGCCGAAGATGAGGCTGGCGAGAGAGCCGATGGCGAATGTCACGAGAGCTCCGATGAGGGTGTACCAGGGGTAGGCGATTTTGGGGAGGGTGAGGCTGCCGAGATGCACGGGGAACGCTCCTTGCCAGAGCCAAAGGTTGAGGGCGAAGCCGCAGACCATTCCGATACTGGCCCCGAGCTCGTTCGCGTAGCGCGTGAGGGTGCCGAGCAGGAAGACTCCCAGCAGACAACCGTAAGCCACTGACGCGATCGACAGGCCGATTTCTACGACGTGGCCCTTACCGCCAACCCGTACGCTGTACACGGCGATGGCGAACAGCACCAGCGCCCAGAGGGCGGTCGAGGATTTTGCGATGATGCCGCGCTCGCGGTCGTCCGCGGCGGGACGGAGACGCATGTAGAAGTCGACCACAGTAGTCGAGGAAAGAGAGTTGAGCGCGGCGGAGAGGTTGGACATCGCCGCTGCTAGGACTGCAGCGACCAGCAGGCCCGCGACGCCGATGGGCATCTCGCGCACGATGAAGGTGGGGAAGATGCGGTCGGAGCTGGCGAAGACGGCGGGGTGTTGCGCATAGAAGACGTACAGCCCTGCGCCGATGAGCAGAAAAAGCGCGAACTGCAAGAAAATGACCGCGCCGGAACTAAGCAGCGCGAGGCGCGATTCGCGCAGATTGCGCGCGGCCAACATGCGCTGCACCATGAGTTGGTCCGTGCCGTGCGAGGCCATCGTCAGGAACGTTCCGCCCAGCACGCCCGCCCAAAACGTGTAGGCGTTGGTGAGGTTGAACGTGAAGTCGAGCATGTGGAACTTGCCTGCGGCGGAGGCGACGTGGTGGATCGCCGCCCATCCGCCCTGGACGTGCGAGCCGAGCGTGAGGATCGCAACGAGTGTGCCGCCGATGTAGATGAACATCTGAACGACGTCCGTCCAGATGACGGCGGTCATTCCGCCTTCGAAGGTGTAGAGCAGGGTGAGCGCGGAGATGATGGCGATGCTCAAAACATCTTTCGTCCCGATGGCAATGCCGATCACAATGCTCACCGCGAAGACGCGCACGCCTTCAGCGGCGGCGCGCGTGAGCAGGAAGAGTCCGGCAGTGACCTTATGCAGGACTGGGCCAAGACGTTGGTCGATGAGTTGGTAGGCCGTCAGCATGTTGCCTGCAAAGTAGCGCGGCAGGAACAGCAAGGCCACGATGATGCGGCCGACCATATAGCCGATGACGAGTTGCAGGAAACCGAAGTTGCCCGCGTACGCTACTCCCGGAATAGACACGATGGTGAGGGTCGAGGTCTCGGCCGAGACGATGGAGAGCGCGATCGCCCACCAGGGAATGGTGTTGTTGGCCAGGAAGTAGTTGCGCAGCGATTTGCCGGCGGGGCTTGCGGATTTCTTCTCTCGGAAGCGCAGGCCGAAGAGGGTGATCGCGACGAGGTAGAGCGCGACCAGCGCTAGATCGAAGGGGCTGAGGCGCGTTGATGTTGTGACGAGTGCGAGAGCGTTCAACGGACTCGGCAATGAGATCTCCTGACGATTTGAAGCTGTGGAGGATATGATAACGGGCTTGCGGCTTGCATGTGAGGGCCGCGTAGGGAGAGCTTGAAACGATGGCGTATTTTGTGGCGTTGGACGGCGGCGGAACCAAGACCCAGTGCTGGGTCGCGGACGATGAAAAAGTGTTGGGAAGAGCTGCGACGGGCAGCGTGAAGTTGATGAACCTTGATGAAGGCGCGGCGACGTTGCGGCTGCACGATCTGGTGCGCGCGGCGGGGGCCGACGCCGGGGTCCCGTTGGGCGACGTGACGCGGACGTGCTTTGGGTTGGCGGGGAGCTCGAGCGAGACGGCGAGGGCGTGGGCGGAACGCACGCTGCGGGGTGTGGTGGGCGGCGAGGTCTTGATTTGCGGCGACGAAGAGATCGCTTTCGAGGCGGCGTTTCGCGGTGGGCCGGGCGTGCTGGTGATCGCGGGGACAGGGTCGCATGTGATGGGGCGATGCGCGGGTGGGGCATCAGCCGGGATACGTATGAGCGCAGGCGGGCGCGGCCCGGTGCTGGGCGATGAGGGCTCAGGGCACTGGATCGGCGTGGAGGCGATCAAAGCCGCGCTGCGGGCCGAGGACCGCGGCGTCGAAAGTTGCATGTTGAAGGACATCGAGCGCCATTGGGGGTTGCAAAGTTTGGGTGAACTGATCGCCTATGCGAACCGTCGCGCGAGAGTTGAGTTTGCGGAGCTGACGATGGTGGTCGCGGCGTGCGCGGAGGGCGGCGACGCGCTGGCGGCGAGCGTATTGGAGCGCGCAGGACAGGAGTTAGCCGAGCAGGTAAGTCTGGTCGCCTCGAAGATGCATCAGGCCGGGTGTGCGCCGGCGGACGCGCTACAGGTGGCGTTTACGGGCAGCGTGCTGGGGAAGATTCCGCGCGTGCGACGAGCGATGGAGGAGGCATTGGCCGCATCAATGCCGGGGGTAGGAGTTGGGACGAATGCGGTCGAGCCGTTGGAGGGGGCGCTGTGGCGTGCGCGGGAGAGTAGACGGTAGGGCGAAGTGCAGATGCAGATTTCTTCGCTGAACTACGGAATGACAGCAAGAAAAGCGGCTAGATTTTGCGGCCGCGAATGTAAGTGGCGATGAGGTGGCCCTGGGCGTCAAAGCGGTTCAGATGGGCGGGAGAGCCGGGGGCGAGGCGCGTGAGTTCAGGGACACCGAGCATCGCGGCTGGGTTGTGCGAGGCGAGGCGGGTGGCGTCGGCCAGCGAGGCGTGGGTGAAGGCTTGCAGGTTGGCGACGGCGCGATCCATGGTGAGGACCGAACCGGCCAGAGTTTCTTTGCCGCGCGCGAGGTCTTCTTTTAGCAGAACGCGGCCGTTGGCGACTGCAACCGCAAAGCTGCCGAGCGTGTAAGCGCCGTCAGGCATTCCGGCCGCGGAGATGGCGTCGGTGATGAGGATGGCGCGGGTTTCGGTTTTCGCGCGGAGCCAGAGACGCACCAACGCAGGGGCGACGTGGATGCCGTCGCAGATGAGTTCGGCGAACAGGCGATCGTCGTCGAGGACGATGCCAAGGATGCCAGGCTCGCGGTGGTCAAGCGCGCGCATTGCGTTGAAGGTGTGGGTCGCGGACGTTGCACCAACGGCTATTGCCGCGAGGGTTTCGGCGGCTGTGGCGTTGGAGTGGCCGAGAGAGACGCGAACTCCTTGGGCGGTGACGTGAGCGATGAGGTCGAGGGCAGAGTTTTGTGCACCCGGGAAATCCGTCTGAGGCGACGATGAAGCCGTGACCGATGATGGTCCCTCCGAAGTCGCGTTCGGTTCGGGGGCGATGGTGACCAAGCGGATGTAACCGCGTGCGGCAGCTTGGAACCGATCGAACAGGGCGATGCTGGGAGGCTGGAGTTCGGCGGGAGGGTGGACGCCGCGTTTGGCGTGAGACAGAAACGGGCCTTCGAGATGGATGCCGATGGGTTGGGCTTCGTGGTCGTTGCGGGGCGCTTCGATGGCGTTGGCAAGCGCTTCGAGGGCGCGGAGCGTGGCGTCGATGGGGGCGGTCACCGTTGTCGGCAGATAATGCGCGACGCCGTGGCTGGCGAGAAAGCGCTGCATCTCGCCGAGTGCGGCGGGCGATGCGCTCATCACATCATGACCCATTGCACCGTGGGTGTGGATGTCGAGGAAGGCGGCGGTGAGAGTGGTGGTTTCGGCGTGCAAGGCCTGAGGGTCAGAGTAGATTTCGCCGATGGTGCCCTCGGGGTTAAGGGTGAGGACGGCGAACTCCACCGAGCCGATGTCGGTGATGAGATGGCGGGCTGTGATGGTTTGGGTCATGGTTGGAACGACGGGATGGGGATGCCAGTTTCTGTAGCGGTGGGGAGGGTATGGGAATCGCCCCACTGACGTTGCGCGCTGCGGACTTTGTCCATGCGCGCGAGCCAGATGCCTATGGTGTAGTCGTAA
>JBBRCA010000010.1:0-40404 GCA_038205325.1 Terriglobales bacterium | reverse complement strand
ACCATTGCAGTTTTTGTTGGGCAGAAACACCGTTCCATCCCAACCTACCTTGACGTGGCCATGCAAGCCGCCGCACTGGTTGATGGTATACATCGGTTTAGCGGCATCGAAGGTGAGTCCGCCATCCTGGCTTAGCGCCATTTGGGCAGTCCCGATGTCCTGCGAAGCGTAGTAGAACGCGTGAGGATAGCTCGTGACGGGTCCACGTGCTTGCAGCGCCGCACATGGAACAGGATTTGCCTGTGCCTGAAGCGCCGTGCAGGCCTTGAAAGGACCACCGCCGACCGTCTGGTGATCGACTCCAGAAGCAATGCCGCCGCCCTGGCTGGGAGTGTAAGTGCCGCCGTCATTGTCGGTAAACGCCGCAAGACTGGTCGTGCCACTAAGCTGGGAGACAAACGTACGCCCCGTCATAGAGTCGGTGAACAAAATTGGATCCAATGAGGTTGTGCTTGTGATGGGGCTATTAACCAGCAACCAAGTTGGGGTGGCCGGCGAGGTCGTCGTGTTGAAGCTCACCCGAATGGTCTGGAGAACGGCGTTGGTCATGATGTTGCCGCTGATCCAGTTGGCCCCGATGGAAGGCTCTCCGGATTTGTCTCCGATTCCCGGGGGGGAGTGCAGATTTTGGTAGGTCGGCGCTTTGAACTTCGGCGTGGGTGGAGGAGGAGGCGTTGTTCCGACGCTCGCAACCCCGTTATAAGGATCGTTGGGGGAAACATTGGAGGCGACGATATGTATCGTATAAATTCCGGCGCCCGTTACCGAGGGCGAAAGTGTAACGCTCTGCTGTCCCAGCAAGGGGCCCTGGGTGGCGCTGGCAACCACGGGGCCGGTCAGGCCACCCTGATGCACATAGATGTCGTACTCGTCCGCGCTGACGCTCCACTTCAGGTTGATAGTGACGAACTTGCCCACGTACTGGGCCGTTGTTCCCGTCAAATCGAGGGTGTACACATCGCAGTTTGTGCCATCGACGCACGTGCTTTCACCGTTGGTGGCAGCAGAAGCAGAACCCGTCCAAGTCGTCGCCGAACTTGCGACCGGGGCCAGCGTTCCGGATGTTGGGGTCGCAGCAAAAGCTGACGTCGCCAACGCAACCGTGCCGAGTGCAAGCACGGGTAAAAAAGTCCCGAAAACAGATCTAAACGCCATAAATGAAACTCCTTGTAGACACATTACGCGTGCCTTCGGAGGCTGGATGTACAAAATTTGTAATATCTTGTACAATCGGCACACCCCTGCTGTAAGCCACAGAGAATCCAGGTTTTGCGTGAGCGGAATAAGTTGGCGGCGTTCTGCCCGGTGCACAGTTAATGAAATGCTAACGGTTCACGTTTTGCGGACGTAGAAGCACCCGTAATAATGCTGGGTCGCAGTGTCGCTGGTCAACGCGATTCCCACTGCAGTGTGTCCTCGATGCCCTGTTCTTTAGTCGTCAGGGGTGCCCACTTCATCAGCCGCTCGGCCTTGCTGTTGTCGGCGACGAAAAACTTCTGGTCGCTCTGCCGCCAGGGTAAGTGCGTGTAATTCAGCTTTACTCCGAGACGCTTTTCGAGGTACTGCAAAAGCTCCAGCAGCGACATGCTGTTCTCGAGTCCGCCGCCTATATTGAAGGCTTCGCCGCGCGCGCGGTCGATGTGCTCGTACGCCGCAACATACGCACGCACCGCATCAGACACATGCAGCAGATCGCGCACCTGTTTGCCATCGCCCGAAACCGTAAACGGAGCGCGGGCTGGGTCGTTCTTGGTCTCGATGGCCTGGCGGCAGAACCAGCCTACCCAGCCCTGGTCGTACGTCGCGAACTGCCGCCCGCCATAGATCGTCGAATGTCGGAACACTACCGTGTTCAGCCCAAAGCCGCGCGCATAATCCAGCATGTACTGGTCGGCCGCGCCCTTTGAGCAGCCATACGGCGTATGAAACTCGATGGCCGTCGTCTCATCCACGCCCATCCCGTTCGTTCGCGGTTGATACCGCGTCGCGGCCTCGACCAGATCCAAATGCTCGAGGTTGCCATACACCTTGTTCGACGACGCATAGATTACTGCGGTCTGGGGCGCATAGTTCCGCACTGCTTCGAGCACGTTGATCGAACCCAGCACATTGATCTCGAAGTCGCGCCGTGGACTCTCGATGGACGTTGTCATCGCGACCTGTCCAGCGAGGTGAAATATCACCTCCGGCTGCACGCCCTTGATTGTTTCTTCCACATCAAACGCATTGCGGACATCCCCGTGAATGAACTCCACCGGCCCCAGCGACCGCAGCCACGCGAGATTCTCCGCCGCCCCATGCCGCGCCAGCGAATCGAACACCGTCACGCGCTCGCCGCGAGCGCCCACCTGTTCGATCAAGTGCGCCGCCAAGTTCGACCCGACAAATCCCGCGCCGCCAGTGATCAGTGCGTTCATGTCGATTCCATCTCCTTGCGCGCTGATTTCGCGAACGCACGCAGGCGTTGCAGTGTCTTTAAATAACCCAACGCAAACGGCAACAGCTTGCGTTTGGACTCGCCCGCCTTGCGTCGCGCAAAGTTCATCGGGACTTCGCCAATAACGGCGGGAGGACGGTGTATCACTGCCTTGATCAGGATCTCTTCCAGGATATCGAAGTCGTTCGACTCCAGCCGCATGGGGGTCAGCACCGCGCGGCGGTACAGCCGAAAGCTGTTCGTCACGTCCTTCGCATGAATGGAAAACACGACCCTGAACGTAAGATTCACAACATAGGACATCCAGATCAGCACCGTAGGATTTTCCGTATTGCCACCGCGCACATAGCGCGACCCGATCGTAATGTCGTTCGTCTCTCGCTCAGCCCACATCGACGCAAAATACGACGGGCTGTGCGATCCGTCCGCATCCATGCACAGCATGTAGGTTCCGCGCGCTTCCGCTATCGCGGTGCGAATCGCGTCGCCATATTGATTGCCGCCTTGGCGATTGATGTGGCGCACGCCGTTCGCGCGGCATACCTCGGCGGTAGAGTCCATGTCGGTCTGCGTGTCGACGATCAAAACTTCGTAGCTCGGCGTCAGCGCCGCGCAGGCCGCTTTAATTTCAGGCAGCAACACTACAAGGTTTTCACCCTCAAGATACGCCGGAATAACGACGCTCAAATCCACGGCAATGCCGGATGCAGAATTTTCGTTCATCTATATCGTTCCGGCTCTCTGACTTTGAGCGACGCGTACTGCGAGCGCGCCAGTTGCCAAACGGCATAGGCGAGGTTGGTGCGTGGCCGCCAGCCCAGCGATTGCGCGCGTGAAATGTCGGCGACAAGCTGCGTCGGTTCCAAGGCTTGAAAAGGCTGGCGGCCAAACCGAACCTCTACGTCCAAATCGAGTTGCCGTACGACCGATTTGACGATCCGGCCCAGCGACACGGACAGCCCGCTTCCGATGTTGAAAATGTCCCGCCCCGGTTGATCGCCTTCTTCGAGCACCAGCGAAATGGCCTCCACCACATCCTGCACCGCGCAGAAATCGCGCAACTGCGTCCCCGGCGACATTTCAAACACCTTGCCCTCCGCGGCCGCTCGCAGCAGCGACGGAAACAGTCGGTCGCCGCCGTCATGCACCCCGGTGAAGGAAAATGGCCTCATGATGGTGAGATGCCGGTCGAGTCGTTCCGCCGCCGCGCGCAGCAGTAGGTCGGCCGCCGCCTTGCTCGATCCGTAAGGATGCAACGTATTCACCGCGTCCGACTCGCGGCAGGGCCGGTCCTGCTGTCCATACACCAGGCCCGTGCTGATGTGGATGAAGTGGCAATTGGAAATCTCGCAGGTCGCGCGAAACAGTTGCAGCGTCGCCGAAACGTTCAAATCGACCAGCCCAAAGTACCCGATATTCGACGGTCGCACACCGCTCGCCGCCGCATGAATCACAGCATTCGGACGAAATTTCAGCACCGCCTCCACCAATCGCACGGTGTCCAGCATGTCGACTTGTTCGAGCGAGACGTTTGGCAGGTGGCCAAACAGCGTCGTATCGAGCGTCCGCATCAACACCAGAAGCTGTGTTTCCGGGTGCGCACGCCCCAGTTCGAGGACGATGTTATAGCCCAGCGTGCCCGTCGCCCCAGTGATCAGCACGCGTTCTAGATGGGGTCTGGGCATGGGCGCGACAGCATCTCCAAAATTAAGATCGTTGAATAAGACGGCCAGTCCTATCGGCTGCAAACGGTCTATTGCGCCGCAAGGACGTTCCCACAACTCTAGCAAATCCTCGCGCTTCACCTTTGGTTCGCCAGGATTTATTCGCGTGCGGAGCTACCTGGGCCGTTTCCCGCTCACAACATTCTCACGTTTGTAAGCTGGCTGAAACATTCGCTCACTAGCGTTGCGATATGGTGCTCAGTTTCGTTATTCCCGCCTACAACGAAGAGTTCTATCTCGCCGATTGCATCGAGTCGATCCTGAAACAGACAGCCGGCCTTGATCACGTCACGGAAATTATCGTGGTCAACAACGCCAGCACCGACGGCACCCGCGAAGTCGCGTTGCGCACCCCACGAATCAAACTTGTGGACGAGCCGCGCAAGGGCCTCACCTTCGCTCGCCAGGCCGGCTTCCTGGCCAGCAGCGGCGCGCTTATCGCCAACGTCGACGCCGACTCGCGCCTCACGCCCGGCTGGGTAGATCGTGTCATTGCGGCCTTCGACGCGAACCCGGAACTGGTCGCCTTCTCCGGCCCGCTGCTCTACTACGATCTCGCGCCGCGCCAGCGTTTCGCCGTCCACATCTTCTATCTCACGGCGTGGGTGACATACGCGCTTAACCGCTATATTCTGCGCGTTGGCTCGATGGTGCAGGGCGGAAACTTCGTCGTCGCGCGCGGCGCGCTGGAGCGCATCGGCGGCTTCAATCTCGCCATCACCTTCTATGGCGAAGACACCGACATCGCGCGACGCCTGCACGAGGTCGGCGACGTGCTATTTACTTTCGACCTCAAAATGTTCTCCTCCGCGCGCCGCCTCAAACGCGAAGGCATATTCACCATGGCCGCCCGCTACTCCATCAACTATCTCTGGACGACCTTCCTCAAGCGCCCCTATACGCACGAGCACATCGACATCCGCGAAGCCACCGAAGGCTGACGCTCGGGCTGTCCTGTTCGGGTGCCGACTCCTACAACAACTCCATCTCCGTCATCGGGTCGTGCGTGTCGGAAAACGCCAGGCTGAACGAGCGCGTAAACGTCCGGCTCCTCGCCAGCCGCACAAACTGGATGGCCGCGCGTAGCGGCAACGGTGCACGTCCATCCGGCCACAACTGGCTTAGCGGTCGCATTTCTCCATTGCGGTCGCGATGAAATGCGCGATCGTCCCAGCGCTGCCAGCCCTCGATAAACTCCGGGAAGTCACTTACCGCATCGAGCGTCGAGTGCAGAATCCGTTGCTCCCACGGCTTCGCATACTGCTGCATGAAGAGCACGTGGCTGCGCCTTTCCACGCGAATCTCATCCACAAAATCGCGGAAGTTTGTCGCCGCCGTCAGGTTGATGTTCGAGTTTGCCTCCAAGCCATGGCGGTCGCCGCCCGAGATCAGCAGATACCCTGTTTCGCGCGCCAACTGCACTACGGTGCGGTTTTCGCGGGCCGACCGCAACCCGTTCAACTCCAGCGCATGAATGCAGTCTCCCGCCTCGTTGAGAAACCGTAACACCTCGCGCCTGTGCAGCGCATCGCCCACTTTGTGCAGGTCCCACACCGGATGGTTGAACACCACCAACACGCCCGGCAACGCATCGAGTTCGCGCAGCATCGCAAACAGCCTGCGCTCATCGGAGTTGGGCCGCGCCGTGTACTCGGCAAATGTTTGCATCCACGTTGTGCCGTCCGCGCTAGGCAGGTTGTGGACGCCGAGATGAAACTCCGTCGCTCCAAAGGGCACGGTCCATTCCACCGACACGGGGATATGCCGCGAACTCGCCACCGCGCGCAACAACATCGGCGCCTCGATATTGTCGTGGTCGGTGATCGACACCAGCGCCTCGAGTCCCAACGACTGAATCTGCCCTGCCTCCACGTCGTAGGCCATCTTTGGCAGCAGCGGCGGACGCCAGTGGGCACTTACAAAGTCGAGCTTGAAGCCCGCATGGCTGCTCTTCTTTTCATAGTGTTCAAACACCGAGCGCAATCCCGGCAAGAACACAAACATCTTGTGAATAAACATGAGGCTCTCTTCGGACATGCTCGTATGGCTGTGCAAGGAGACGCCACTCTGATACCCCGATGGTGCGTGCCCCGATGCTGCACGCCCTAACGCTGCGGTCGAGTCATTCCAGATGCTCGAAATCTTCGATTTCGGTTGCATGGCCATTTCCCCCCGTGCTTCTGCTCCAATCAGAAGCTCCCCCTGCAAACGCCTTGTAACAACCCCGCGAACACCCCTTCAATTCCCTGGGGAGGACCACTCACCGGTATCTGGCGTGACACTTGACAATTGATGGGGATGGCTTTATAACTTTGTTTCACCTGAAACATTTGAGCCTTAACGTTAACGTTTCAAAATTCCTTAGAGTGGATGTGCGAAAAATGAAAATCCTGAACAAGAGCGTCGGCTTGGCTTGGCTTCTAGCGTGCGTTTTTACAACCGCTGGATATGCGCAGCTCGTGACCGGGAATATCGTGGGCACGGTTAAGGATTCAAGTGGCGCGATGGTGCGTGGCGCCACCATTACCATCACCAATACGGACAAAAATACGGTTCTGCGAATCGTCAAGACCGATACCCACGGGGAGTACTCCGCCAAACTTTTGCCTTCGGGCAAGTACGCGGTCAAAGCCGATGCCGCAAACTTTAAGGCAACTTTGGAAACTGGAATCGTCCTGGACGTGAACCAATCTGCGACCATCAATCTGGTCCTACAAGTTGGTTCGGAAAACCAATCGATCACCGTTGAGGCCGCAGCCCTCCAAGTGAATTTGCAGGACGCCCAGGCGCAAACCGTTATTACCGGCCAGCAGATTACGGAGTTGGCAATCAACACTCGGAACTACGAGCAACTGGTGGGGCTGATGCCCGGTGTGTCGCAAGACACATCCGACCAGCTTTATCTCGGTGTATCCAACCCGGTGGGCACTTCGAACCAGATCAATTTCGCCGTCAACGGCGGGCGTCCCACCCAAAATAGCTGGCTGCTCGACGGGGCCGACAACGTGGATCGAGGAGCCAACCTCACGCTGCTCGCGTACCCCAGTGTGGACTCGATCGCCGAGTTTTCCGTGCAGCGCGGACAGTACAGCGCAGAGTATGGTCGCAGTTCAGCCGGAATGATCAACGTCATCACCCGGTCCGGTGGCGATAAATTCCACGGCGATCTCTATGAATTTTTCCGCAACGATGTCTTCCAGGCCAACAACTACATCCTGAACCGGAGCCATGTACCCCGGCCGTCGCTGCGCTATAACGACTTCGGAGGCACCGTGGGCGGTCCCATCATCCACGACCACCTCTTTTTCTTCTTTTCTGAAGAAGTACGCCGCGTCCTTACCCACACCGCATTCCTAGCCACGGTTCCTACGATCGCGGAGCGGGCAGGAACTTTCGCCACGCCCGTATGCCTCGACGCGGCCTGTTCCGCAATGGGGACGCAGGTAACCCACTTCAGTCCAGCGGCGCAAGCCTATGTAAAAGACATCTTCGCCAAACTTCCGGCTCCCGACGACCCCACTTGCATCATTGGCTGCACGATTGCTACTGCGGGCAAAAACATATTCAACGCGCGTCAGGAAATCGTGCGGATCGACCAGGTTTTCAGTCCCCGGTTCACGCTCTACGGGCGTTATGAAAACGACACGATCCCGACCCAGGAGCCGGGCGGATTGTTCACCGGGAGCAGCTTGCCCGGAGTTTCAAACACATCGACAAACTCCCCCGGACGGATCATCATCATTCACGCGACCAACACCTTTTTCGCGAATTTGCTCAACGATGGTGGCTTCAGTTATTCCCATGGCGGCGTCATCAGCGACCCGTCCGGACTCGAAGCGACCCGCAATTCTCCCAACATCGTCAACGCCGTCAAGCTGCCATTTACCGCGCAAGTTGCCAGGGTGCCCGACCTCAACTTCAACAACTTCGATGGCATTGGCGGTTTCGGCCCCTATCGCGACTTCAACGACAACTACAGCGGCTTCGACAATGTATCGAAAGTGTTTGGACGCCACACTGTCCAGGTCGGCGGCGTTTACAACCACTATACGAAAGATGAAAATGCGGGAAGCGGCAACCAGGGCTCCTTCAGTGGCTTCAACTGTACTGCGGCTAACTGCATCGATGGCGAATATCAAGAGTTCGCAAACTTTCTCGAAGGCAATGTCAACCAGTTCACTCAAACGTCGCAGGACTTCCGCGCCGTTATCCGCCAGCAGGAGTTTGAGTTTTATGCGCAGGACCAGTTCCGCTTCAGGCCGAATCTGACGGTCAACTACGGATTGCGCTACTCACTGTACCGGCAGCCTACCGATGTGAACGGGCATTTGACCACCTTCGATCCGGCGAGGTATGTCGCAGCCAACGCGCCGCAGCTCGACTCATCTGGAAATCTTATTCCCGGCACCGGCGACCCCCTGAATGGAATTATCGTTGGCGGAAAAAATTCGCCTTTTGGGGACGCAGTCGCCCGCCAGAACAATAAGAACTTCGCACCGCGTGTTGGGATTGCGTGGGACCCCTATGGGAAGGGCCTAACCTCGGTCCGCGCGGGCTACGGCATCTACTACGATTCTCCTTCCGTGAACCCCTCTGAGAGCGCCGTCTTCAACAATCCACCGTTCGTCAATTCCGCGAATATCTTCAACACCACCCTGGATGCACCCGCCGGAGTAGCGGCAGCACCGAATCTAGGGCTTCCGATCTTGTCCGGCACTTCAACCACCTACAAGCAGCCCTACGTGCAGGAGTGGAGCCTCGATGTCCAACAACAGCTATTGCCGAGCCTGTTACTGGACATTGGCTATTATGGCAGCAAAGGGACCCACCTGATAGGGCTAGCGGACATTAACGAGCCGCCAGTAGGCCTCTATGTGACGGCCCTTGGAATTCCGCCGCCAATCACGTTCGGGACCACCCAACTGCTGAATCTCATCCGGCCGTTTCGCGGGTACGACGCAATGAATATCGAGTCGACGATCTTTATCTCGAGCTACCACTCATTGCAGGTTGCGGCGCAAAAGAGATTTGGAAACAATTCGCAACTGAGTGCGAATTACACGTGGTCGAAATCGTTGACGGATGCGAATGGTGACTTCTCCACGCCGCTCGTGACCTCTCAACCGAAGCTCGACTATGGGCCCGCCCAATTCGACCGGCGAAATATATTTAACGCCAATTACGTCTACAACCTCCCGTTTTACAAGAACCAAGCCGGGTTTGTGGGCCATGTTCTGGGCGGATTCGAAGTGTCGGGCATTGTGATCGCGCAATCGGGCTTGCCCTTCACGGCGACCGAAGGCATCAACGATCCTGCCGGCGTCGGCAACCTGGGAAACAGCAACTCATCGGGGCGTCCCGACCAGATCGGCAATCCCAATGATGGCAACGCACCCCACACTTTCCTCAAGTGGTTCAACACCAAAGCCTTCGTTCAGGTGCCCAACGGACAGGTTCGAATTGGCAGCGCGCGTCATGGTTCGATCATCGGACCCGGAACGGAGCGTTGGGACGTTTCACTCGACAAGAACACGCGCCTCACTGAAACAACCCGGCTGCAATTCCGCGTCGACGCGACCAACGTTCTCAATCACACCAACTTCAACCACATATTTACAAGATCGACCCGTAGCAGTTTCGGCAGAGTCGCATCGGTTGGCGACGCGCGAGTCTTGCAGTTGGCTCTGAAGCTGTACTTCTAGAGTGCGCGGGATGCCCCATATAGGGCGCGCACTCTTGTGTCATGAATGGGTTGGCACAATGCTCACCACCCTGTAGAGCGCAAAGAAGGCCCGCACCCAAATCCCGGGTACGGGCCTTCTGTACGCTCCACACTCTGCTTTACTTTTTCTTCCGGCGAGGACGGTCTTCTTCGTCTTCTTTGAAGTCGTTCTCCGCAATGTCCGTCTCGTCGATGATGTTTGCGTCCTCGATGGCCGCGACGGCGTCGCTCTTGATGGTGACCTGCACATGCGCCGTGACGTCGCGGTGGACCTTGACCGGAACGTGGAACTCGCCGAGCGTTTTGAGCGGCTCGTCGATGTGGATCTTGCGGCGGTCGATGGTGAAGCCCTGGGCTTCGAGCGCGGCCGCGATGTCCTGCGTGGTCACTGAACCGAACAGGTGGTCGTTGTCGCCAGTCTTGCGCTCAAATTCGAGCACGACAGCGTTGAGCTTCTCGCCGAGTTCTTCGGCTCCGGCTTTTTCGCCCGCGGACTTGCGCAGCGATGAAGTCTTCATCTGCTCAATCACCGTTTTATTGGCGGCAGTGGCTTCGATCGCCAGCTTGCCGGGAAGGAGGTAATTGCGGCCGTATCCGGCGGCGACTTTGACCACGTCGCCGCGATGGCCAAGCTTGTTCACATCTTCTTTAAGGATGACTTCCATGACAGTTCTCCGATACTGATTCGCTCCGAATGAGCGCGTGAATCTTTGAGGGTTAGGCAGAAATTCGAATGTTATCCGCAACTGTTGTCGGGACTGGAATCGGATCGCCGTATTCGCGCATGACGGACAGATGGCCAGCGATGGCTTCCTGCATATTCGCGTGGGTTTCAGGCAAGGTCGCCCCTGTAGTGATGCAACCGGGAAGATCGGGCACGTATGCGCTGTAACCCGTCGGGCACTTCTCGTAGATCACCAGATACTCGCTCATTGTTGTCTCCTCCCATGCAAACCTGCCTGCTTCAAAATGTTACGCTCCGTGCCGATTGCGGGTTCATCCGACGGGTGGCCGGGGATTGTGACCGTTCCCGGCTTTGCTGGATGGCGATAATGGCGATGACTGCCAGTGGTTCGGACATGTTGCCAGCCGTCACTTTCTACCAGTCGAATAAGATCGCGTATCTTCATCGCCGTTAGAAGCGCGCGGCAAAGGGCAACAAGGCGATCGCGCGAGCCTGTTTAATGGCACGCGTCAGCTTGCGTTGGAACGGCGCGCTGGTGCCGGTCAAGCGGCGCGGAATGATCTTGCCGCGGTCGGAAATGAACTGCTGCAACAAACGAACGTCGCGGTAGCTTATGTGGTCGATCTTCTCGACCGTGAACTTGCACACCTTCTTGCGGCGGAAGAACTTGCGCCCTCCCGGACCGCCGCCGGGGCCGCCGGGACGCGGAGGACGCGCACCGCCTTCGGGACGCGGACGGAAGCCGCCGCCCGATGGACGATCCGAAGAGCTGCGCTCGCCCGCCGGACGCGGCGTGTAACCGCCCGTGGAAGGCGTGCTGGTAGAAGCAGCCGGTGTGGAAGCAGTGTCAGCGGAAGCCGCTGCGGGAGTGCTGTTGGTTTCGTCAGCCATGTTCATTTCCTCATGAGTGCTGCGTCTGGGTTGCGGACGCTTGCGGTTCGGCTGTTTCGGCTCCAGACCCGCGATGGAGTCTCTGGACTGGCTTCGCTGGATTGAAGCCGCAGGAGCGTGGACAGCGTGGATGTCGATACGGCAGCTCGTCTATGCAAGGCGAGCGGACTTTAGGCTTGGGCAGTCTCGGCGACCGGCTCGGGATGTGCTTCAGCGGTGGGCTCGGCGTGTGCTTCAGCGGTGGGCTCGGCGTGTGCTTTAGCGGCCGACTCTGCTGGAGACGCTTCAGCAACCGGAGCGGGTGCGGGAGCGGGTGCTGAAGGTGCAGGAGTTGCCGCCGCTGCTTCCGCGCTGATCTGCGGAAGGGCGCTGCGCTTGACATGCGAGTCTCTGTGCTTCTTGATCTTGGCGAGCCGCTTCTCTTCCTCGTCCATACGCACGGTGATGAACTTAATGACCGGCTCAGAGACGCGCAGGCGGCGCTCGATTTCGGCGATCAGCGACGCGGGCGCGGCGACGACGAGCAGGATATAGAAACCGTCATTGAACTTCTGAACGGTGTACGCGAGGCGCCGACGGCCCATTTTCTCGGTGGACTTCACTTCGCCGCCACCGGAGGTGATGTACCCGGCGAAGGTCTCGATGAGCTTATCCAGCTCGCCTTCCTCGATGTCGGGACGGACGATAAACATGATTTCGTAAGTGCGATTCATTTTGCTACTTTCTGCGGGGTTCTGCCCCGCACCGCTCGATGGGTTGAGTCGGTGTGGAAGTTGTGGAGGTACAAAGTGAAGAAAATAGAGTGAAGGGAAAACTGCTTGAGTCGACCCTTTTCACTCTTCACTCTTCACTTTCTTGTTGAACTCGTTCATTGCCGCGCCGACACCTTTGGTTAGCACTGCCTCGACTGCGCGTATGGCCTGGTTGAGGACTTCGTCGAGCACCTCCAACTCTGCTTTGCGCATCGGCGAAAGCAGATAGTCGGTGCCCCCTGCATTTACTTCGCGTCCGTTTTCGAGCGGCGGTTTGCCGATTCCGATGCGGATGCGTGTCCATTCTTCTGTGCCGAGCGTGCTGGAGATGGACTTCACTCCGTTGTGCCCGCCCGCCGAACCGCGCTCGTGAATCCTGAGCGTGCCCAGCGGAAATGCTAACTCGTCGTGGAGGACGATCAGGTCCTCTACGTTTAATTCCAACTCTTGCAACAAAGCGGCGACCGAAAGCCCGCTCAGGTTCATAAAGGTCTCGGGCTTGGCCAGCAGAACGTCGCGTCCTGCGAGCTTCGTTCGAGCGGTAAGCGCCCGACAACGGCGGTTTGTAACCTGCACATCGCAGAGTTCGGCGATGCGATCGAGTGCGAGAAACCCGGCGTTGTGCGGCGTGAAAACATATTCCGGGCCGGGATTGCCGAGGCCGACGATGAGCGTCATAACAGGGGTTAGGGGCTAGGGGTCAGAGAAGGCGGTTGCCAACACTAATCTCTGACCCCTGCCTTTCTACTTCTTCTTCGCCGGTGTAGCAGCCGGTGTTGCTGCCGCAGCGGCGTCGGGGGTTTCTTGCTTGCCCTTCTTGGCCACTTCTGGTTCGGCAGTGGTCGCGGCGACTACGGGTTCGACGGCAACCTCTTCCTTCATGACGGTGACGTGCGCGACGAGGGCCGTTTCTTCGCCCAGGAATTTGATCGTGTCGGAGTGCGGCAGATCGGAGATATGGATTGCGCCGTTGATGTCGAGATCGGTGACGTCGACATCGATGTGGCTCGGGATATCGCTGGGCAAGCACTCGACTTCGACTTCGTGCAGCACCTGGCCGAGAATGCCGCCGTGCGTCTTCACGCCGATTGAAGTTCCGGTGAGATGTACGGGGACCGAGACACGCATGGCTTTATCCATTGCGATGCGTTTGATGTCGATGTGCAGCAGGTGGCCCTTGATGGGTTCGTTCTGCCATTCGACGATCATGCCCTTGGCTGCACCCGCGCCTTCGATCGCTAGATCGAAGATCGTGTTGTGGCCAGCGTCTGAGTACAGAATCTTGGTGATGACTTTGGGGTCGACCGTGACCGCGACCGACGGCTTGCCAGCGCCGTACACGACGGCGGGAATCAGGCCCTGCATGCGCACGCGGCGGGCGAAGCCCTTGTTGAAGGTGCCGGTGCGGGGGGTTGCGGTGATGCTTTGAACTGCCTTTGCCATTTTTAGCTTCCTTTCGGTCATAAGAGCAGCTTCTAGCTATAGCTTCTAGCTCTTAAGCTAGAGGCTGTTGCATTGAGCCGTTCTTTACTCCCTTTTGCGGTCGTTGGCCGCGGGTGGGTTAGTAGTTCGTTCTCGTTTCAGCTCAAGGCTAGAAGCTAAGAGCTAGTGACTAATTGAACAGCGTCGAAACGCTGGTCTCCATATGGATGCTTTCGATCGCTCGGCCGATGAGGCCTGCGATGGAGAGCACTTTGATTTTTTTCACCTTCTGAGCCGCTTCGCTCAGAGGGATGGTGTTGCTCACGATGAACTGTTCGATTCGTGAGTTCTCGATGCGCTCGACAGCTGCGCCCGAGAGTACGGCGTGGGAAGCGCACGCATAAACTTTTTCTGCACCTTGTTCAAGCAGAGCGTCGGCGGTCTTGACCAATGTCCCGGCGGTGTCGACGATGTCGTCGAGGATGAGGCAGGTGCGGCCGCGAACGTCGCCGATGACGTTCATCACTTCGGTGACGTTGATGTCGGTGCGGCGCTTGTCGACGATGGCCAGGGGGACTTCCATTTTCTTGGCGAAGAAGCGGGCACGTTCGACGCCGCCGGCGTCGGGACTTACGACGGTCAAGTTGGGCAGGTTGAGTTCGCGGAAGTAACCGACCAGAACGGGGCTGGCAAAAAGATGGTCGACCGGAATATTGAAGAAGCCCTGAATCTGCGCTGCGTGGAGGTCGATCAGAAGCGCGCGATTGGCTCCGGCGGTGGTCAGCAGATCGGCGACCAGCTTCGAGGTAATAGCCACTCGGGGGCGGTCTTTGCGGTCTTGCCGGGCATAGCCGTAGTACGGAATTACCACTGTAATTCGGCCGGCGGAAGCGCGCTTGAGGGCATCCATCATGATGAGCAGCTCCATCACGTTTTCGTCCACCGGGCGGCATGTGGGCTGGATGAGAAACACATCCACGCCACGCACATTTTCAAGGAGCTGAAAGTGGACCTCGCCGTCGGAGAAGCGTTGTAGCCGCGACTCGCCGAGAGGCACACCTAGAAACTTGCAGATCTCCTCCGAGAGCGGCCGGTTCGCCGACCCGGAGAAGATCTTGAAGCGCTTATCTTCGCTCAGGCGCGAGGAGCGTTTTTTCTCGCTCGTTGCCTTTGCGCCCGTCACGATGCTCGCCGGTGTGAGCACAAACTCGGCGGCTTGCTTCGGTTGGCCTGACGCTTTGCCCGCTGAGGGCGCGTCAGGCGCTTGAGAATTCGGGGGAAGAACCGCAGTCGTGTTTCGTTCGTTCACGTTTGAAACCCTCCAGGTTGGTTGACCTTGATGTTTCTGCTGCATCGTCTCTTTCTTTGCGGGCCGAAAGATTGTTGCGCTCTCGCTAGTCCTCGCGAATAAAAAGACTTTGATTCTTCCTGAAACTGCTTGCGGAGGGTGTTACAGTCTTCGCAAGCTTTCACTAACTTCTGCTGACTCCCGCATGTGGTGCACCTCTGCGGGCCTTGCATTTATTTCGGACGGCACATTGTTGCCGCAAAAAACGTGAAGTTCCCTATTTCTTTGTCCCCAGGACTTACTTCTAAGTCTGGCGAACGACTTATGGTGGTTGGGCGACTAGGATTCGAACCTAGACAAACTGCGTCAAAGGCAGTTGACCTACCGTTAGTCGATCGCCCAGTATTTCCGGCCGCTTCTGGAATCAATGCCGGTACTACTCTGCGAACATGCCGTTCCAGTACTCCGGTCGGGGCAGGGTCTCCGTGAGGATGGCCTGCGTTCCGGTGGACTGGACGCGGTGTTGAGCTGCGACCGCGTCGGCTTCGGACTTGTACAGTCCGAACAACGCAGAACCAGAACCCGATAGTGCCGCGTACAAGGCGGGACACCCCGAATCACGACCCATCAATTGACGCTTGAGATCACGCAGGAAGGGATGCTGTGAAAAGGCGACTTCTTCGAAGTCGTTTTCGATCCCGGTGCGGACAAGCGCGAGAAGGGTGTTCTCGGCGAGATCAGTCGCGATGCCATGGTCGTCCTCGCTGGAAGCCAGATGGAAACTGCTTTCCTGAGAAGAACTGCCAAAACCTGAGTCTGGGCGGGCGGTGCAAGAGATACCGGAGGGGCCTGGTTCTCTGCCGAGCGTCGTCAAATTAGAGAAGACGGCGGCAAGAACACGGCTCAACTGTTCCAGTTTATCCACAGAGGGGTTGGAAGTCAACTTTTGTTCTGCTGCCATTTTGAGGTCGAGGTCACGAAAGGCCTGTGGGGTTGAGACTCCCACCTTTGGGAGGGCGATGACGCAAGGGGTCGGCGGGAGGTCGGGGAGTGGAGAAACCTGCTCGCCGCGCCCGGTTCCGAGGACCGTGCCGCCGATGAGAAACAGAGGTACGTCGGAGCCGACTTCGGCGGCTAGTGCGAGACGTTCTTCGGGTTTAAGCTGTTGATTTAGCTCGTGTTCAAATCCGATGAGGGCGGCGTCGGCATTGGCCGAACCAGCCGACATGCCGCCCTGTACGGGGAGACGCTTCTGAATGTCGATGTGGACTTCGCCGGTGAGGCCCATGCGGCCGAGAGCGGCGGTGACCATCTTCCAGGCCGTATTTTTCGGGGCGTTTCCCGCTTCGGTGCGAGGCACCCACGGATTGTCCGCAGTGAGGGTGATGGTTGTCGTCGCGGCGGCACGCGCCGTCACCGTGACCAGGTCGTGAAGACTCAGAGTCTGGTATACGGTCGTCAGACCGTGGAAGCCGTCCGCGCGAGTGGGGCCTACGGCGAGTCCGAGATTGATCTTCGAGTAGGAGCGGACGCGGGTGGGCATACGAGTCGATTGTAGAGCTATCGGAAGGAGACCTCGTTATCGCACCGTGCTGGACGCAGGGCGTAACGACAGGGTGCATCCGAGAACGAATCCGATAACGAGGCCACCCACATGGGCCGAAAGATCTGTGCTTGTGTTGGCCAAACCGTAGACCAGGTTGATACCCAGAAAAATTGCGGCGGACTTGACCATCTGCGCCATGGCCTGCTTCGGAATCACGCTGCGCTTGGTTAAGAGGAAACCGAGGAAAGCTCCATAGACTCCGAAGATCGCGCCCGACGCGCCCGCGCCCACTGAAAGTGGATGCACATACACACTGACCAAATTTCCGGCCAGGCCCGCCAGAATGTAGATGAGAATGTATTTTGCCCGGCCATAAACGAGTTCGGTGGTCATCCCGACTTGATACAGAACATACATATTGAACGCCAGGTGGATAATGCCGAAATGCAGGAAGCACGCCGTAAATAACCGCCACCACTGGCCATTCAGCGTGAGCGGCCCAAAGTTCGCACCCCATGACAGGAGATCTTCGCCCAAAGGACTCACAGGGGAAACGCCCTTCAAGACCATGAGCAGAAAGATGAGCACGTTGATTGCGATCAGGCTCAGGGTCACAATCGAAGTTGGACGAACAGCCACGTTTCGTTGAACGGGCTGGTCAATCAGGGGCTCGGCTTTGCCGTACTGGTTTTCAAACATGGTTCGCTCCGTCATCGTGCATAGGAAGCGGCTCCACGGACTGCGTGGGGAGGTGTCTGCTGCCGTTGTGGGTTGGGCGATGGCGCGGTGCTTTGTCCTATCGCCGCCGTGCAGACGGAAAGCGCGAGGGTGAAGTTTGTCTTGGTGATACGCCGCTGCATCCTTAGTTATCCGTTAGCTTGCGGCTGAGATAAACGTAGGTTTCGGCCCAGGTGCGGGCTTGTTGCTTGAGGTCGGCGCCGGCGGCGTGGCCGCCTTCGATGATTTCGTCGTAAAGGAACGGTTCGTGGAACTCTTCCATTTTGGCGGCGAACTTGCGTGCGTGCTGGGGGCCGACGCGATCGTCTTTTGTGGTCGTAAAAATGAGCGGTTCGGGGTACCTAACGTCGGGTTTTAGCTGGTTATAGGGCGAAATTGAGGCCAGGAAAGCGCGCTCCTCGGGGACAGTGACAGAACCGTACTCGCCGACCCAACTGGCGCCCGCGGCGATGTGTTCGTAGCCCAGCATGTCGAGCAGCGGGACCTGGATCACGACGGCGTTCCAAAGATTCGGGTGCTGTTCCATCTCGACGCCCATGAGTAGGCCGCCGTTCGAGCCGCCGAGGATGCCGAGGTGTTTGGACGAGGTGATCTTGCGCGCGATGAGGTCTTCACCCACGGCCGCGAAGTCGTCGTAGATCCGTTGGCGGTGCGTTTTAAGGCCGGCTTCATGCCACGCGGGTCCAAACTCGCCGCCGCCGCGAATGTTGGCCAGCACGTAGACGCCGCCGTGCTCCAGCCACAGCTTGCCGACGGTTGCCGAGTAGGACGGTGTGCGGGAGAGTTCAAAGCCGCCGTAGGCCGTCAGCAATGTCGCGTGGGAGCCGTCGTAGGCCATGCCTTTCGGGTGGACGACGAAGTAGGGGACCTTGGTGCCGTCTTTGGAGGTCGCCTCCAATTGCTCGACGACATCTTTCGAGGCGTCGAATTGCGCGGGCTGCGTTTTTTCGAGCTTCAACGATGCGGTGGCGGCGTTGCCCATCCAGAGTGAGGTGGGCGTGAGGAAGCCAGTGATGTCGAGGAAGAAAGTGTCGTCGGTATCGTTGGCAGTGACGACGCTGACGGCGACATTTTCGGGCACGTCGAGACGCTTCTTCGTCCAGCCGCTGGTCGTGGGCGTGTAGACATAGGCGCGGCCCTGGACGTGGTTGAGCGTGGTGATCAGCAGGCGAGTTTTGGTGGTGCTGGCGGCTTCGAGGAACTCCTGCGCCGTGGGTGCAAAGACGATGGACGGCTTCAGGTGCGCCGGATCGGCGAGCACGGCTTTAAGGTCCATGGCCAGCAGCGAGCCTTGTTTGAAGCTGCGAGTTTGACCCTCAGGCGTCCAATCGACGTTGATGGTGAACAGCAGACGGCCGTCGAGCAGGCCGCTGGGACTGGACTTCGCGGGCACGGCCAGCGGCTTGAGGCCTTGCGGAGTTTCGACCCTGTACTGGGTTTCAAAGAAGGTGAGACCGCGCTCGACGAGGGTGACGGTGTGTCCTTGCGCGTCGTATAACGTGTTGGCGTTGACGCGGGTGTCGGACTCCTGGCCGCGGAAGATTTCTTTCGCCTGGTCGAGCGGCGTGCCGCGCTTCCACTCCTTCACCACGAAGGGATAGCCGGACTTGGTCATTGTTCCCGCGCCCCAGTCGCGCGCGACGAGCAGCGTGTCCTTGTCCTTCCAGCCGACGTCCTGTTTGCTGCGCGAGAGGACGAACCCGCCGGGAACGAACTTGCCGGTTTTCAAGTCGAACTCGCGCATGGTGTCCGCATCTTCGCCGCCGACGGAGAGCGAAACCATGCAGTATTGGTCGCCGGGATAGAGGCAGTTCACGCCCTTGCTGACCCAGCGGACGTTATCGTGTTTGCCGAGCGCGTCGTAGTCGATGACGGTCTGCCAGTGGGGTTGGGCTGTGAGGTAATCCGCGCGAGACGTTTTGCGGAAGAGGCCGCGGACGTGCTCGGCGTCCTGCCAGAAGTTGTAGACTTCGTCGCCGCGGAGGCGGGGCTCGGCGAGACGGTTGGGGTCTTCGGCGACCTTGAGGGCGTCGGCCTCGTAGGTGGCGAAGCGGGGGTCGGCTTCGAGGATTTTCGCGGTGCGGGCGTTTTCAGCCTTCACCCAGGAGAGGGAGCGATCGCCGGAGACGTCTTCGAGCCAGGTGTATTTGTCGGTTGGAGCGGCTTCCTGCGCGCTCAGGTGCGCGGCGAAGGGCATAGAGAGGGCTGCGGTTAGGACGATTGCGAGGCTGCTGGAACGATTCGGCATAGCTCTCCGGTACGCGATGAGGTGAGTGACTACTGTATCGCGAAGCGGGGAGAGGTGTCGTCTGGAACGAATTTCTCAATGGTGTGCGATGGCGGAGCGGAAATATAAGGCGGGCTTTCAGCCTTGTTTCATACGCCTCCGTTGCCCTGGGGCTGCGCCTCAGGCAGGTATGGTTCGCGCCTTCGGCGCTGAATGCCTCGGGACTCGCTGTTTGTCATCTGGCAATTGGCTTCAGGAGTTTGGGTTGGTACTAGAAGAGATCGATTGTAGGCGTGGCCCGATGGATTCGGTCGGTTCTTCATGACCCCTCAGGTACTCAGGCCGGAGTGGTGGGGGATGTGTTTATTCATTCTGAAGTTGTTTGACAGACCGGACTTAGTTTACTAGACTTAGTCTATGACGACCGTAAACATGCACGAGGCGAAAACGCATCTTTCCAGGCTGGTCGATAAGGCTGCTGGAGGCGAGCCGTTCGTGATTGCGAAGGCCGGAAAGCCGATGGTAAAGGTGACCGCGATTGGCAATCCCCAAAAGAAAAACAGTCGCCTGGGCTTTATGGAAGGCGAGTTTGAGGTGCCCGACAACTTCAAGGACATCGGTCGCGAAGAGATCGAAGAAATGTTCGGACTCAACGCTTGAAGTATTTACTGGATACGCAACTTCTGTTGTGGGCTTCATTGAAGCCGGACTCGGTGCCCAGGAAAGTGGCATCGATTCTCATCTCCGACAGCGACATATTTTTCAGTGCGGCAAGCCTGTGGGAAGTGGCGATCAAGTTTGGTCGAGGTAAGCCGGACTTCACGGTGAATCCACATCCCCTTCGACGCGGCCTTCTCCGCAATGGATATATCGAGCTTTCAATCAGCAGCGAGCATGTGATGCATGCGGCCAGCCTGCCGCACATCCACAAAGATCTGTTCGACCGGCTCCTTATCGCTCAGGCTATGGTCGAGGGAATTACATTGTTGACGACAGATGCGCGCATCGCCCAGTACCCCGGGCCTATTCAGCGTGTCTAGGAAAGCTCCGATCAATCCTCGGCCTTGCCCTCAGCGGCTAAAGCCGTCTTGGTCCCATTGCCTTGGTGGTGCGGCTGAAGCCGCACCCTACCGTTAAGTCAGAGGTTCTCTGGCACTCCGCACCTACTTCTTGTGGTAGTTCGGGTACAGTGGCTTGGACGGTTCCGACACAGGGTGTTGAGCGAGTTCCTGCATCGCGATGCTCACCGCTTTTTCCAATTGCGGATCGTGGCCTTCGCTCGCCGCCTTAGGGTCTTGTTCGACGATCACATCGGGGTCTGTGCCGTGGTTTTCAATCTCCCACTTGCCCTCGGGAGAGAAGTAGCCGAAGCTGGGCGAAGTCACCGTGCCGCCATCCATCAGCAGCGGGATTTCGCCAATGCCGACCAGACCGCCCCAAGTGCGTTTGCCAACCAGCGTGCCCACCTTTTGCATGTGGAACAGCCACGGCATCGCATCGCCGCCTGAACCGGCGACTTCGTTGACGATCATCACCTTCGGCCCGGGAATTGACGCGTTGGTTGACTTCTGCACCGCGCCGTAGCGATAGGCCCAGTAGCCAGTGGTCGGGCGTAGCATGGCTTCGATGATGTAGTCGGCGACCTGGCCGCCGCCGTTGAAGCGCTCGTCGATCACCGCGCCCTGCTTGTCGAGCTGCGAGAAGTAGAAGCGGTTGAAGTTGGTGAAGCCGCCTTCGCCCGTGTCGGGCAGATAGACGTAGGCCAGCTTGCCGCCGGAGAGTTTGTCGACCTTGCGCTGGTTTTCGGCGATCCATGCGCTGTTGCGCAGGGGGGCCTCGGTGCGGACTGGAACCACCGTAATGTCGCGGGCGTTCGAGCCGTTCGCGGAGGCGACGTGCAGCGTGATGGCATGGCCTGCGGTGCCCTCCAGCAGACGCTGAATATCGTCGTCGGCCTTCACTTCCGTGCCGCCGGCGGCAAGGATGCAGTCGCCGGTATGCAAGTTCAGACCGGGTTGCGCCAACGGGGCTTTCTGCTCCGGGTTCCAGTTGTCGCCCGCAAAAATCCGGGCCAGACAGTAGTGGCCGTTACGGATTTCATAGTCGGCGCCGAGAAGACCGCCGGGAACCTTTTTCGCCTCTGGGATCGCGCCTCCTGTGCCGCGCAGGTGTCCTACGGAGAAGCCGCCCAGCATTTCCTGGAAGATGTAGTTGAGGTCGGTGCGCGCGGCGATGGACTGCACGTAGGGCTGGAGGCGCTTCTCCTCTTCGACGGTATTCACGCCGTGGAAGTTGGGGTCGTAGAAGTAGGCGCGCTCCACATTCCAGACTTCGTGGTACATCTGCCGCCACTCGGCGGGAGGGTCGATGCGCACCTGGAGATCGGCGAGCGAAACCGCGCCTTCGCCCGCCTTGACGGGAACGTTTGCCGCAACGATGACATACGTGGGACGAGCGCCGCCCCCGCGAGCACCGGGGTCCGCTCCGCCCGCGCTCTCCGGCAGCAACGCGAGCAGCATCTTTTCGCCGTCGGCGGAAAGCTCGAAACTGGCGACGCGCTCGGCGAGCTTTTCGGTCTTGCGGGTGTCGAAGACGAAGCGGCTGAGTGTAATGGAATCCGGCGACCGATTGCCGCCGCCTTCGCGAAAATATAGAGTGCCCGGTTTGCCCGCTACCAACTCAAGATAGTTGCCCGTTGACAGCGGCAGCGCGACGATGCGATCCTCGATGCCTGCGAGGTCGATCTTCACGGGCTTGGGTGGAGTCGGAGGCTTGGGGGAGGGCTTCTTGTCGGCGTCTTCCTTCTTCTCGTCTTTGCCCTCGCCGGCGGGGGTGGCGTCCGCATTTTCTTTGGACTTTTCGCGGGCTTCGGCGGGAGTCTTCTCGTCGTCGCTTTCAGGGGCGACCGGCGATGCCTGATCCGCCGCCAGCACAACCGCGAAGATGTTGCGCACCGGGAAGAGCAGATCGCTGGTCATGTCGAGACCGGCGGAGGTTCCGCCCTCGTTAGTGCTGGCGGTGAAGTAAAGGTACTTTCCGTTGCGGTCGAAGGTGGGGGCGCGCGAATCGGCGGAGGCAGGCGCGAAGGGCGTGGCCTTGCCCGTGTCCACCGAATACAGAAACAGCCCGTGGAGGTGGTTCGCGACGATCTGCGAGTAGGCGATCCATTTGGAGTCGGGCGACCAGGCGATGTCGCGTTTGTCGGTCTGGAAGAAATCGTCCTCGCCGACGTGGGTCAGCTTTCCGTTGGTGGTATCGAGCATCCAGAGGCGGAGATGGTTGTCGCGAAACGCGAGCCGTTTGGAGTCGGGCGACCAGACGGGGTCGAAGTAGAATGCAGGCTCCTTCGCGAGCGGAAACTTGCGGACTTCGCCGCTGCCGGTCTGGCTCGCGACGTGCATCGCATACAAGCCGGATTCGTCCGAGAAATAGGCGATGGATTGGCCGTCGGGCGACCAGGCGGGGCTGCGCTCCATGACGCCGGGGGTGTTGGTGATGTCGCGGGTTGGCCCCTTCTTGACGGGCACGGTGAGGATTTCGCCGTGGGCTTCAAAGACCGCGCGCAGGCCCGTCGGCGAAATGCCAGCGTGTTCGATCTGAGTGCTGACATTCTCGATGCGGGAACGGACTTCAGGGAGATCGCCGGTGACGTCGATGGACACACTGTGCGACTGGCTGGTGGTTGGATCGTAGAAATAAATCTCGCCGAGCTGGTCGTACACCAGACCGCCCGGCCCTGCTGCCAGCGAGTGGATCGGTGGGCCTGCATTTTTCAGGCACTCGGTGACGGCTTTGGTCGCGGGGTCGTATTTGTACAACGTCATGGAGCCGTTGCGGTCGGAGAGAAAATAAATCGTCTTCCCCATCCACACCGGATCGAGGTCTGACCCCGTCTCGTGGGGAACTTGCACGCTGTCGAGGGTTTTCAGGCTTGTGATCCAGATGGTGCTAGCGCGGCCGCCGCGATAGTTGCCCCAAGACACATAATTTGTGTAGTTGAAGCCAAAGGACGGTGCGAGCGGGGAGTAGGCGATGCTCTCGCCGTCGCTTGATATCTGGCCTTCGTAGGCCATAGGCAGCGGAAGGGCGTGGGCCAGACCGCCCGTCGCAGGGACTTCGTAGAGCTGTTGGTAGCGGCTACTGGACTGGCGGTCGGAGCGGAAGAGAATCTGCTTGCTGTCGGCGGACCAGCCTACGGCGGTATCGGCGGAGGGATGGTAGGTGACGCGGTGGGGCACGCCGCCCGTCGCGGGAATGGTGAAGACGTCGGTGTTGCCGTCGTAGTCGCCGGTGAAAGCGATGGTGCTTCCGTCGGGCGAGAAGACCGGCGAGGTCTCATTGCCGACGCCGACTGTAAGCCGCGTGGCGCGGCCTCCGGCGCGGTCCACGGTCCAGAGGTCGCCCGCGTAGTTGAAGACAATTTGGGTTTGGCTCAAGGCGGGGCGTTGGAGTAGGTGCGGTTTCTCGCTGGCGGTGGCGGTCAGACCTGAGAAGGCCGCGAGGGTCAAGGCAGAAGAACGCACTATAGACGAAACGAGGGACGAAGCGATGGGCAAGGTGGCTCTCCGGAAAGGAAGCAGTAAAAGGGTTCGATCATTGTACGGCCCAGTGCAAACGAAAGTTGGAGCACCGACAGAAAGAACGGGCAATCGGACCCACATCTGCCTGACCTTCTCAGAAGCGGGTGCCCAGCCTGCCCTGAACCTGCCGAACGGAACTCGATTTTGAGATAGCGGTTTTCGGGAGCAATACGTTCTCCCCGGTCCGCCGACCTCTCGCTCGTTAAAGCTCGTAGACATCGGCGTGAGGTACGCAGGCAGCCTGTATGCTGAGAAAAAGACAGGTGGAACCGTGAACGGTCGGACCAATGAATCTTGCACTTCGAACGAGGATTGATCGCGCCCTCCAAATTGATGACGCCAGCAGAGTGTCCGTATATTCGCAAATCTACGAAGCTGCGACCCTCACCAGCTTCATCTACTGGCTCCAAATTGTTCTTTCGGCCGGAATCGCGACGCTTGGGCTTATCGAGAGCAGCCCAGCTGTAATCATCGGAGCAATGTTGATCTCCCCTCTGATGGGTCCGATTATGTCGCTCGGACTCTCTCTCGCCGCAGGCGACTTAATCTTAGGAATCAAAGCTGTTTTGAATCTTGCCTTGAGCCTGCTTATATCGGTGGCCTTTGCTGGCTGTCTCGTCTGGCTCATGCCGTTTCACGCCGCGACGCCTGAGATTCTGGCGCGAATTCACCCGAACTTGTTGGATCTGGGCATCGCGATTTTCTCTGGGCTGGCTGGCTCCGCAGTGTTGTGCCCGGTTGGAAAGGCGAGCGGGCTAACCGCACTGCCCGGAGTTGCAATCGCGGTTGCGCTCATGCCTCCCCTTTGCGTGGTTGGGTTTGGTTTGGGGAGTTCCTTTGATCGGAAGATTATGCTTGGCGCCGGCCTGCTCTTCGTCACTAATCTAGTGGCGATTGTGTGCAGCGCATTCGTCGTGTTCCTCATGTTCCACATGGATTCTCCAGCGGCGAGAGCGACCCCCGAGCTTTCGTCGCAAGAGAAGCGCAGCACGGTTTATAGCTTCATTCAGACCTCCTCTGTACTCAAGAAGCTGGGCGGATTCGGTTCGTTGCGGTTGCGTGGAATCATGTTGGCCTTGGTATTGGGTGCGCTATTCATGCCGTTGCGATCGGCCTTCGTTGAGGTAAAGAACGAAGCTGTCGCCCGCAAGACAGTGCAGGCGGCAATCAAGAGCCTGGTTTCTTCGGTCTCGGTTGTGGCGCAACACGTCGCTTACAGCCCGGAAGGAATCTATATATCAATTGTCTCGACGACTCCGATTGATCCTAAGAAGCTTGAAGAGGCGCGCGCGTCGATTGAAAAGCGAACGGGCGAGAAGGTCACGTTTGAGCTTCAGAAGCTTGCAAGTCAAAGCGACCTGACTGGCCTACTCGATCGCATAAACGCGCCAAAACCAATCGCAGTCCCGAAGCCTCAGACTCTCGCGCAAGTTCAAGACGATGTTCTCAAACGCACAAAGGCGGTCCTGGAAACGGTCTGGCCCACAACGACGCCCCTGCTTGGATACGAGATGGTTTTTTCTTCTGACGGCCCAGTTCTGCAAATTCATTACCAGGCTAAAGAGCCGCTCGACCAGTTTTCCAGTAACCTTTTGCAGCACTCGCTCCAGTCCGCTCTTGAGCTTCCAACCTTAACAGTTACTCTACAGCGGGTGCCTGCGCCGCGCACCCCTGTGAAACATATGGCTGCGACAAAGAAACGGAAGACGCAGCCCTGATTTCAGTCGGTTCCGGGACCCGTCGGCGGGGTGGCCCTTATCTGCCTAAATTCCTCCGAATCGAGACCCGTTCGGCAGGCTAAGGGCAGGCTGGGGCACCAAATTTGTGGCGGTCAGTTTATTGGCCCTTTTCGCTGCTGCGGATGAAGGCGGCGACCGTGTCGTGGAGACTGTGCAGCGCGTCTTCGTTGACGTAAACCATGTGGCCGGTCTGGAAGAACTTGTAGGTGATGTTCTTCTGCAAAGAGGCCGGCATGGGAAGGTGTTTCATTTCGTATTCCGCGCCGAAGTAGAGCGTGCCGAGGTCGAAGTAGCCGCCCATCAATAGCACCTTCATCCTGGGGTTGTGCTTCATGGTGCGGGCGAGGTCGGTCATCACGTTGACGCTGGTGTCGGCGAAGCCCGCGCCAGGAACCTTGTGGTGCATGTCCCAGTCGAAACCGGGTTCGCGAGCACTGGGTTTGTAGGTGTACTGCGCGCCGTAGTGCAGGTCGTTGCGGACGTAGTCGTTGATGCCGGCTGAGAAGGCCGCGCCGATGGAGTCGGTGAAGGGATCGTAGTCGGCGTCGCGGGAGAGCGGGTCGAAGTCCGGGCCTTCGTAGCGGGAGTCGAGACGGCCAGTGGTGATGCCCGCATTCTCCTGGAGGTATTTGGAGAACTCGCCTCCGGTGAGGCGCAGGTTGGCCTTCTGCCATGTTGCCGTGGGGATGCCGGTGTAGCTATACAGCTTTTCGGCGACCGCTTGCTTGCGCGCGGCGTCGAGGTCTGCGCCTTGCAGGAGTGCGCTGGCGTATTCGCCGAGGGCGTATTGCTCGACTTCATGGAGGAAGGGCTCAAGCGCGGCGGGTTGCTGGGGCACGCGGTGGTGGTAGAAGGCGGTCGCGGCGAAGCTGGGCAGGGCGAGGTAGAAACCCTGCTCGGTGCCGGGGTTGGCGTCGGCGCCGTCGGCGGAGTTGTCAAAGCTCAGGATCTGCGAGAGCATGATGACGCCGTTGAGGTCCACTTGCTCGGCGAGCATGTTGGATAGGACGGCACTGCGGGGTGTGCCGTAGCTCTCGCCGAAGATGTACTTGGGCGAAGTCCAGCGGTTGTACTTGGAGAGAAAGCGGCGGATGAAGCGGTCGAAGGCCTGGGCGTCCTGGTCGACGCCGTAGAAGGCCTTCATAGCGTCCTTGCCGAGCACGCGCGAGAAGCCGGTGCCGGGCGCGTCGATGAAGACCAGATCGGAGGCGTCGAGCAGGCTGTATTGGTTGGAGACGATTCGGTACGGGCCGCCGGCATCATGCTGGGCGTCGGTGGTGACGATGCGTTTAGGGCCGAAGCTGCCCATGTGCAGATACATGGTCGCGGAGCCGGGGCCGCCGTTGTAGAGGAACATGATGGGGCGGGTGCCAGGTATAGCGCCCTTCGCAAAGTAGGCCGTGTAGAACATGCGCGCGGTGGCGGGCTGGTCTTCAGGCTTGGCGGGGAGTTCGCTGCCAGCGTCGGCCAGTTGCTTGCCGTCGAGGCCGAGGGTGGCGTCCTGGGGGTCGGTCGCGCCGACGGTGAGAGTGCCCGCGACCGCGGTGTAGGCGATGTTTTTGCCACCGATGGTGACGGTGCCTTCGGTGGTGGAGTCGGAGGCGGGCGGCACGGATTTCTTTTCAGGCTCGCTGGAAACCGTGGTCGTGGTGGTGGTCTTCTGCGCGTGGTCTTGGGCGGTTGCGGAGATGCAGGCAGTGAGGGTCAATGCTGCTGCTATGAAGCTGTACTTATCGAGACTGAGCACGTTCTTCTCCTGAAATTGAGGGTTTGTCCAATGTACGCGAAGTGGGCCGAGATCGGCTAGTGAGGCAAACAGCAGGTTCCCTACGGGAGTGACGGAAAGAAAAGCAACGCAGAATCGACGTTGTTCAGTCCCACATCTCAAAATCGAGATAGGGGCACCCACTTTTGTGAGCGCGCTGGAGGCGGACGTGGCAAGATGGGTGCATACTAATTCCCATACGGGACAGATAGCCAAAAGATTTCCGTTTTTGGATTGATTCACTCTCACGACATGCGCAGCGCCTTCCGATAGAAGCTGCGCCGTGCCGGAGGGAATGGGTGTGCGCTTGCCGTTGAGGTGTTTCGCGAGCAGTTCGGGTCGGGATATTCCGGTCGGGAAGGCGGCTTTGCGCCGCCGCCGTCTGGCTGCAATGAGTCTTGCACTGCTGTGCGGCTTGCCTTGCGCCGGTGTGCATGCCCAGGCCGCAGTCGCGCCGCCAGACGCGTGGCCAGATGCAAGTGTGCAGCGCGCGCGCGCGCAGGCTTTTGTCGCACAGCGGGCGGGACGGCAAAACGGCGCGGCGGGAAATGTAGTTGCGGCTGGGAAAGTCCCGGCAGTCCACACATTGGCCGTCGCGGCGAATGTACAGCCCGGTACCGCCTCTCTGACGGCGGCATGGCAACCGCTAGGACCTGCGGCGGTGACGTCCGCAAGCTATGGCAAGGTCACGGGGCGGGTGACTTCGGTTGCGATCGACGCGAACGATCCGGCCGGCAACACGGTGTATGTCGGAACGACCGGCGGGGGCGTGTGGAAGTCGTCGAACGCCGCGGGGTCGCTTGCGGCGGTGACGTTTGCGCCTCTGACCGACACGCTGCCGGTGTTTGCGGGCAATGCGGGGAGCAGCGTGATTCCGTCGTTGAGTATCGGCGCGGTGGCCGTGCAACCGGCTGGGAACCCTGTGATTCTGGCGGGTACGGGAGATCCGAACGACGCGACCGATTCCCATTATGGCGAAGGGATATTGCGCTCGGCGGACGGCGGGCTGACGTGGACGCTGGCGCAGGGGTCGCGCGATGGAGCCAACGGCAATCACTCGTTTATCGGTTTGGGTACGGCGGGCTTTGCGTGGAGCACCGCGACGGCAGCGCTGGTGGTCGCCGCGATGTCGACTTCGGCGGAGGGTGTGATTGTGGGGGCGACCGATTCGGCGTCGGTGCTGGGGTTGTACTTTTCGACCGACGCGGGCGTGACGTGGCAAATGGCGACGCTGTCGGACGGCGCGAGCATTGTGCAACAGCCGCAGCCGTTAGGGACAGGACAGGTCGGCAACGCGGCGACCGCCGTGGTGTGGGATGCGCTGAGGCAGCGCTTTTATGCGGCGGTTCGGCTGCATGGTTTCTATGAGAGCGCGGATGGCGCGACGTGGACGCGCATGGTGAATCAGCCGGGAGTGGGGCTGACGGCGGCCGCTTGCCCTGTCGGAGTGAACGGCGGCGGCGCGGTGAGTTGTCCAATGTTTCGTGGAGTGCTGGCGGTGCAGGCGGCGACGGGCGATCTGTACGCGCTCAGTGTCGATAGCGCGAACAATGACAACGGCTTGTGGCAGGACTTGTGCGTGGCCAGCGGAACGAGTTGTTCGACGCCCGCACCGACGTTTGCACACCGCATCGATGCGGGTGCCATGGAGGTCGGAAGCGGAAGCACGGCGATTGTGCAAGGGGACTACAACCTGACGCTGGCTGTGGCCCCAGTAGCGGGCGGCACGCTGCTGTTTGCGGGGACGGTGGATGTGTATCGCTGCGCGATTGGCGCGGGGTCGAGCAGTTGTGCATTACGAAATACGACCAACGCGCTGAATGGATGCAACGCACCCGCGCAGGTCGCGCCCGCGCAGCACGCGATTGCGCTGACGGGGATTGCGCCGGTGGTGTTTGTGGGCAACGACGGTGGCTTGTGGCGGTCGCTCGATGGCGTGTCGGAGCCGGGCGCGGCGTGCAGCGCGACCGATGCGCAGCACTTGGATAATTTAAATGGCTCGATTGGGTCGCTGGCCGAGGTGACCGGATTTGCGCAAGACCCGACCGACGCTAACACGCTGCTCGTGGGGTTGGGCGCGAATGGCTCGGCGGCGACGACAATGGCGGCGAATGCGTGGGCGTCCAGGTTGCCGTGGGCGCAGATGAGCACGGGTGAGGGCGGCTTTCCGTCCATCGACCAGAGCCAGCCTCAAAACTGGTATGTGGCGACAGGCGCAGGCGTGAGCCTGAAACAATGCACGCTGGGCGGAACGTGTGCGGCGGCAGACTTTGCGGGCACGCCGACGATTGGCCCGACGCAGGTTGCGAACGACGCCTCGGTGCTGGATGCGCCGACGTTGCTCGACCCGGCGCAAACGGCGAATGTGTTGGTGGGGACGTGCCGCGTGTGGCGTGGGCCTGCGGGGGTGGGCAGCGCGTGGAGTTCGGCCAACGCGATTTCCACGCCGTTTGGCGGCGGCGCGGCACCGTGTACGGCGGGGAATCCACTGGTGCGGAGCCTGGCCGCCGGTGGACCGATGGCATCGTCGGGAAACGCACAGAATGCGGGTTCGACGGTGCTGTATGCGGGGCTGGCAGGCGCGGCGGATGGCGGAGGTAACGGCAGTATTGCGGGTCATCTGTTTGTGACCACAACGGGCGCGACCGCGAACAACGCGACGGTGTGGGCGGATGCCGCGCTCGGCCCCGTGACCAACGATATTGCGAACGCGCATGTGTTCAATCCGTTCGGCTTCGATATTTCAGCGGTGACGGTGGACGCGCACGACCCGACGGGCGCGACGGTCTATGCCACGGTGATGGGTTTTGGCAGCGTGCTGGCGGCGTCGCCGCATGTTTATCGCTCGGGCGATTTCGGAGCGCACTGGTTAAATGTGAGCGCAAACCTTCCGGACGCACCGGCGAACGCGTTGACGGTGGATCCGAACGATGCGAATACGGTGTACGTCGCGCTGGACACGGGCGTCTATGTGACCACGCAGATTTCGACGTGCGCGACGGCGAATTGCTGGAGCGTGTTGGGAACGGCGCTGCCCAATGCGCCTGTGGTGGCGTTGACTGCGGCGGCGAATATGCCGACCGGCGATGGCCGCAATGGGATGCTGCGCGCGGCAACGTATGGGCGGGGACTCTGGGCGACGCCGTTGCTTTCGGCAGCAAGTCCGGTGCAGTCCGCGATGACTTTTTCAGCGACCCGCTTCACGTTCGCGCCGCAAGCGGTGAACACGCAGAGCGGCGCGCAGACGTTGACCATCACCAGCAGCGGCAATGCTCCGGTGACGATCAACTCGATCGTGGTGAGCGGCGATTTTGTGGAGAGCGATACGTGTACGGGACAAACGCTTGCCGTTGGGGCGACGTGTGCCGTGCAGTTGAGATTTGCGCCGGCGGCGACGGGGACGCGCAACGGCTTGTTGACGGTGTATGCGAATGTCCCCGGCGGACAAGCGACGGCGACGCTGACCGGGACGGGCACCGCGGCGGCGGCGATTGTGCTGACGCCTTCGTCGCTGACCTTCGCCGCGACTATTGTGAATCAGACGAGCGCGTCGCAGATAATTACGGTGTCGAACACCGGAGGCACACCATCGGCGCTGGCTACGCCAACGCTGACGGGCGACTTTCAATTCACGGCGAATACATGTGGCCCAACGCTCGCGGCGCAGACGGGATGCTCGCTGGCGATCGCATTTACGCCGACGGCGAGCGGTGCGCGCACAGGAACGTTGACCGTGGTCGACGATGCGGGGACGCAGACGGCCACGCTGATCGGCACAGGCGACGCTCCCGCGACGGATGCGCTGGCGCCGCTCACATTGACATTTCCCGCCCAGCAGATTGGCACGGCCAGCGCGGCCCAGCAGGTGCTGCTGACCAATGCTGGCGATGTGGCGTTGACATTGGTGAACGCACGCATTTCAAGCGGGGCCTTTACGGCGACCAGCGCTTGCGGAACATCATTGGCCGCGCACTCAACGTGCGCCATCAACGTCGCGTTTGTGCCGACGACCACCGGCGCAACGAGCGGCACGCTGACTGTGAGCGACCAGTTTCGAGTGCAGACGGTTTCACTTTCAGGCATCGGCGTTGCGCCTGCGGGCGTGTCACTGACGCCGACCGCCGGGCTTACGTTTGCGGCTATCGGCGTGGGCCTGACGTCGCCCGCGCAGGCGATGACGCTGACCAACAACGGCGGTGGGACGCTCACGATTTCAAGCGTGAATGTGGGCGGCGATTTTCATGTGGCCTCGACGACCTGCGGGGCGACGTTGAGTCCGAGTGCCGCGTGCACACTGCTGATCGTGTTCACGCCGACGATTGGGGGAGCGCGGTCGGGGGCGTTGACCTTGATCGACAACGCGCCTAGTGGCACGCAGACGGTGGCGCTTTCGGGTGCCGGAGAGGACTTCACTTTCGTAGCGACCGGACCTACGTCGATCACTGTGGCGAGTGGGACTTCGGCTGTCTATACGCTGCTGCTCACCGCGCCTGCCGGCGTTAGCGGGAGCGCGGCCATGGATTGCACAGGCAGGCCGCCACATGGTTTATGCACTGTGACCCCTTCGCCCGTAACGCTCAATGGGGCGGTCGTCCTGACGGTGACCGTGGAGACGGGACAGCTCATGGCGCGGCTTGATCGACCGGTGTTTACGGGCCGCGACTTGGGGGTGTTTGCGGTGCTTCTGCCACTTGGATTTTTCGTGCGGCGGAAGAGGATGATGGCCCGGTTGCTGATGGCGTTCGTCGCGGTGGCGACGTTGTCCTTGGGCGGTTGCGGCGCGGGGCGTCAGATTCCGGCGGGTGGGTTCGGCGGGCCACCGACGCCGACGCCCGCAGGAACGTATACGCTGAACGTCAGTGCGGCCTCGGCGGGTATCACGCACAGTGTTGGGTTGACGCTGATTGTGCAGTAGCGGCTGGAGCGATTTCGATGCTGGTGTAGAAATCCATGGCCCGCCGAAGCCCACGTCCGAACATCCGGACATGGGGCACCCCGCGTCTTCGTCCGAATGGACACCTTATTGGCAGTTCACGGCTACATATTCCGACCTGCGGCAACCGCGGAGGCCCATGCCCACTGGAAGTTGTAGCCACCGAGCCAGCCCGTGACGTCGACGGCTTCGCCGATGAAGTAGAGGCCGGGGACGCGGCGACTTTGCATGGTGCGGGCGTCGAGTTCGTCGGTGTCGACGCCGCCGACGGTTACTTCGGCTTTCGCAAAACCCTCTGTGTCGGCGGGGACGATCTCCCAAGTATGAATGTCACTTTCCATGCGCGCGAGGCCTGCGTTGGTGACGTCGAGATGGTTGCGCGTCATAAGCCAGCGCTTGGCGAGGCGGGCGGGAAGAACCGTGCAGAGTGTTTGCAGCAGCGTGAGATCGTCGCGGCGTGCGTTTGAAACGGTGAGTGCAGCGAAGACTTCGCGATCCGGGGCGAGGTCGAATGTAATGGACGTGCCGGGCTCCCAGTAGGAGGAGATTTGCAGCGCGGCGGGCCCGCTGAGGCCGCGATGCGTGATGAGGAGTTTCTCGCGGAAGTGTGGGGCTTCCGATCGACGTTGCTGGGTGGGGACAGACGCGAGGGTTTCGGTGGAGAGGCCGGTGAGGTCGCACCAGCGGGCTTGATCGTCGGGCGCGAAGACGAACGGGACGAGTCCTGCGCGCGGTTCGATGAGGGAGTGGCCGAAGCTGCGGGCGATGTCGTAGGCAATGCCCGTCGCGCCCATTTTGGGGATGGAAAGACCGCCAGTCGCGACAACGACTGAGTGCGCGGAGAATGTGCCTGCGCTGGTTTCGACCGTGAAGCGGGCATCGGAGGTGAGTGCGCTTTTCACTGCCAGGACGCTCGTGCCGGTGCGAAGGTCGACGCCTGCTTCGCCGCATTCGCGTTCCAGCAGCTCGACGATGCGCTGCGCGGAGTCGTCGCAGAAAAGCTGGCCGAGAGTCTTTTCGTGGTAGCGGATGTTGTGACGTTCGACAAGCTCGATCATGTCCGCCGTCGTGAATCGCGCGAGTGCGGACTTGGCGAAATGCGGGTTGGCGGAGAGGAAGTTTTCGGCGCTGGTGTGGAGGTTGGTGAAGTTGCAGCGTCCGCCGCCGGAGATGAGGATTTTGCGCCCCGGGCGGTCGCTGTGTTCAAGCAGAAGGACGCGTTGGCCGCGGCGCCCGGCTTCAAAGGCGCACATCATTCCGGCTGCGCCTGCGCCGAGAACAATTACATCGAAGGAGTGGAGCGAGGCAGGCACTGTAACAATTCTATGGCCGACGATTAGACTGAGGGGATGGAGCAGGCTGCGTCGACGAGCGTTTTGCGGGTTACGCGGAGGGCTGCGGACCGGCTTCGAGCGGGGCATCTGTGGGTCTATCGCAGCGATGTTGAAGGTCCGAGCGAGGGAGTCGAAGCGGGCGCGCTGGTGACGGTGGTGGATGGGCGCGGGCTGGCGTTGGGGTCGGCACTGTATTCAAGTGCGTCGCAGATTGCGGCGCGGGTGGTGTCGAGGAGTCCGGGGCTTACGCGAGAGCAATATGTGCAGGATGTGCGCGCGAAGGTGGAGGCTGCGCTGGCGCGGCGCAGGGTGCTCGCGCCCGTGAGTGAGCGGGACAATGCGCACCGGCTGATATTCAGTGAGGCCGATAAATTGCCGGGAATTGTGGCCGACCGCTACAACGATCTGGTGTTGCTGCAACTGCTGACGCAGGGGACGGCGCAGGACTATGTTCGCACGGTGGTGGTCGATGCTCTGCGGGCGGAGTTTGCGGGCGCGGCGTTGACCGTCTGGGAGCGGCCCGATGCGCGCATTCGGGAGTTGGAGCAGCTTCCCGCGCCCGCTGCTGGGCCGCTGTTCGCGAGCGGCGAGGCGAAGGCGACGACGGAGTTCATGTTGAACGGCTTGCGCTTCGAGTATGACGCTGGAGCGGGACAAAAGACGGGCGCGTTTCTGGATCAGCGGTTGAACTATGCGGCTGCGGCGCGTTGGGTGGAGGCTTCCGGGCGCGTCGGGCGAGGTCTCGATGTGTGTACGTATCAGGGTGGCTTTGCGCTGCATTTGGCACAGGTTTGCGGGCGCGTGACGGGCATTGATGCGAGCCGCGCGGCGTTGGAAGCGGCGGACCGCAATCTGGAACGCAATCCTCAGTTGCGTGCGGAGACGGATTGGATCGAGGCCGATGCGTTTGAGTTGATGCGCGCTTACGATGATGCGGCACGAGCGGATGCGACGCGGAAGATTGATGCGATCGTGCTCGATCCTCCGGCGTTTGCGAAGTCTAAACGCGCGGCTGAAGGGGCGCTGCGCGGGTACAAGGAGTTGAACCTGCGCGCTCTACGGTTGCTCAACGCGGGCGGGACGCTGGTGACGTGTTCGTGTTCTCATCATGTTTCTCTGGCGGAGTTTACGGAGGTTGTCGCGGCGGCGGCAAACGATGCGGGAAAGCGCGTGCAACTGCTGGAAACCCGTGCGGCGGCGCCCGACCATCCTGAGGTGTTGACGTTGCCGGAGACGCGGTATTTGAAGTGCCTCGTTCTGCGGGTGGATTGATACAGACAGAGGGTAGTGCTAAGAAGGGTTTCGTCACTGCGACGGGTGCGGGCTTCGGGAGAGATGACAAATGTTGCAGGGTGGACAGTGTGTTGGCGTCAGCGCGGGACGGGCAATGCGCGCATCTGATAGATGTAGAGTTTGGAGTTGAATTTCTTGCCGGTGCTGGCGCCGGACATGAAGCGGCGTTTGCCGAAGATGGGGCGGGAACCCCAGGCGCGGTCGAACTTGCCGAGTACGGCCCAGGCAATGCCGGAGTGGCCGTTGGGGTCGCGGCCGTCGAGGAAATAGCGGTCGTTGAGATAGGTGGCGTGGCTCATGGCGGTGGCGGCGTTGGGCGTCCACTCGACAATTTTCTTGGCCCAGTACATACGCAGATAGTTGTGCATCCAGCCGTGGCGGAGCATTTGAATCTGCGCAGCGTTCCAGAGGTCGTCGTGAGTCTGGGCGGCTTCGAGTTGCGCGAGCGAGTAGAGAACTTCGCGCTGGTCGCGGTCATGCTCGGCGATGGTGACGCGGGCCCAGGGGTCGGCGCAGGCGGGGGAGTCGTAGTTGGGCTGGTAGCGCACGAAGTTGATACTGAGTTCGCGCCAGACGATGAGTTCGTTGAAGAAGTTGTCGCGGGCGGGCTTGAGGTTCGGATGTTTTTTCGCGGCGTCATCGACGGCGAGCGCGATGGTGAGCGGACCGATGTGGCCGAAGTGGAGATAGGGCGAAAGGGCGCTGGTGCCGTCGATTTCGGGATGGTTGCGGTCGCGGTCGTAGGTTTCCAGCTGCGTGGACGTGAACTTCTCCAAGCGCGTGATGGCCGCGTGATGGCCGCCCTGCCAGGCTTCGACGGGAGCGACACTGCGGTCGAAGTCGGTCCAGTCGCGGGTAATATCGGCGTGAACGTCGTCGGCGCTGAGGGTGCCGGACTGCTTCCAGGGATGCGCGGCGTGGAGGTCTTCGTAGGGGACGAGGAACTCGGGGAGGGCGCGATAGAGGCGGGGGCGGGCGACACCGGCGCTGAATTGCGCCTTTTCGAGGAGCTTGGAGGGGACGATGACGTCGGTATCGACGGTCCAGAAAGGGATGTCGAGATTTTCGGCGAGGCGCTGGCGCCAGCGCTCAGGTTCGCGCATGGGGTTCTCGTCGCCGATGACCAGGGCGGGGCTGACGTCGGCGAAGAATTCCTGATGGTCGCAATGCGGCGCGCGGCGCATGATGAAGCCGATTCCGCGCTCGGCGAGATCCTGTTCGATGTCGGGGAGGCCTTGATTGAGGAAGACGTAGTGGCGCAGGTTGGCGTGGGGGAAGTTGGAGATTGCCGCGAAGTAGACCACGACGGGGAGATCGAGCGCGTTGGCAATTTTTACGGCGAGGTCGAGGGCGTGGTTGTCGCGGCCGCGCTGGGCGCGCTGCATCCAGTAGACGACACATTTTGCATTTTGAACGGGGGGGCCGCTGCGGCGAATGGTGACGCGCGGGTCGTCGGCGAGGGTGCGGAGAGCTTGCGGGATTTTGGGATCGGCAATGAGTTCAGCCGCGAGTTTTGCGTGGGTGGCGTCGCGGGTTTGGGTCACCAAGAGCGGCGGTTGTGGGGTGTTTGGCATAGATGAGTTGGCGTTGTGCGGTCTTGTGTCCGGAGAATCCGGATATGGAGCACCCCGGTTTGTGGAGGGGAATGTAGGAAACAAGCTAAGAGTTCTTCCCATATGTAACGCTACCCGTTTGCGCGCGATTCTGCCATCATTGAGGGGGAGACTTTCCATGGTTTGCGACCCGATAAAAAATTGCGGTGCAAATGATGGCCGGACGCAGTTCGCGGCGCCACCGGAAGTTGAGACGGTCCGCTTGCGGCGCGCTACCGTGGACGATGCAGCGATGCTGAGCGTGGTGGGAACGGCGACTTTTCTGGAGGCGTATACGTGGGCGCTGCCGGGGGCCGATATTGTCGACTTCTGCATGACGCACCAGACGGTGGACTTTTACGCGAAGTACCTTGCCAAACCCGATACTCGGATTACGCTAGCCGTGACTGGCGAGGACGCTCCGGTGGGTTATGCCATGTTGTGCAGACCGGATCTTGACGGCTACGATGTGCGCGCGGGGGACATTGAGTTGAAGAGGATTTACCTGTTCTCGAGCTATCGCCCGGGCGGGAACGGGCAGCGGTTGATGGATGCGGCGCTGGCGGACGCGCGCGAGATGGGACAGAAACGGATGCTGCTGGGGACAAATGCAGGCAATGCGCGGGCGATCGCTTTCTACCGGCGCAACGGGTTCAGCGAAGTGGGGACGCGGACGTTCGTGGTGGGCGCGCAGCATTGCTGCGATGTGATCTTTGGGCGCGATTTGTGACCGGGAACCGGCGTCGTTCGTCACACGTATAAGCTTTTGGCGAAGTGTGCGCGGTAGACTCGAAGAGCGGTCCCATTATGGAAATAAGAGAAGCATTCCGGATTGCCTTGCAATCGTTGTGGGCAAACAAGCTGCGCACCGTGCTGACGCTGCTGGGCGTGGTGATTGGCGTGGCGTCGGTGATTGCGGTGGTGACGCTGGTGAACGGAGCCAACACGTTTGTCGCAACCAAGTTCACGAGCTATGGCGCGGACGTGTTTACGGTTTCCAAACGGCCCAGCGTTATCACCAATCTCGAGGACTTTTTGCGCTACCAGAAGCGCAAGGACATCACGCTCGAGGAATACAAATTCGTCCGCGAGAACTGCCATACCTGTGGGCCGATGGGGGCTTTTCAAGCCACTGCAGGCAAGGTGGTGCATGGAGCGCAATCGACCACCGATTCAACCATTCGCGGGTATACGTGGCAGATGCCGGAGTTGCAGAACCTGAACGTCGTCTCGGGCCGCGGATTTACGGAAGCTGATGACGAGCACGCGGCGCACGTCGCCGTCGTCGGCACCGACATCACGGACAACCTGTTTTCGGGCGTCGATGCGGTGGGCCAGGAAGTGCGCGTGGATGGCACGCCGTACACCATCATCGGCGTCAGCGAAAAACAGGGCAAGACGTTTGGGCGCAGCCAGGATAATTGGGTGGCCGTGCCGCTAAATGCATATCAACGAACTTACGGCACGATGAAGTCGCTGAACATTTACATCAAGGGCGGCAGCGCGTTGCAAATGGAGAGGGCCGAGGACGAAGTGCGGGTGCTGATGCGCGGGCAACGGCATGACCGTCCGGAGGAGCCGGACAGTTTCAACATCGATACCAACGAAACGTTTATGGGATTGTGGAAGAGCATCAGCAGCGGTTTCGAGGCCGTGGCCGTGGCGATTGCGAGTATTTCGCTGGTAGTGGGCGGCATCGTCATTATGAACATCATGCTGGTCAGCGTGACCGAGCGGACGCGAGAGATCGGGATTCGCAAAGCTCTTGGCGCCAAGCGGCACGACATCATGATGCAGTTTTTGATGGAGAGCGCTGTGATGGCGCTGGTGGGCGGAGCGATCGGTGTGCTGGGCGGCGTTATCGTGGCGCAGGTGGCAACATATTTTTCGGGCTTTCCGTCGACCACGGCAGTGTGGAGCATTTTTATGGGGCTGTTTGTTTCGACCAGCGTTGGGATATTTTTTGGAGTGTATCCGGCGCGCAAAGCGGCAGATTTGGATCCGATTGTGGCGTTGAGGAATGAGTGAATCATGCGACTGAGCGATTCAAAAGAAACCGTGCGGATGGCGATCGATACGCTGCGCACCAATAAGCTGCGCAGCGGGCTGACCATCCTGGGCATCGTGATCGGCGTGGTAACCGTTATTGCGATTTCGTCGGTGATCAATGGGCTGAACGGGAACGTGCAAAACAGCGTGCAGTCGCTGGGATCGAATATTTTGTGGGTGTTTCGGTTCAATCCGATCAGCTTCGGGCGACCGACGACGGAGATGCTGGCACGTAAACAACTGACCTACGACGATGCTATGGCGATGCGGGAGTTGCCGCATGTGGTGGCGGTGTCTCCGGCGTTGCAGCACGCCGAGCGTGTGTTTAATGCCGGCACAGTGAGCGTAAAGTACGGCAAGAACAAAGTGCAGAGCACGCTACTAGAAGGCGATACGGCGAACCGCAAAGACGTTTACGACATGGACATGAAACAAGGTCGGTTTTTTACCGATGGGGACCAGGAACGATCCGCGAATGTGACCGTCCTGGGGCACGACACGGCGAGCGACTTGTTTGGGACCGAAGACCCTATCGGCAAGGAAATCAATGTCGAAGGCCTGGTGTTCACCGTAATTGGCGTGCAGGAAAAGGTGAAGTCGGCGTTCGGCGGCGGCAAGAACCAGGACGACAATGTGGCGTTTTTCCCGATTACGACATTTCGCAAACTGCATCCGGAGGAGAAGGATTACTGGATCAGCGTGAAGTACGACGATGTGAAAAACCGGACGCTGGTGGAGGACGAGATTCGCGAGCAGTTGCGGCGGCGGCGGAAGGTACACAACGAGTTGGACGACAACTTTGCGATCTTTGGCACCGACTCGCTGACGCGGTTGTGGGACCAGGTGACTGGGGGCTTGTTTGCCCTGATGTTCGCGGTGTCCGCTGTGGGGCTGCTGGTGGGTGGCGTGGGCGTGATGAACATCATGCTGGTGAGCGTGACGGAACGGACGCGCGAGATCGGCATCCGCAAGGCCATCGGCGCGACCAAGAAGACGATCCTCGGGCAATTTACGCTGGAGGCGGTGACGCTGTGCGCGATTGGCGGCAGTATCGGCGTGGCTCTGGGAAGCGTCATTGGTTGGATTCTTGGAGTCTTTCTGCCGTCTTCGGTGTCGCCGTTGTGGGTGACGGCGGCGTTCGTGGTGTCGTGCGCGATCGGGCTCGTGTTCGGGATCTATCCGGCGTGGAAAGCGGCTAATTTGGATCCGATCGAGGCGCTCCGATATGAGTAGGAATCGCTGACTTACTGATCGGCTCGCTACACTAAGCGGATGGAGGCTCTCTCATTTGCGGTGGAGATGGTGGCGGCGCTGCTGACCGCTTGCGGGATTGCGTATAGCCTGCTGGCGCTGTGGGGAGCGCGGGATTTTGAGCGGCGCTGGCGGGGGGCTGGGCAGCGCAATGAGTTTGCGCCCGGCGTTTCTATTTTGAAGCCGGTGAAAGGGACGGACGAGCGAACGTATGCGGCGTTCGCGAGCCATTGCGCGCAAGTGTATGTGGGCGAGTTTGAATTGCTGTTTGGAGTGAGTTCGCTGGAGGATGCGGCGGTCGCGGAGGTGGCGCGGCTGCGGATTGAATATCCTCAGGTTGCGATTCGGCTGATTGAGTGTCCGCTGCGGCTGGGTGCGAGTGGGAAGGTGTCGAACCTCGTGCAGATGTTGCCGGAGGCGCGCTATGAGCACGTTG
>JBBRCA010000009.1:0-40813 GCA_038205325.1 Terriglobales bacterium | reverse complement strand
TGTCGTGGATCGAGAGGGGCACACGCCACGCTATTGCTGGGGCAGCAATCCACTCTCCACCAGTACCGGGGGCCGTCGTGCCTTCGTCGCCTGCTCGAAGGCATAAGCCCAGCCCAGCAGGTCGCCATCGCGCCACGGGCGCGCGCTGATCTCCAATCCGAACGGCAAGCCACTGGGATAGAATCCCGCCGGAACCACAATCGCGGGGACGCCGATGCGGTTCACCCAGCCGGTTGCCGAGTGCGGCCCGCTGCTCAACTCTCCATTCTGCGCCAGGGTCTCGTCGGGCGGCGGCATCTGAGCGCTGGGGTAGATCAGGCCGTCCAGATGCAGGCGGTCGAGCGCGGCCCCATACTCGGCCAGCGACGCCCGCCGGGGTGCAAAGAACCGCGTCTCGGCCTGCGGGTCGTCGGCCAAGCGCACCTGCGGCGGAGGTGGAGGCACATTTCCTACGACTGCTCCACTCGCCGAAACCACCGCCCCGTCCGGGCGTGCGCCAGTGAATACGGCGGGCCATGCGATGCCCGTTGCCGCCGTGAACTGCTCGCCGCTGCGGTACTCCGGCGGGCCAAACTCCGCCAGCCAACGGTCCGCGCCGTCCTTGCGATAAGGCCCCGTCAGCGATGTGCGACCTCCATCCAGAAAGCCCACGGGCAGCAACGCGTCGTCCATCACCACTTCGGCCCCCGCCGCTCGAAACGCCGCGACAGCCTGCATCAGCATCGTGCGCGTCTCCGGCCGCAGACCGTCTTCCTTCTCCGTAAAAATGAACGCAGGCACGCCGAACCGCTTGCCCTTAAGCGCGTCTTTCTTCAGATAAGCCGTGTATGGTGCGGCCTGCGCTTTGGCCGCCGAACCCTTGGTCTCGAAATCCAGCGGGTCTTCTCCGGCCATCACGCCCAACGCGATGGCCGCGTCGGTGACGTTGCGCGCGATCGGGCCGGTGTTGTCGCGCAACCAGTCGAGCGGCGCGATGCCCGCGATGCTGACGAGGCCGCGCGTGGGCAGCATTCCCACCACCGAACTCGTCCCCGCGGGCATGCGAATGCTGTTGGCCGTGTCCGTCCCGGTGCCCAGCACGACCATGTTCGAGGTCACCGCAGTCACCGTTCCGCCCGACGAGCCGCCGGGCGAGAAGCGCACGTCATACGCATTGCCTGTCCGCCCCAGCGCCGATGAGCGGTTCGTATCGCTGGCCGCGAAGTCCGGCATGTTGGTGATCCCGACGATGACCGCGCCCGCCGCACGCAGCTTCGCGACCACCGTCGCATCCCGCGGCGCAATAAACAGATGCCCCGGCTGCGCAAAGCCCTGCCAGCCGTCGGTGTCGAGCATACCCTTCACGGCCGTGTTGGCCTTCACGACGATGGGCACGCCCCACAACGCGCCATGCGAGGTGTTTCGGCCCGCATCCTCGGCGCGGGCCGTTGCCAGCGCACCTTCCACATCCACCGTTTGCACGGCGCGATAGATGCCGTTGTAGCGCGCGATGCGTCCCATGCTCCAGCGCGTCACTTGCTCGATGCTGTACTTGTGTGCGGCGTACAGCGCTTGCAAAGCGCGAACGTCGATCTCCAGCAAGTCTTTGTCCATGCGCTGCTGCAACTCGGCTGAAAGCACGGGCAGATGGGCCGGGAGCGCCACGGGAGGCACCTGGCTGATCGCCACGGACGACACCGCTAAAAGAAGACTGCTGACAAACGATATGCGTCGATGCATCGAAACTCCGGATAGTACAAAGGGTTGTTCTTCTTGTAGCACAGCAAACTTGTAGCGCGTCAAACGATCAACGCGTGCGAGGGCGAAGGAGAAGAAGACCGTCGCAGAGCCTATGAGTCGAGCTTTCAAGCCCGCTGCTACTCCCACAGAGCCAGCATTTAGAGCCAGTCCCGCACTTGAATCAGACCCTTTCAGGCGATGGCATGATGTTCTAATGGAGTGTGCGTCCAATCAGGGACACGGATGACGATGGGCAGGAGCGGCGATTTGAAGCAGGTTTTGCGGAACGGCGCGATGCGCTGGATGGCGGTAGTTGTGGCGGGAGCAATGCTGGCGGGTGGCGCGAGCGCACAGAAGGGCGCTCCGAAACGCGCACGGCGCGAGACGAATGCGGCCCGGCAGGCGCGCATTGATCGCACCATTCAAGACACCTATTCGCACCGCTATGAAATATTTGGCGGAGGCGGCTATATGCGTTTCCGAAGCGGTGAGTTCACCAAGAAAAACAACGAAGTAACGTGGGCGGCAAACGCGAGCTACTACCTCGGTCCGAAGTTCGCGGTGGTCGCGGACGCGCGCGGGATGTTTGGCCATGCGCACGCGCTGATCAACAATGTCTTCGGCGTGTACAACCCGCAGATCAACGAGTACACATTCATGGGTGGCGGCAGCTATCGCTTCTACGAGCGCGCCAAGACCGCGGTGAGCGTGCAAGCGCTTGGCGGGGTGGGTTGGGGGATTTTCTCGGGCGGGTCGAAGGGCATTCCGGCGACGCAACTCGGCCTGTGGCCGGACGGGTTCAAGCCGGCGTTTTCGATCGGCGTGAGCGGCGATTACAACTTCTATCCGAACCTGGCGTTCCGCGTGACGCCAACATATGTGGGAACCACCTTTGGCGGGACGGTGCAGAACAATCTTGGGATCAACGCGGGAATTATTTACAGGTTTGGGCGGCAAAAATAGCTCGGGGAATTCCTGCAAATCTTAGAAACGTGTTGTTCATCCACATGGACGGCACCGCGCACGTCCACATCGGTAAATCTGCGCATTAACTCCCGTCATCTTTCTACCGGGGCGGATAGTTGCGTGTTATCCAACAAATAGCTGATTAGTTTGAGGAGATCAAAAGAGCCTTATCGCTTACAAAGTCTAGACAAGTCGGCGACAAGCGTGTGATTTTTGAAACCATCCGACTCCCTATTCTTTGACAAGCATGTTAATAGCTTGTGCGAGATAAGGAGAATCAAATGACTGAAGATGGGAACAAGATCGTAAACAATACCAATCGGCGCTCCTTCTTGAAAAAAGGGGCATTTGCAGCTGGAGCGGTAACGGCTGGAGCGGGATTGCTGGGAAACGGGCTGCCCGCCTTCAGTCAGGACAGGAGAGTAGGAGCAACCTTAATACCCGGCGACATCGCAATTCTCCGGTTCCTCGCCGCCGTAGAAATGATTGAAACGGACCTGTGGATTCAATACGCGGAGTTGGGTGGATTTCAGCAGACTCACGACGTTCCGGGACTCACGGGTGGAAATCCCCTCTACACCGATGCTCTGTCGATTCTCGACGGCGATATGGCGCAGTACATCACCGACAACACGGACGATGAGATTTCGCATGAGGCCTTCATCAACGCTTACCTGGTGTCGAAGGGCGCCGCTCCTGTGGACCTCAGCCCATTTGCCACAATTCCCGGCAGCACGGCGACGGGATCCAGCGGGAAAAGGCGGCTCACCAACCTCATGGAACTCAACGTCGATACCAGCTTCTGGACGCGCTACCGGATCGACAATAAGAATCCCGATCTGGACCCTAGCTTTGTCTTTCCGCAAGCGGTCGTCATCAAGAACCGGACGGCGATCCCCCGCTCCAACGCCGACACCGCCGGCAGCACCATCGGCAACCCCACCGACCATCTGAAGGCCATCGCCTTTACCGCCGGTTTCCACTTCGCGTTCATTGAACAGGGCGGGACCAGCCTTTATCCTTCGCTGGCGCAGAGGGTGACCGATCCGGAGGTGTTGCGCATCCTGCTCAGCATCGGACCCGCGGAGACGATGCACTTCCAGACCTGGCAGGACAAGGCCGGCAATGCCACCCCCGTTCACGATGTCGATCCGATCACGGGAGCGCCGGTGACGTTCAGGGACCTGAAGACCAACCAGCCGGAGTCGTTGCAGGGCAACCTCATCATGCCTGAGCCGACGCCCTTCCTGAGCCGCTCGCTCCCGCGCTGCTCGATTATCCGCCCGACCGAGACGTTAAACGCCGCCAAGGGTGCCGTCAAGGCGTTCGTAGACGACGGACTCTTCATCGGTCAGAGGGATCCCCGGTTCTTCAGTCTTATGAGCAGTCTTGCGGAGGCCGCCGACGAAGCAAGGCGCGGCTGAAGCGGTCTTTGTTGGTGTTGAGATCAAAGGCGCGGTCGGTGCCCATGTCCCAAAAGCGGGACATGGGCACCCTGCTTTTGCGGGGACACTCAGTAAGTAGGTTCGCGGGTCGGCAAATAGTCGTCGCCGAATTTGTTCTTGTGATGCGCCATGGGGTCGGTGGCTGTCCTGAGGATGATTTGTCCTAGATGCAAAGGCTCGCTCGAAACTCGAACGATGCGCTGGACACTGTCTGGGTCAATCGCTTCAGTTGTCTCGCTCCAAACATGCAACCGATAGTTACCGGGGGGAACGTCGCGGACCGTTATCGCACCGTCCGCGCCTGAAACAGCGTAGTACGGCGTGCTGAGCGAAAGAACGACCGCACCCATCTCGGGATGGATGTTGCAGAAAATGTACGACACCCCATCGCGATCAAAGTGCACTGAGCGTGTCGTGCCCGATTCGTACAGGCCGAGGTCGAACCGCTCCCCGTTGAAGAGCGAGAACACGTTGTGAAAAAAGGGGTCTCGATTGGGGAACTCGACATTGCTGCCCGTGGGAACAACCAATAAATGAGGGTGGAATTGTTTGTCTTTCTGGACGAGGCGGAAGGGGCCGGGGTGGCGCGGGTCGGTGGAGTGTTGGCCGGCATTCGGGCGAACGCTGGAGGCGAGCGGTGTCAACCAGAGAACGACGTCCGCCGGACTTATACTCCGTTTTTGCGCAGACACAGGCGCGGAAGAGTTCGATTGCACAACGATGGTTGCCGATACCGCCGTCCCCTGAGCGCACGCCAGCGGGCCCGAGAGGAGCAGGCAGGACAGCGCGGAGGTGAAGCTTATCCAGTGGCGGGTGTGAGGCAAGAAACAGGCTCCTTGTAGCGGTAGACTTATCGGAGTACAAAGTGGTGCGCTGTGGAAACCCGGGTCCGAAAATCCGGACTTTTCGACAAGCTCAGGGCAGGGTTCGGGCGTCTCGCGTTTTTGCGCGCCAATGTCTCTGGATGATTGTGGCTCGCTCTAAAATTGGTATCCCACCGCCAGTGTAAATACGTCCACGGTATTGGCCCGGCCATTGATGGGCCACGTCCATATCCGTCGGTACTCCGGTGAAAGGATGATGTAAGTCTTTGGTTTGAAGATCATGTTGGCGATGACCATTTTGTTGCGGGCGCGGAGTTGGACCTCGGACGCGGTGGGTGACAGCACTACGGCGCGGAAGTCGCGGGCCAGCCCATCGTCGAGGCCGATACTCATGTTGGCCTCGAGCGACGGTCCGAGGCGGGTCTTGAACTGAGTCCATCCGCCGATGGCGTTGAGGCCTCGCAATACGGGCAATCCTGTTTTTGGGTCGGTGCCGAGGATGGCGTCCTTGTAAACGCCGCCGCCGAGGCCGCCAATGGAACGTCCGCGATAGCCCTCTCCGGTAATCTCAAAGCGGTTCGTGAGCGGCACCCGCCAGTCGATCGTTGTCGCCCAGGAATCCGCATTGTCAGTTGGGGCATTCACGGTATTACCCGCGTAACCGTAGCCGGGATAGCTCTGGCGACTGTAATAACCGCTCGCGCCTATCTGGAGTCCGCTCTGGGGCCCGTGGTCGCCGGGGCGATTGTAAGAGAATCGCGTCTCGTAGGCGGGTTGATTGGAAAGCTCCGAGGGACTGGCCGTGCGCAGATTCTGATTGGTGCTGTAACCGGCTGCGGCGGTGTCCCACAACCCAAACTCCGCCTGCAATTGACCTCCATTTTGCAACGCGATGCGGTGCGCGTAACGCAGTTGCGGAGACCATGTCCACAGATTGCCCGCGCCCGCAAGCGCCGGCTCCGCAACCGTGGCATACGACGAGGGCGAAAGCGGCGAAATCAGCGGAGGAGCCAGACCGACGGACAACGAGTCGTAGGGCCAATCGAAGTCGATGCTCGCGGTGCGCATCCGGACGATGCCGGCAGTGGTCCCGTAGTTGCTGTAAGCGAAGCCCGCGAAGAAATCGAAGTCGATGCTGGCGGAAGTGCGAGCGCCAGCGATCCTCGGACCGTCGGCCTCGATGCTCAGGATCGTTTGGCGTAGACCGGCGCCGACGCTTCCATTGCCGGAGATTAGCGTTCGACCCAGCGCTGCCGCCGGGAGGTCGCTGTTGTCGGGAACGCCCCGGTTGAGATAGCTGTTGAACAAGAGCAGACCGGTGAGTCGAACAGGATATTTTGAGCCGGTCTCAACCTTGGTTTGATCGTGGACCTTCACCTCAGCTTCGAGGGTCTGCACACGCTCCTCGATGCTGACTGTTGAAGATGAGGACGAAGACGTTGCGGCGGGTGGGCCGGTGGGAACGGCTGCGACCTCGACTGCGGGCAAATCAGCTTGTGTCATCAGCGCGCGCAGTTGTTGAAGCTCCGTTTGCAGTTGCAGGATTTGCGTCTGGGAGTCGGCCAGCCGCTGCTGTGCGGCGGAAATCGCTCCCGAAAGCGCTTCGATTCGCTGCTCGAGTTGCACGGACGACGTTGCGGGTCCAGGTGCGCCGGTGGGGGGGGCGGGCTCCTGCGCATAACTGCACCAAGGACTCAATCCCAGTCCAAGGAGCAGGCCGACAAGAACGCGAAAAAATGTGTGTCTCATGTTTCCGCCTCATTGAGAAGATGGTGGTCAGGTAATGCAGGCCGGGAGCCAGAAGGGATTGCGCTGGAGGCAGAGTTCGCCGGTTTGGGAATTGCGCTCAGGTCTGTCCTGGAGGCTCCAGCCAGCGCTGCCAACGCGGCCTTTGGAAGGGTCATGGTAAAGACGGTGCGACCCTCCAGACTTTCTGTCATCTCGATTTTTCCGCCATGCTCTTGAGCGATCTGTTGCGCCAGGGTGAGGCCCAACCCGGCGCCGCTCTCCTTGCCTTCGCTGACAAAGGGCATGAACATCGTCTGTCGAATGCGGTCGGGGACACCGGGCCCGTTGTCGATGACTTGTATGAGGTGGTTCCGGTCGTCTTCCGCCAGGCAAATCGTGACCTGGGCGGGTCCTCTACCGCGCCGCGCCGCCTGGCAGGCATTGAGTAGCAAGTTATACATGGCACGACCCAATTTCTTAGAGTCTACACACGCCTCAAGGGGCGCGTGACCGGTGGCTACGACGCAGACATCGCGGGCCCCGGGGTGAGACCGCACCAGCCCAACCGCGTGTTGAGCCAACGCGGCCAGCGAGGCCGGAGCAGGATCCAAGGCGCGGCCCGTTTGCGTGAACAGGAGTAGCGAGTCGAGCAGTTCCGTCATGCCCTGCACGGCCGCTTTTACATCGAGAAAAAGCTCCTCGCGCTCCGACTGCGGAATGTGCCCGTCGCTGAGAAATTCGGCGTTCGCATACATCGCCGAAAGATAGTGCCTCAGGTCGTGCGATATGGAACTCGCCATGCGGCCAATGGTCGCAAGGCGTTCGGAGTCGAGAAGGTCGTTCTGGGTCCGCTTCAGTTCCACCCTCATGCGCTCGAAGGCCCGGCTCAACTCGCGGATTTCGTGAACGCCGTCTTCACTCAGTCGATAGTTGAAGTTTCCCTCGGCGAGCGCGCGCGTGCCTTCGATCAATGCCTCAATCGGGTGGGTCAACGTTCGCGAGATTGAAATGAGCATTCCAGTCCCGGTGAGAAGCGCAAATAGTGCCAACGTCATCACCCACTGATTGACGCGGCGGTTCAGCAGCGCGGCTTGCTCGAACGACTTGAGGACAACGAGTTGAGGCGAGCCGTTTCCATCTGCATTCGGGCCCAGGGGGACTGCGGCCGCGAGATAGTGGGCGCCCCCCAGCATTAGATTGCGGTCCTGTGCCGGTGCGCGCAACAACTGCGCTTCCTGAACACTGAGTTGACGCTGCAAGTCCGGGCTGAGGGTGCTGGCCACCACGCTACCGCGGGCCGTGAACGTGACCTCGGCCGCCGCCGCTTCGCTGACTTCGCGGGCGACCCGCTGGTCGACTTCGTGGCCAAGGGCCACCAAGCCGAGGCGACTGTTTCGTTCCGTGCTGCCAAACAGCAGAGGATGGACGGAGACTTCATAGAGCCTGCCCGCAAAGCAGAGCAACTCGGGTCCGTCTGAGTGTTCGAGGCCGCCTTCCATCTGTTGTTGTACCGTTGAGCGGTCCAACGGGACGCCGTGATTGTAGGCCACGATTAGTTTGCCATTGCGGTCCAGCAGCGCGAAAAAATCACTGCCACTCACGTCCCAGAACCGTTGGCCGCCATCGACGATGGTGCGTTCGTCGCCGGTCATCAGGGCCTTCAGGCTGGGCAGATCGGCGAGCAGGGCGGATTCGCGATCGAGGAGTTCCCTTTGTCGGCGAGCGAGGTTTCGATAGGTCATCACGGAGTGTTGCAGATCGGAGGTCAGGTTCGCACGGGCTTGATGCTGAACGATGGAGCGAAGGATCAACAGACTGACGACCGTGCCGCCGAAGGACAACAGCAGCAGTGGAATCATCAATGTGGTCCGCAGTCGCAGCCTGTCCATGAAAGGCGTTCTTCGTGGTGTCGCCCGTTTCGCCATTGGCGTCAACCTTCGCTCACGAACTTGTAACCGATGCCGTGCATGGTGCGAAAGTGGACGGGCTGGGCCGGATCGACTTCAAGCTTCTGGCGCAGCTTCATGATCTGGTTGTCAACAGTGCGCGTGGACGGATAGGAGGTGTAGCCCCACACTTCGTTGAGCAATTCTTCGCGGGTGATGACGCGCTCGGCGTGGTCGACAAGATACTTCAGGAGCTTGACCTCATGCGCCGTCAAGATGACCGGGGCATCACCCTTCGAGAAAACCATTGCCGAAAAATCCGCTGCGACGTTGCCGAAATGAACCAGGCTTCCTTGCTTCGCGCCGGAACTTTGAGTGCGCCGAATCGCGGCCTGGACGCGGGCCATCAACTCACGAGGGCTAAAAGGCTTCGTTACATAGTCGTCCGCGCCCAGTTCCAGAAGAAGCACCTTGTCGGCGACCTCGGAGATTGCGCTGAGGACGATCACCGGAGTCGCTGGCGACCAGGCCTTAATCTCCTTGCAGACCTCGCGGCCGGAGATTCCGGGCAGCATCAAATCGAGCACGATGGCCGTCGGCCGCAACGTCTTGCAGACGGCCAGACCCTCGGCGCCGTCTCCGGCAATGTGGACGTTGTACCCCTCGGTGCTGAACTGGCGGTGCAGGGCCTTCTGAATTCGAGGGTCGTCTTCAATCACCAAAATCGTGCTCATTGTCATGACCTAGATCTCCGCACACGTCTCGACGAAACGCCATCAGGTTCATCGTCGCTCGATGCGTTGCAACGTTCTCTAGTTTGGCAGCTTCGCGGACCATATTGCGGCAAGGTACCAAGATATGACAGGAGCGAGACAAAACTCAGACAAATCGTGCTCGATCGCCGACGCCAGCAACGCCATCACGCGCTTCGGCTGCGGCATCGTTTTTTCTGGCGCTCGCCCTGTGTGACTACACTTCCGTTCCTCTTTCGCCGCATCGCTCGCAAATACTCTAGGCCTTTCTGACGACCCTACACCCTGAGTTGCGTCTAAACTGGCGTATGCGCTCAATCCTCACATCGACGCTCGTCTGCGCGCTCCTCATGACCTCCGGCTGTCAGCGCGCTCGCTACGTCCCGCCCGAATCGCCAATGCCCCCCAATACCATCCTGCTCTCGCAGATGATGCGCGAGCTCTCCGCGCGGCCCGGCTTCACCGATTCCCTCATCGCGCAAATCGACAAGGTGGACAAGAAAGGACCCGCGCTGCTCACACCCGCGCTGGTCGACGATCTCCGCAAGCGCACCCTCGGCGAGGATTGGAGCGGCCTCGACCGTTTCCCCGGATGGACGATGCGCCAGATCAACCCCACTGTTCGCGCCGTCGGTCATGAAGTTGGCAAGAGCGAATACGCCGAAAATCTTTCCGCCGTCCACCCCGGAGCGTCATCCTCGGCTGCAGAAACGCGCGAGTTTCTCGACCTCGGCCCGTACGTTCTCGACAAAGCCGAAACCCTCTCGCTCGACACGCCCTCGACGCTGCCCGCATTCAGCACCGAAGGAATCGTGACCCCTCTTGGCAACGGCATCGTGCGCGGCGACGGCCCCAACGAACTCGCGCCCGAGCACAGCGAGTCGCAACGCCTCGCCGACGCGCTCAACCGCCTCGCGGTGAATAAGCTTGAGGGCGCGCAGCCCTTCGTGGTCGGCATCGGAGGGCAGGCCGCCATCACTCCGCAGAACCTCATTACGCTGCTTCAAAAAAGCGGCCACGACGTCACCGTCACAGACGCCCGCTACTTCACCAACTTCGCACACCTGCACTACAACGGCCAGGACGTGATGGCCCCCTTCTGGATCGACTCCCAGATCGTTGTCCCCAACTCCGGCGGCCGCCCGCTGCTGGTCCCTGTCGCGCACGCCGAATACGATTGGCGCATCCGCGGCCCTCTCATCAACGCAGACATCAGCTACTACTTCGGCGTCGACGGTAAAAGCCAATGGCGCACCATGGACACGCTCGATCAGGCGTGGGTGCTGAAGCGCGATGCGCACGTCTACCGCGACAATCAGGCCATCGAAGTCACGCGTCTCGCCAGTCTGCTCACCATCGCATACATGCATCTGCACGCGGCGCACCCGTCGATCCCGTTCGGCGGCTATTACGCGCTGGGCGTCTGCCAGGACGGCGTGTCGGCGATCGAAATGAAGTTGACGGGAAACGCGACGCTCTTCCCTAACACCGCTGACGACGCGCTCTTCAACGACCCGCGCGACGCGGAGGTCAACGCGCTTATCGCGGCCATTCCCAAGGACCGCGACGCCGAAAAGCCCGCGCCTGAGCGCGTCTTCGGATCGTTGCCTGTCCAAGCTGGGCCCAACAGCGACTACAGCGCCATCACTATCCCTGGTTTGGCCGCCGACCTGCACGCCGCTCACGAAGCGTGGACCAACGGCAAACTCGTCCGCGCGCATTCGCGGCTACGCGTGGCTTTGATCGTCATTGCGCTGCTGGGAATCGCGGCCATCGCCATCAACCTCACCCGCCGCCGCAACATCGAAGACTTCGAGGGATAACATCTCCGCACAATCTGGGTGCCCCATTCATCGCGGCACTATCGCGATGAGTGGGCCGCCACAGAACCCTCAGGACTACCGCAAGCCATCGTCGATTTTCGCGATAGCGCGCGCCTTGGCAATAGGCAATTCCGCCGGAAGTTGCGCCACTTCGACCTTCGCTTTGGCCTTCACTGCAGGCAAATAGTCGCGATAAATGCTGATGTGAAAGCACGCCTGCTTGAACTCTTCCTCAACATCGAGCTTGCCCGCTTGCATCAGCGGCGCGAGATAGGCGCGCATCCACCCAATCTGCGCGATGCTCATGCCATGCTTGCCGAAGTCGAGCGCCTGGCCCGTCAGATGCGGGGACGCTCCGTCGCCATCGACGGCCGCCGCATTGCCGTTCACGCGCTGCAGGCGAAGTTGATACTCCACCGTGCGCACCGCGGAGTTGAGCCGCAGCGGTTGGCGGAACCGCGCGTAAAAAGCGCGCGCCATATCGGACGCGAAGCTCGCTGCCCAGGGCCGGGCGTAGCGGCGGTTCTCCGGCAACTCCCGATTCACCGCCAACCCTGCACTGCCCGCCAGCGGCACCAGGAGATGCTGTGCGCGGAGGAGGTCGAGATCGTCGTCATTCTGAATGCGGTCGAGGCCGTCGCTGTCCGCCATCGTGTTTTGGTGGACGAGGATGTCCCACGACCCCTTCATCGGCGGCGGCACCATCAATCTTTCGCGACGCCGGCCTCGTGTCCTGATTCCAGCCCGGTGCAAGATCGGAGGGTCATTGTCGGCCTCATCCGCCGGACGCAACCTGCGATGCCTAGACCTCGGCGCGGGCTTTCCGGAACGCGTCGCGCTCGTCCCGCTGGAGTTCGGTTTCGCGCGCCTCGATTTGCGCTTTGAAGTCTTGCCGCGTTCAGGCGCAGTCTGTACCACGGCCCGACGTGACACGGAATGGGCGATCATAAGATGCGGCTCCGGATGATGCCCCACCGCCAGCGCGGGCATCGTCGCCAGCGCGAGCCCCGCTGCCACGGCAGCGCGCAGACACACCGCCGCGCGTTCTCTGAAACCGCTTTCAACCCAGGAGTGCTTTGTCATTGCTAGTTCAACTATATAGGGGCCGCGAAGCCGCCGAGCACTTCCCAGCCTATCTGTGGCGGCCTCGGCGGGCTAGTATCGCCGTGGGTTCGGCCTCCTCCACAGCGTCTTTTCGCGATAAAGTGGGTCAGAATCAGCACGAGGTCAACCATGCCCCTGCGCTCCGCCGCACTCCGCTTACGAACTATCGCCGTCGCGCTGGCCTTCGCCGGCCTCGCCGCCGCCGCCGCTCTCTGGCATCCCGGCCTCGTCTCCGCGGGCGTAGAGCCCGCCAGCGCGGAGTTCTACACGACCAACGTCGAACCCATCTTTAAAGCAAACTGCTACCGCTGCCACGGGGGCGGCCAGAACCATCGCGGCGGCTTGAAGATGGACACCCGCGCCAACCTCATGCGCGGCGGCCACGACGGTGCAGTGCTGACGCCCGGCCACCCCGAGCAATCGCTGCTCATCGCGCTCATCCGCCACGAAGGCCCCGCCGCCGACCCCATGCCCATGCCGCCAAAGAGCAAAATCTCCGACGCCGACATCGCGACAATCACCGCGTGGGTCAAGGCTGGAGCCATTATGCCTGCGGACCCGCAGTAAAGCAGCGAACAGGAAGCAGCCAAGATGTTTGTATATCTTCTCGTTTTCTAATACGCCCTTTGGTACATGCGCGAAATCCGGTCATGCCAACCCAAGCCGTCCTCGTCCATCCACGCCCACGCGAGACCCAGCCCGAACGGACACGCGGCCACCAGAATTGCGATCACGCGGAGCCGCATCGCGGATCGCGTCGGATTGCTGTCGGCAAAAGTGCATAGCCCGATGCGCGCGTAGCGCATTCCCGGCGTCGCTTCGCCGAATGTGAAGAACAAAAGTTGATACATCACGAACAGCGCACACGCCACAGCGGCAGCACTCGCTCCAGCGAGTGGCAAGGGCATGTTGTTCAGGCGCGCACCGGCAATCTCCGCAACCACTGCCACAAAACCCGCCAGCGCCACGCCGACACAACACGCGTCGACGAGTGCGGCCATCAACCGCAACTCCAGCCGCGCGGTTTGTGGCTGGTGCGAATGCCGAAACTCCGCTTCGATGTCCGCAAGCGCCTCAGACCTCGGCGCGCCTTCGAGCAGAATGCTCTGCCATCCCGGAGCGCTGGCCGGTTCGGCGGGCGTAGCGGAGATTTGCTCAGGCTCAACCTCGAATATCCGCAACTGCGGCTTCGGCGCAGACTCTTCCCGCAACGGCCCTTCGGCCAGCCGGGGACGCGCCTTCCGCGTCGCCACAAGCTGACGCGGAAACTCGATCAGGTTCCCCGAAATCGCCACAGGCTCAGAAGCAATTTCCTCAAACTCGGGCGCGTGCCGGAACGCAATCTCGGCGTCCAGCGCGGAAGCCTCACGTTCGTCTGCGTCCCGCGCAAACTGCGGCGCACCCTCAATCGCCCCCCTCGGCGCATTCAGGTCTTCATACAGCCGGACCGTCAATCCGGCAGAAAAATCGCTAAACCCCGGATGCTCCGCTACCAACTCCGTCGCGGCCACGGCAATGTCCGCAACGGCATATGCCAGCGTCCCACGCATCTCCGCCTCGTGCGCCGCAATCGCGACTTCGCGCGGCCCGGGCTCCGCGCGATCCCACTGGTCCAACTCTTCCAGCAACTGCATCTGCGCTTCGGCCTTGCGCGTAGCGACTTCGGCCTCGGCCTGCGCCTGCTCCAGTGCGCGCGAAGCTTCTTGCGCCAGAAAATCGCGGTAGGTAACGCTGTTCCGGTAGCGTGCGGCTACCGCCTCGCGCACTCGTGATGCGCCTGCGTTCGCTGAGCGTCCCGAAAGCTCTGAAGGGCCCGCCTCGGCGACCCGCGCGCCAATCCCGCCGCGCCGCCGCCGATGCGCCTCCAGCCGCTCGTTCGCAATCTGCTTCAAACCCGCAGCGGTCTCCGTCCCCGCCGCCGCAAAGCTCATCTGTTCGACCGCTTCTTTCTGTTGCACCGCACTACTCATACTTCTCGGCCCTGCATTCTCTCTGGCTCGCGCCGCCGTTACCTGTATCGCGCAAAATCGTCTAAGCTCAAACTCGTGGACGGCCTCGAAAAAACTTTTCGCAATTCTGCCAATCGGCGTTCTCTGCTCTTGCGGTTAGTCCTTCTGTTCATAACTATCATTTCCGGCTTCGCAAAACTGTTCCCACTCGACGCACAACAGGTGGCAAGCAAGGCACCCCCAGCCTCCACCGACACCGCGCTGCCGGATCTTCCTGTGGCCGTCCCGTACTCCACCAGCTCCGACGCCGACCTTCTGACGCTCGACTCCGACACGCAATCTCGCCACGGCGACCTCTACCGCCTGGAGGGTAGCGTGGTCATCGGCTACCGCGGCCGCACCGTCCACGCCGATCGCATCGCCTACGACGACGCTACCGGCGACCTGGTCGTCGAAGGCCACGTGCTCGTCACTGGCGGCGACAACGACGAGTACATCCAGGCCTCCCACGGCACGTACAACCTGAACTCCCAGACTGGCCGCTTCTACGACGTGTCCGGCTCCGTTGGTCTGCACGGCGCGGGTCGGCGCGGCACCTACTCGACGCCCAACCCCTTCCTATTCTCCGGGCTCGTGGTCGTCAAAACCGGCCCGCAAAACTACGACGTCTACAACGGCAAAGTGACCTCCTGCCTGCTGCCTGACCCCGACTGGCAGCTTTCCGCCGAGCACTTCTCGCTCGACCCCGACCGGGCCCGCGCCTACAAATCAACGTTCCGACTGCGGAACTTTCCCATCCTGTTTCTGCCCTACGTCACGCATCCCATCAACTCTGGAACCCGTCAGTCCGGTATCCTCACGCCGGTCATCAGTCAAAGCTCGACCAAGGGCTTCATCTTTGGCGAAGAGTTCTATCTGGTGCTCGGCCGCTCCGCCGACCTGACCGTGGGCAGCCAGTATTTTTCCGAGCGTGGCGTTTCCGAGTCCGCGACCTTCCGCTATCGCGGCGTCGGCAACGACTTCCTCAACGCGCACGTCTCCGCGCTGCAAGACCGCGGCATCAGGCTGAACAATATCCTGACCAACCAGGGCGGACAGGACGTCACGGTCGCCTTCCGGCGCAGACTCACGTCCACAACCCGCTTCGTTGGTGACGCCGAATACCTGAGTTCGTATGTCTACCGCGAGGCGTTCAACGAGAACTTCAATCAGGCCGTGTCCTCCGACATCACCTCCATCCTCTACGCCGTCCACCAGCGGAACGGTTACTCGACCGACGTGCGCGCCGACCGCTACCAGGGCCTCAAACGCGTGGCCATTGGAGGGGCCGCCGGCCAGGAGGTACGCATCTTTCATGCGCCCTCGTTCGACTTCACGGCGCTCGACCACCCTATTCCTAGAACGCCTTTGCTGTGGAGCCTCGACAGTTCGGCAGCGGGGCTCAAGCGCACCCAGCCCAACTTCGTCTCATCGGGAATCGTCGAACGGGTCGATGTGCGTCCGGAGCTTTCCCTGCCGCTTTCCGGCGGCGGCTGGCACACGCTCTCGTCCATCGCAGTACGCGAAACGTTCTACTCGCGCAGCCGCGTCGCGTCCAATCTCGCCGGCCAGCCCCCGATCGAGTCGACCCAGTCTACCAACCGCGCTTCGCTCGACATGCAGGTGGACCTTCGCGCTCCGACCATCGAACGCGACTTCCATCCGCCCGCCTTCCTGGCCAAGCTGCTTGGCCCCGAACTCCGCCACACCGTCGAGCCTGAGTTCGTCTACCGCAACACGCGCGGCATTGACAACTTCCTCAACGTGCTGCGCTTCGACGACGTGGACATCGACAGCAACACCAACGAACTGGAGTACGGCGTCACGCAGCGCCTGTTCGCGCGCCGCGGCCCTACCGACCCGCTCAAGCCATGCGCGGTGGTCGCGGCGGCCAACCTCGCTTCGTCCAATCCCACGCAGTCGCCTGAAACTGCCCTCGATCCTGAACTGGATTCAGCCTCGGGACTCGACGCCAACGGAATTCCCATGGCCGACGCGCCGCCCGCGCCGACGCGCACCCACTCCCGCAACGCTGCGCCCTGCCTCTCCACCCAGCCGCGGCAACACGAATGGATCACCTGGAAGCTCGCCCAAAAACACTTCTTCGATCCGAATTTCGGCGGAGCGATCATTAATAAGCGCCGCAACATCTTCGACACGACCCTGTCGCTTTCCGGCATCGCCTTCCTCACCGAGGCGCGCGACATCTCACCGCTGATCTCTCGCCTGCGCGTGCGCACCTCATCGCACACGGACATCGAGTGGGACTTCGACCTCGACACCGGCGCAAAAAAGTTCACTAGCTCCAACATTTTCCTCGACGTGCATGAAGGCCGCATCTTCGGGGCCGTGTCCTACGCCCGCCTGAACGCGCCGGGACGTTTCTTTACCGAGACCATCGACACCAACGGCGTCGGCAAATTGACCGCATCCGCCATTTCGGATTTCTCGCAAATGCGGGTGTTGTTAGGCTACGGAGATTCCTCAAAACCCGGCCTCTCAGCGGCCGCGAACGCCAACCTCGACCTCAATCGCGGCAGCCTCCAGTACCTCTCTGCGCAGGCCGGGTACAACCGAAACTGCTGCGGCCTTTCGATCGAATATCGCAAGTACCAACTCGGCTCGGTGCGCAATGAAGGCGCCTACCGTTTCAACTTCACGCTGGCCAACATCGGAACCGCCGGCAACCTCCGCAAAGCCGAACGCCTTTTTTAGCGCCCTCCACTCTGCGATAATGGACGTATTGTGTTGGCCCCTGTGAAAACCCTCCCCGCCCTGCTCCTTGCCGCCACCTTCGCCGTTCTCGGATGCCATGCGCAGAATCCTCCCGCAAGCTCCCAGGCCGGGACTCAGCTTTCGTCCGAGCAGGCCCGACGCATCGAAGTCATGCTGCGCCAGCGGGCCGCCCTGCCACCCGGCGCGATCATCCAGGTCGGACCGCGCACACATAGCGAGCTGGCCGGCTACGACGACATTTCTGTGAGCTTCACGAGCGTCGAAGGCAAAGCTTCGAAGCCGATCAATTTCCTGCTCTCGACCGACGGCAAAACGCTCGCGCAGTTCACCAAGTTCGACATCTCCGCGGATCCGCGCTCATTGGTCCCCATCGATGGCCGCCCTGCTCGTGGCGGCCCGTCCACAGCGCCGGTGCTCATCGTCGGCTTCGACGACCTCGAGTGCCCCTACTGCGCCAGCCTGCACCGCAACATCTTCCCCGCCATCACCGACCGCTACAAGGACCAGGTGCGCATCGTGTATCGCGACTTCCCGCTCGACCAGCATCCCTGGGCGATGCGCGCGGCAGTGGATACCAACTGCGTCGGCGCGCAATCCTCGACCGGCTACTGGAACGTCATCGACTACATCCACGCACACACCGGAGAAATCGGCACGCCGCCGGAAGCCAAAGACGGGAAAGCCCCCGCCGCCAAAACGCTCGCTCTCGCCGATGAGCAGCTCGACAAGCTAATGCGCCAGCAGGCGGCCTTCCAGAAAATCGACCTTCCCAAACTCGACGCCTGTATCGCCAAACAGGACACGACGGGCATCGAGGAATCGAAGAAGCTCGCGACGTCTCTGGGCGTCGACTCCACGCCATCGCTCTTCATCAACGGGGCTAAGATCGACGGCGCTCTACCCGCCGAATTTCTCTTTAAGATTATCGACCAGGCGCTTATCGCAGAAGGCAAAACGCCCCCACCCCCCTACGTCGCACCCACAGCCCCTGCGCCCGCATCGCCCTCAAGCAAGTAGCCAAAAACACTTCAGACCCCAAAGCGGATTTCTTTCACAACGCCTTAGCCCTCTGCTTCGCGGTTTTAGTCCGCGCCCGACTTCAGCGTCAACACGCCGATATCGGTCACCATCGCCTGATGACCCAGACCAATCGCCTCCGCGATGCTGCTGAACTGAAGTCCCGGATCGCCCTTCACAAACATCACGCGCTCTTGCCGCGTCGCGAAGATGGTTGTCAGGCGCGAAACAATCTCCGGCTTCGCCACTACTTGCCGGTTGATGGAGTAGCTGGCCGCTCCGCCGTTCGCACCGGAGTGGACTTGCAAAACGACTGCGTCCTCCGGCGGTGGCAGCGTCGCAGCCTTCAATGGCGGCTGCGGAACGACCGCACGTAGGCCGGTCGGGGTCAGCGGCACGATGATCATGAAGATGATGAGCAGCACCAATAGCACGTCAATGAGCGGCGTGACGTTGATTTCAGATTTCTGGTTGGAATTTAGCGTAGAGAACGACATGGCAACACCTCACTGGATTGAAGTGAGTGAGCGAGCGCCCAATCTATTAGACACCGCCGAGGTCCTGGGCGGATTGAAGCTCGCCGGAAAAGGCAAAGACGGCGAACGCCATGCGTTTCGCCGCCCTTCGAGTGCCCGTCCCTGCGCTTAGAAACGCTGCGTTACTGCCCTGCCGCGACGCGCGGCGTAATGATGCCGATGTTCGTCACATCCGCCGTATGACCCATGCCGATCACCTCGGCGATCTTGCCGAAGTCCAGGTTCGCGTCGCCTTTGACGAACATGACCTTTTCCTGCCGGGTCGCAAAAATTTCTTCCAGCTTGGCTGTGATCGCTGACTTCGCAAAATCGCTGTCGTTGATTTTGTAGCCGGGTTCTCCCGCGCCGTTCGACGTGACCTGGACGACGATCGTGCGGTCGTTCTGGATCTCCGGCTGGTTCTTCTTCGGCGGCTGCGGCACCAGGGCGTCTAGACCCTTCGGCGTGACCGGCACGATGACCATAAAGATGATGAGAAGCACCAGCAATACGTCGATCAACGGCGTTACGTTGATCTCGGAAACTGCTCCGCCTGTTCCTCCGCCACCCATTCCCATATCGAATCTCCTCCTTCTTGCGGCGCAAACTACCTGCGCATACTACTGAAGACTGTTGTCGGTCAACAACCCGAGTTGGCTGACGCCCGCAGTACGCACAGCGTCGATGGCGTCCATCACATTGCCGTAGTTGGCGCGATTGTCCGCGCGCATATACACCGTCTTGTCCGCCGCTGCGTCCGTCTTCTTGGCCAGCAGGTCAGCAACGCGCGTGCCCAGGTCGGTGAGCGAAACCTGATCGGCGCCCAGGAAGGTCTTGCCGTCGCGCGTCACCGCGATGACGATCGCATCTTCCTTGTTGGCATTTTCCATCACCACGGCCGCCGAAACCTTCGGCAGATCCACATTCACCTTATTGTTCAACATTGGGGTGATGACCATGAAGATGATCAGGAGCACCAGCATCACGTCCACCATGGGCGTCACATTGATGTTCGAGTTGACCTTCTTGCCTTCTTCCCGTTTTGCGATTGCCATCGGATGCTCCGTTATAATGCCCTACTTGGTTAGCTGGGCCAGCCTTGAATCGATGCCCTCTCCGTCGGCGGTTAGCCCCGGTTGCCGTTCGCTTTTAGAATCGGCAACCGGGCCTTGGCCCGTGGTTCTCGCGGAGGAGGAGATGAGGAGCGGAGTTGCAGCCAGTCTTGCCCCTTGTTGCGACAGACTAGCGGTGGCTCTGCTTGATAAAGTAGTCGACCAGCTCCGACGAACTGTTGTCCATCTCGACGTCGAACGCTTCCACCTTGTTGGTGAAGTAGTTGAACGTCATAACCGCTGGGATGGCGACGACCAGACCGAAAGCGGTCGTGACGAGCGCTTCAGAAATACCGCCAGCGACTTGGCCGATGCCTGAACTCTTCGAGCTCGCGATCGACTGGAAGGCGTTCAAAATACCGATGACCGTGCCCAGCAGCCCGATAAACGGCGCCGTCGAACCGATGGTGGCAAGACCGCCGAGACCCTTCTTCAGCTTGGCATGGACGATGGATTCAGAACGCTCCAGCGCGCGCTTGGAGCTTTCCACCTGCTCGTCGGTGATGGAGCCGCCCGAGCCGAAGCTACGAAACTCCTGCAGGCCGGCGGTGACGACTTCCGCAAGATGCGACTTCTTGGAGCGGTCCGCGACCTTGATCGCCTCGTCCAGACGGCCTTCCTTCAGGGCGCCGGCAACGCGGGGCGCGAACTCGCGCGACTGCTTGCGGGCCGCCGAGAAGTACAGCCAACGATCGATGATGACGGCCAGCGAGTAGATCGACATGATGAAAAGAATCACAACAATGCCGCGGGGAATCCAGCTCATCTGGTTCCACATGCCGACCAGGCTGAAGCTGGGCGCGCCCGCTTCCTGAAAGAACAGGGCAAGCGTTGCCGATGGTGCGTGAGCGAAATTTGAGAGTTGAGCGAGAATCACGAGGTCTTTCCTCCTGGTATTTAAGTCGAATTTCTTACAAAAAATGTGTTTGGATCGTCGAAGGTGACGGCAACTGCGAGAAAATTTGCCGCGTGAAACAGGTGCATGGTGTTGCGTGTAGTCGCGTTGCGGGTTGTATGCCCTTGCACCTATTGCTTCGCAAGGGTTAGACGCCAAAAGGCCCGGACCGCGTACAGCGGAGTTCAATCCTTGAAGAATCGGATCCGGGAAGAATCAGCCACCGCCGTTCAGGTTGAAGTTCACCGTCACCGTCGTATCGACTTCGGTGGGTTCGCCGTTCAGAAGATAGGGCTTGTAGCGCCAGCTCTTGACCGCATCGAGCGCCGCGCCTTTCAACATTTCGGGGCCGCTGATTGCCTCGAGCTTTTCAATCGTACCGGTCTTCGAGATGATGGCGTGCAGCATCACAGTGCCCTGCATATGCGCCGCGCGGGCGATCGGAGGATAGACGGGCTGCGTCTTTTGAAGAATCTGGCCCTGCATGACGCCGCTCGAGATGCGCGCTGGCCCGGTCGGCTTGGGTTTGGCCACGTTGATCACCGGACCACTCCCCGTGCCGCCAGGCATGCCTCCCATAATGCCGTTAGCCGAACCGCCAGCCATGCCGCTCATGCCCGCAACACCCATCGACGAAGGTGGAGGCGGAGCTTCTTCCTTCACCATCTTGATGTCCTTGGGAATCTTGGTGGGCGCATGCAGGCCCTGGTCAATCTCGGAAACCATCTTAATCGGCACCACCTTCATGGGCGGCGGCGGAGGCGGTGGCGGTGGCGGCGGTGGAGGTGGCGCGCTCAACGACGCCGTCAGTGAGTTCTTCGGCAACGCCTCAGGCATCAGCAAGGGAATCAAAATCAGGACGAGCACGATGGCCGCGTTCAAAGAAAACGTTGCGATCATCCAGTATCTCGACTTCGACTTGATCCGTCCGCCGGATTCGAGCAATGAGTCTTCAAACATAAGCGACCTCGGTCCCTGTTCGGGAGAGCTTCCTGCCTTAGACACCGTACATGGTCAAATTGTTCCCGCGTTGTTCTGGCCTTGTTTTAGGATGCGGCTTGCCGACATAACGTCCAGCTTGGCCTAAGCAAGTTCTGATCAATCCTATGTACTGCCCTCAGCGGCTAAACTGCACCTTTTGAGCAGAGGTTCCCAATCATATCCCGAAAACTACCGTTTGGCCGCCGGCAACGTCGCCCCTTTGCCGCTTAGACGCCCCCTCGACGCGCGCCAGTCCTGGTAGGCCACCAGCATCGGGGCCGCCACCGCAATCGACGAGTACGTGCCGATCAGGATGCCGATGACCAGTGCAAACGAGAAGCCATGCAGCACTTCTCCGCCAAACAGATACAAGCTCAACACTGTCAGAAACGTCAGGCCGGAGCTGATGACCGTCCGGCTGAGGGTCTGATTGATGCTGCGGTTGACCACATCCGAAAGCGACTCCCGGCGGTTGGCCGCGAGGTTTTCGCGAATGCGGTCGAAAACCACGATCGTGTCGTTCATCGAGTACCCGATGAGGGTCAAAATCGCTGCGATAACGGTTAGGGTGATCTCCTGGTTCGTCAGGCTGAAAGCGCCGACGGTGATCAGCGTATCGTGAAACACGGCCACCACCGCCGCCACGCCGTAGATCAGCTCAAACCTGAACCAGAGGTAAACCAGCATTCCCAGCAGCGAGTAGAAGGTCGCCCAGGCGGCTTGATGCTTGAGCTGCTTGCCAGCGGTGGGGCCGACGATGTCGATCTGCTCGATATTGAAACTGGAGTCGTGGTAGTTCGCGCCCAAGGCGTTTTCTACTTGTTGGCGACCCAGGTCATGGGCCTGGTCAGACATTTCCGGCAGGGAGATGAGTTCCTTGTTCGCCGCCTGTCCACTGGGATCGGAGATGCGCTGGATCGTAAATCCATGCACTGCGGCTTGGTCCAGCGCCTGGCGAATATGGTCCTCGTTGGGCGCGCTCGCGAACGCCACGCGCATCTGCGTGCCGCCCTTGAAGTCCACGCCTTGCGGGATGCCATGCCAGAACACCATGCTCAGGATGCCAGCCACGGAGAAGATGAGAGAGAAGCCGAGAAAGTACCATTTCTTCCCCAACCAGTCGATATTTGTTGCGCGAAACAGTTCCAATTTACTTTCCTCAACCGGCGGCGCCAAACCCGGCAATCCAACCGTTAATTTGCTGACTCGCTAACCTGCTGCTAAATCGACAACGCCGCCGTACGCTCCCGCTTGCTCAACAGGTAATCGAAAATCGTGCGCGAAACGAACACCGCCGTAAACAAATTCGCCAGCAACCCAATCGTCAGCGTGACCGCGAAACCCTTCACCGGCCCCGTGCCCAGAATGAACAGAATCGCTGCCGAGACAATCGTCGTCACGTGAGTATCGATGATCGTCACCCAGGCATGCCCGAAGCCTTCCTGAATGGCGGCGGCCGACGTCTTGCCCATCCGCAGTTCTTCGCGAATGCGCTCGAAGATCAGCACGTTCGAGTCCACGCCCATGCCGATGGTCAGGATCACGCCCGCGATTCCGGGCAGCGTCAGCGTCGCGCCGGAGAAGCCCATGAAACCCAGCAGCAGCACAAGGTTCAGAATCAACGCGAGGTCCGCATTAATGCCCGCCCCGCGGTAGTACACCAGCATGAAGATCATCACGAAGCTCATGCCCGCGACCGCCGCGATCACGCCCTGGCGAATGCTGGCCGCGCCCAGCGATGGGCCGACCGTGCGCGTTTCGGTGTACTCAATCGACGCGGGCAGCGAGCCGGTGCGCAGCATCATGCTGAGGTCCTGCGCCTGCTGCTGGCTGAAGCCGCCGGTGATGCGTCCCGAGTCGCGGATAGCGCCCTCGATGCCCGCCACTTCCTTGACCTTGTTTTCGAGCACGATCGCCATGCGGCCCGTGCCCTTGACCGAGTCGGTGTATTTGTAGAAACGGTCGCCTGCTTCGGTGGTCAGGTTAAACGTGAGGTCGGGGCGGCCATTCTCGTCGCGCGAGGGTTGCGCGTCGCGAAAGTCCGTGCCTTCGACGATGCTGGCGCGCTTGAGCACCCACACCTCGTCGGGGCCGGAGCCGGTCGATGAACCGCGCACCAGTTCTTGATCGAACGGAAGCGTGCCGCCCAACGCTGCCAGCGCTGCAGCCTCGTTTTCGTAAGGCTGGCCCACGACTTCGTGAATCTCCAACTTGGCCGTAGATTGGATAATGCTTCTGACGTGGTCAAGGTCGGTGACGCCGGGCAGCTCGACCAGAATCTGGTTTTCGCCCAGGCCGTATTTTTCGATGTGCGGCTCGGCCACGCCCAGCGAGTCGATGCGCTGCCGGATGGCCTCCATCGAAACGTCCACTGTTCGGGTGTCGCTCGCGCGCATCGCCGCCTGCTTCATCGTCATGGTGAAGCCGCCGTTGGCCGACGCAACGTCATACGTCGAATACTCGTTCCCGGTCAGCACACCCCGGATGTCCGAGTACTGCGCGGGCGTGCCGCCGGTGACGGCGATCGTCTCGGGATGCGCGGGGTCGAGCTTGGCAGCATTCGCGCCGTACTGGGCCAGCGCCACGTTCAGCGCCTGCGTATCGCGGTCGGTGGTCGAGTTGATCGCCTCGATCGTGTGCACCTTCAGCACAAGGTGCGTTCCGCCCTTTAGGTCGAGGCCCAGGTGAATGCGGTTCAGTAACGATTGTTTGAGTCCGCCATGCGGAATCCCAAAAATCCCGTAAATAAAGATCACCAGCACCGCAATGATAAAGCCGGCTTTTGTCGAGAGGTTCTTACCCATCTGCGTGTTGTCCTAGACCTTCCATCCGCACGGCATCTCTGCGCGGCGTCTTACTTTGCGAAACTTTGCCCGTTCCTTCGCGCCCTTTGCGTCAAGCGCGTTTGCTCAAGCCTTCGTCACTTCTTCGGTCGTCACGGCTGCAATCGCGCTCTTCACAATCTCTAGCTTGATATTGTCCGGCTGCACGCGAATCACAATCACGTCATCCTTCACGGTAATCACCGTCCCACGCAAACCGCCGGTCGTGGTTACTTTGTCGCCGGACTTGACCTGCGCCAGCATGGCCTGCCACTGCTTCTGCTTCTTCTGTTGCGGAGCGAACAGCAAAAAATACATCGCCACGAAAAACAGCAGGATAAACGGCAATCCACCCAGCGAACCGAAACCGGGTATCCCGTCGAAAAATATTGCAAACACGCTCACTCTATCCATCCCATCGCCGTCACGAGCAGGCGGCAAAGCCTGCCGCCGCTCATCGGCTCTTCTTGTAGCAAACCTGTTTCGGGAGATTTCATCCCGGGGAACCAGTCGCAAACCCAGCCGCGCGGAAAAGATTTCCACGCCGGACACACGCCCGCCCTCCCCGGAAAGTCACACCTGAACCTTAAGCATCGCGTACCGCCCCCTGCATGTCAAGAAAAACTGGCACCGAACGCCCATCGAACTAGGGTCGCGGGGCCATCGGCGTCAGCTCGATATTCACTCCACTCACATCCCCATCACCCACTGTAATCGTCTGTTGAAACCCCGGCGAGGGCGTACAGCCGGGTTCCGAACAACCTGCGCCGCCACGTGCGGCAGGGCGCAAGGCATAAGGCTGGTGCAACAGATGATCGCAAATCGCTGAATTGCGATCATGGATATCAATTCCAAAAGCCGAAGATAAAGGCCCGTTGCCTCGAAGAAGTGCTGCTTTGTCAAGGGTATGACTAAGCAGGCGGGGTAAAAGTCACAAAAGGCGTATGCCTATTTGCTTAGCCGTTCGGCAAGGGCGATGCGAGGGATGGATTGATAGTCGTCGATGAAGCGGATGTTGTTCCAGCCCTGTAAGAGATTGGTGAGCGCCGCGTGTTGACCGTGGCCGATTTCGAGCGCGAGCAGACCGTTTTCGCGCAGGGCCGCATGGGCCGCAGGGATGAGGCGGCGGTAGACGTCGAGGCCGTCGGCCCCGGCGAACAGCGCGGCGTGCGGCTCGTGCTGGACGACCTCGGGCTGCAGGGTGGCGGCGTCGCGGGTGGGAACGTAGGGAGGATTCGACACGATGGCGTCGAAGCGGAAATCCGGTGCGAGCGCAGGGAGTAGATCGCAGTTGAGGAATTGAATGCGATCTTCGCAGGAGTGGGTGCGAGCATTTTCGCGGGCGACTTCGAGCGCGGCGGCGGAGATGTCCGTCGCAGTGAAGTTGGCCCCGGCGAGATGGGTGGCGAGCGCGACGGCAATGGCTCCCGAGCCCGTGCCGACGTCGGCGATGTGCAACGTGCGCTCGTCGTGGAATTGCGTGGCCCAGAGCAGCACGGCTTCGACCAGGTGCTCGGTCTCGGGGCGGGGAATCAGAACGTCGGGAGTGACGCGAAGATCCAAGCCGTAAAACTCCTGGTGGCCAATGATGTATTGCGGCGGCTCGCGCGCGGCGCGGCGGCCTGTCATCGCTCGAAGCTGCGCAAGCTCTGCGTTGCTGAGGGTGGTGTCCGCATGCGCGAGTAGCCAGGCGCGGTCGCAGCGGAGGATGTGCGCTAACAAGGTGTCGGCGTCGCGGCGAGCGCTCTGGCCCGCGAGGAGATTTGCGGCTTCGGTAACAGCTTCACGGATTGTCATGCGCTGGTGCAAGGATAGAACGGCGGCCTGCACTCGCCGGCAAGCGTGCTAATAAATTCTCAACGTACGGAGAAGGATGGCAATATATAGTCCGTCAGGAGCTTATCGGTTTGCTCGTGCATCCCGTGCGCGTTGTAGTTGGTGCTGGTAATGACGACCGAGAGCCGAAGCGAGGGCACGACGACAACTTTATTGCCACCGTTTCCGCTCATGTAGAACGCTGGATAGAGCTTGCCATTCGCGCGGAACGTTCTCAGCCACCAGAAATAGCCGTAGTCCGTGTCTGTGTCCTCGTCAGCCTGAGCGTGCGGTGTTGTTGAGACTTCGATCCACGTAGGGCTGATAATTTTCTTTCCATTGACGCTGCCATTCTGGCGGTAGAGTTCGGCGAGCTTAAGCAAGTCTGAACTGGCGAGGCGAAGGCCTCCTCCAGTTTGTGGCAGACCGAGTGGCGAGTAGACCCACTGAGCGTCGTGGATACCCAAGGGGCCGAAGAGTTTCTGCTGAGCGTATACGTCGGCTGGCTGGCCGGTGGCGTGACGCAGCGCTTCGCCGACGAGAAAAGCACCGGCGGTGCAATAGCTGAAGCGGCGGCCATATTTCGGCGGCGTGGCGCCTGGGTTGCGCGTGACGCCGCGAATGGGCAGGTCGAGGGCAAACTGCGTCCAGTCCTCGACGACGTACATGCGCTCTTCGTTGCCGCGCGAGAATTCGTTCCAGTCGTCGCACTCGAGCGACGAACTCATCGTCATGAGGTCTTCAAGTGTGATTTTCGCTTTGCGTGGGTCGGCGTTTTGAAAGGTGAGTTTTGGAAGGAGCGGCAGCAGAGGAGCAGATGCGTCGGAAATTTTGTGTTCATCGATGGCGATGCCGACAAGCATCGAAGTAATGCTCTTGGTCGCGGAACGGGTGTCGCGCAGGGTCGAAGCGTCGCCGTCGAAATACTTTTCGTAAACGAGGTGTCCGTCCTGCTCGACCAGGATGCTCCCTATCTTCCTGAAGGTCCCGGAGTGAATGGCCTGCTCCATTGCCGGAAGGGTGCTTTGTGTCTGGCCCGAAACAATGAAAGGAAGCAGTCCTGTGAGTAGAAAGGGTAAGAGCGTTAGTCGCATTTTAGGGAGTACGCGGGCTGCCGAAGAAAGTTCCCCACATTCCGAGACCTTCCCCGCGCGCAACCCCGTCAGTTACGAAGCTTCTCAAAGATAAGGAAGTAGTCCTGGCCGTCGTCTTTGGTGAAGTCGTAGCGGCCGACTTGTTTGAAGCCCGCGCGCTCGACTTCTTGGCGGACGATTTTTTCGCCGAGACCGTGGTCGTCGCCCGTGCCGTTGCGGTCGATGATGCCGAAACGGGCACCGGGGCGCATGGCGGCGTGCAATGCAGCAAGCACGAGTTGGGGGTGCGCGATTTCGTGGTAGACCTTCAGCATCAGCACGGCGTCCACGCTGGCGGGCGGAAGTTTGGGGTCGTCGGGCGTGCCGAGGACGGGCTTGATGTTGGCGAGGTGTTCATTGGCCGCTCGCTTCTGGATGGCGGCGATGTAGGGCGGATTGATATCTTCGGCGAGGACTGTGCCTTGGGGGCCGACGCGCTTGGCCGCGAGCACGGAGAACCAGCCGCCGCCCGCGCCGATGTCGGCGACTGTCTTGCCCGGCGTGATGCGCAGCAGATCCATCACGCGGTCAATGTGCAAGTGCTCGGCGCGGCCGGGAGTTTCGAAGATGGAGAGGTCGCCAGCGTAAGGCGTGCTGGTGGGATGAGGCTGCGGGGTTTGTGCGGACGCGCTGAGAGCCGAGGCGAGGGTGAAGAGAAGAAGAACGCGGAACGGACGCATGTGGGTTAGACGTGAGTTGCGAGAGTTGTGGCGATGATTGGGGGTGATTTCGTGCCATGCGATCCCGCCGTAGACTTTGGACGGTGTATGCGCCAGGTAGTGGCATGACAGCGGGTTTCTGCATCCGACACAATAGATTCAATTTGAAAGCCGGGTGGTGCGAATGCAAGCTGTGAACGGGCGGTGCAAGTTTCTGACGGTGGTGTGTTGCGTGATGGCTTGCGTCGGAGGTCGTGTGCAAGCGCAGGGTTCGGCGAAGGACATCGTCGGCACCATGCTGGCCAACGAGCACAACGCCGCCGCGCACAAGGACAACTTCACATATGTGTCGAACGAGCGCTCAGAGCGCACCTTAGGGCGGCTTTGGACGGAGCGCGTGGTCGAAACACCGCATGGGCGGGTGCGTTTTTTGATGGCCGAGGACGGTAAGCCAATTTCGACGGATCGTGTGCAGCAGGAGCGCGGGAGGCTGGCCAACGATGTGGCTCATCCCGAGGCTTTCGAGCAGCGCGAGAAGGCGCAGAAGGACGACGAAGCCCACGCGCGGCAGATGCTCGACCTGATCCCGAAGGGCTTCATCCTCGAGAACCTCAAGGAGGAGGGGGCAGACTGGCGCGTCGACTTTCGGCCTGACCCGAGCTACTCGCCCAGCGGCCTTGAGGAGCATGTGTTGCATGGCATGACGGGATGGATGCTGATCAATCGGAAACAGTCGCGGCTGCACCACATCGAGGGCCATCTGCCTAAGGACCTAAGCATCGGCTTCGGCTTGATTTCTGTGCGCGCGGGCAGTAATTTCGAGTCGACCAAGGCCCAGTTTGACGACCAGTGGCGGACGGCCCGCGTCATCAGTGACATTCGCGGCAAGGCGGTGCTGTTCAAGACCATCGCTAAAAATCAAGACGTGGCGCGGAGCGAGTTCAAGCGCGTGCAAAATGACCTGACCGTAGCGCAGGCGGTGGAGCTGGTGGAGCGGTAAAACTTTTGCATCCTGGCGCGAAACTCTCGTCGTATAGATAGATGAGAAGATTCGTGGCGTTGTTCGCTGAAGGGCCGGATGCAGCTTGATCCCGTAAAGTTTCGCAGTCTCGTCGAGCAGCACCAAAGCATGGTGTTCTCGATTGCGTTGCGCGTGACGGGAGAGTTCGGCGTCGCGGAAGAGGTGGCGCAGGACGTTTTCCTGGAACTCTATCGCGGGTCGGAGCGCCTGGAGTCGGACGACCATGTGCGCTTCTGGCTGCGGCGCGTGACGGTGCATCGGGCGACCGACTCGCTGCGGCGCACGGCCCGCCAGCCCGAGGCGGGCGCGGAAGAGTGGATGCCCTGGATGGAAGAAGCCCAGCACGATTTCGCGGGTGAAAGTGCGCCGCTGGGACCGGGCGTGGAAGCGCGTCTTGAAGATTTGCTGCGCACTTTGCCCGAAGCGATGCGGGTCGCGGTCGTGCTGCGGTATCAGGAAGAGATGCTGCCGGATGAGATTGCAGCGCTGCTAAAGCAGCCGGTGGCGACGGTGAAGAGCAATCTACAACGCGGCCTGCAAATGATGCGGCGCAAGGCTGCCGTGACGATGAAGGAGTATGTGCGATGAGTGAAGAAAATATGGACGCTTTTGAGCGCAGCCTGAAGCGTGCGCTGAAGCGGGTCGATGCGGGAGCGGAAATACGGGCGAGGTTTCTAGCTATCGCAGCGGATGCGGAGCAGCAGCATCGCCAGACGGGCCAGCGGTGGATGACACCCCAGAACGGTGGTAAGAGTGCTGGGAGGCTTTTCTTCCTGCCGAAGTTCCCAATGTGGGCGACAGGCGCGATTGCGGCCGTGCTGCTGGTCGGCGTGTTCTCAGTTGAGCAGGTGCGTGAGAAACACGAACGGGTGATGTCGGCAGACAGAAATTTTGCGGTGTCGCAAGAGATTACGGAGCAGGCGTTGGAGCACACGCGCGCGCAGTTACAACATGCAGGTGTCGCGCTCGACGAAGATTAAAAGAGTTTTCAAATTTGAACGAGGAGGCAGGACATGAAAATTTACAAGATTCAAACCATCGGTTGGATGAGCGCTGTGGTTTTGGCGTGCGCGATAGCCAGCGTGCCGCAGATTGCCAGAGCACAAGCGCAGGCCACGGCGAAGGCTGGGCAGGTGAAGGACGACTTGTTTGCGGGGACCGAAAAGTTTGCACAGGGCGCCAGCAGCGTCACGCAGATTGATATGGACCCCGACACTCTAGGCCTCGTGGAGGGTGAGCACTCTCCGAAGGCGCGCCGCACCGTGCTGTCTGTTGTCCACACGTACAGCTACGACAAGCCGGGCATGTACAAGATGGAGGACGTGGAGGAATTTCGCAGGAAGCTCGAAACCGGCGACTGGCACTGCTCGGTGCATGTGCGCGAACTCAAGAGCGGGGAATCGACCGACGTGTGCAGTCGCAAGCGGACCGACGATCTGGTGGAGACGGCCATTATCACGGCGGAGCCAAAGGAATTGACTTTCATCCACACCATTCGCCGGAAGTCCCGCCCGGGACAGGGCGAGTCGAGCGACTTTATGCTGCTGAACTCGATTCCCGGGCTGCCCGCGCTGGCGATGATCGAACCGCAACTACTCTCACTGAGGATGTCTCTAGGCAATTTGCAGATGCTCGATACCGGCGAGATGGAGTTGAAGCTCAATTCGGCGATGAAGAACCTGCACATGATCGACAGCGCCGATATGCAGAAACAGATGGCAGAGGCGCAAAAGCAATTCGGCGAGGCGGCCAAGCAGATGAAGGACCTGCGACTGCCGGAAATGCAGAAGAAGCTCGACGACGCGATCAAACGCGGTGGTGTGACCACGGACCTCGATGCGACTCCTAAGTGCTTCTGCACTGGCGCGACGAAGGAAGTTGACGCTGCTACCGGGTGCTCCTGCGTCATCAAGTAGCTTCTACAATGAAGCTGAATGTCGCTCCAGTTTGAAATCGAAGGCGCTGCTCGCTCCGGCGGGCGGCGCGGGCAGTTGACACTGCCCCACGGCGTGGTCGAAACGCCGGTGTTCATGCCGGTGGGTACGGCGGCGACGGTCAAGGCGGTGGCCCAGGAAACCTTGGAGACGCTGGGCGCTGAGATTGTTCTTGCCAATACGTATCATCTGTATCTGCGCCCCGGTCATGAGTTGATTCGGCGCGCGGGCGGACTGCATCGTTTCATGAGTTGGGAGCGGCCGCTACTCACAGACTCCGGCGGCTTTCAGGTATTTTCACTGTCCAAGCTGCGCAAGGTCACGCCCGAAGGCGTGGAGTTTCGTTCGCACATCGATGGCTCAAAGCACTTTTTTTCGCCGGAGCACTCGATGGCGGTGCAGATCGCGCTGGGCGCGGACATCATGATGGTGTTCGACGAATGCGTTGAGACCCCCGCGAGTTGGGAGCGCACGCGAGATTCGATGGGGCTGACGCACGATTGGGCGGCGCGGTCGAAGAAGTATTGGGTGGAACATCGGGACGAGGTGCCGTGGGCGGAACAGGGAACAGCGAACAGGAAACAGGGCCCGGATAACATCGTTTCTTCTGAACCCTGTTCCCTGAGCTTTGTTCCCTCATTTGCAGGCAAGCATCAGGCGCTGTTTGGGATCGTGCAGGGCGGGATGTACGCAGACCTGCGCCGAGAGTCGGCAGAGCGGCTCATGGAGATGGACTTTCCCGGCTACGCGATCGGCGGCCTGGCGGTTGGCGAGCCGCGCGAAGTGACGCGCGAAATGATTGCACACACGCTCGAGCATCTACCCGACGACAAGCCACGCTATGTGATGGGCGTCGGCTACCCGGATGAGATTGAAGAGTACGCGCGCATGGGCGTCGACATGATGGACTGCGTGCTCCCCACCCGCGCTGGGCGCCACGGTTTACTGTTTATTCGCGAAGACCCACAGAACCGCGCCAGCAAGGTCGTGCGGCTGAACATCAAGAAGCTGGACAATGCCGAGGACCACGGCCCCATCGATGCGGGCTGCAAGTGCAGCGTGTGTCGCAGGTACTCGCGGGCATATTTGCGACACTTGTTCGCGAGTGGAGAGCCACTGGGCGCGACGTTGAACTCGATCCACAATTTGGCGTTCTATCTGGAAACGATGGAACGCGTGCGTGGAGCCCTGCAGCGAAAAGACACACAGGATCTCCGAAGAAGCAGTGCTTTGGTAAAGGCCTGACTTCGACAAGTTCAAGGCAGGCTGCGAGCTCTCAGCTCTTGGTTCGGTCCGCTGTGATGAAGGTAAAGAAAACTGGTAGCGCTCAGGGGCAAGGGGATGCACTGACGGGTTGGGGAGGGGTTCGGGCTTGCGGCGGCTGTGAGAGAGGCGAGCACCCCGCCGGGATGGAGGCGACAAGCGGCCTCGGCCAGCGCAGTGTCCATATTGTCGACGGCGCGCAGTGTGACGGCGTTGAAGCGACGATCCGACGGCATATCTTCAACCCGGCCCAGCCAAACCTCTGTTTTCAGCTCCAGAACGCGGACAGCTTCGCGCAGGAAGGACGCCTTCTTGCCTTGAGATTCCGCCAGCGTGACGGTCAGTTCGGGAAGCAGAAGCTGAATGGGCAGGCCGGGGAAGCCCGCACCCGAACCGAAGTCGAGCAGCGTGGCGTTGGCGGGCAGGAGAGGCTGTAGATGGGTACCGGTGAAGAGGCCTTCGCCGAAGTGGCGGCGAACAATCTCCTCGGGGTCGCGAATCGCGGTCAGATTGGTGCGGGCGTTCCAACGCAGCAGCAGGTCGAGGTAGAGGCTGAGTTGGGCGCAGAGCGCGGGCTGGGGCGCCAGCAGGAAGGGTTCAAGGAGTTGGGCGATGCGATCTGGTGTGAGGGCCGGCATGGAGAGTCGTGAATCGTGACCTTTTAGGAAATTGTTGCTGGGCGCGTGGCGTGGGAAGTCGGAAAGAAAAAAACGATCGCAAGGGCCGCGACGATGGCCAGGCTGAGGGTCGTGCTCCAGAACGCCAGTGCGAAAGCCACCAGATAGGAGCAACTTCCGGCGATGTATTTCGCTGAGAGGTGCCGGATGAACGCCGGATCGATGTCCTTGTCGACCAATCTGCGTCCCTGGGACGCATAGAACCACACCGCGCCGAACAGCAACGCGCAGAGAAGAAACGTCCCGACGTAGACCAGCACCGCCGTGCGCTTCTCGTTCGGACTGCGGATGAAGGACGCCACCAGTGAGGTCGAGAACGGCAGAAATGAAATGCACATCAGGAACAAGGCGTTGATCATGCCGAGCAGATGGTTGGAGCGCGTGATGTAGTGAAACATGTAGTGGTGATTGGCCCAGTAGATGGCCACAGTGATGAAACTCACCAGGTAGGCCGCATAGGAGGGCCACTCGGCCAGCAACTTCTGGCCGAGATGTCCGGCCGGCACATCAACGGGCAGCTTGAGATTGAAAACCATCAGAGTCACCGCGACAGCAAACACGCCATCGCTGAAGGCCTCGATCCGGGTGGTATCGGGGTAGGCTTGTTGAACGGGGTCGGCATGGATTTGGGAGACGGGTCTGATCGGCATTCTTGGCCTCTGCGGCGTGGTCGTCATAACGAAGAACGCTGTGGACTCAGACGGGCCGTACAACGGCGGCTTCCTGGACGAGTCGGTCAAAAAGCGCGCGCGAGGCGGGGCTGATGTCGTAGCTACGCTCGGGATGCCATTGGACACCGAGAACGAAACGCGGGGAGCCGCCGTCGGAGGGGTCGGCTTCGACGGCTTCAACGACGCCGTCGTCGGGGCAGCGCGCGACGATGCGAAGGCCATCGCCCGGCGCCGAGACCGATTGGTGGTGGCTGGTGTTGATCGGGAGGCGGAGGAAATTGTCTGAGGCGGGCGCTTCCGCCGGGTCGAGGAGCGAGGCCAGGAGGCTGTTTTCGGCAATCAGCGCACTGTGCGCGACGGCGACTTTCTTGCCGGCGGAGTGATTCACAGGCAGGGGGGTCAAGTCCTGCACCAGCGAGCCGCCCCGCCACACGTTCAGCGATTGCACGCCGTAACAGATGCCGAGCACCGGCTTGCGATGTTTGTAAGCGTCTTCGAGAAGGAGCTTGTCGGCGATTTCGCGGAGAAGGTCGGCGGGCGAAGTGGCGGGATCAGTGTCCGCGCCGTAGCAGTTGGGGTCGATGTCGGCGTGGCTTCCGGGCAGGCAGAGGCCGTCGCAGGTCGCGGCGACGCGGGCGATTTCGGCGGGCGTCGCGGTCACGTCGATCTGCACGGGCTCGCCGCCGGAGCGCGTGACCGCGTCGGCGTAAGCGGGCCAGGAGCGCTGGTTGTAAGCCATGTCGGTGCTGGTTGGGACAGGGATGGCGATGCGCGGCATAAGGCAGTGGTTAGAGTGTAGAGTCTTTCAGTCTATTTCGCTGATGCACTTTTCATCTTCGCCGTAACAAAAACACGAGCAATACGATCATCAACAGGAGGCCGATTCCGCCCGGCCAGATGAACCATCCGCCGCTGCTGGAAGCGCCCACTACGACGCAGCCCGTGAGTGTCCCCGAAAGCCCCAGCGCAACTGCGGGCACGGCGCCCCACCTCGTGATGCGTTGAAACACTGGTTTTACATTCAGTCGCTTCATCGTGGCTCCGTCTGTGAGATGTGATGCGGAATGCGACCTTGAGGCCATGCGGAGTTTGAATGGCACAAGCCGCAGAGGGTTTCAGCACGGGCTTGCGCTCAACGACCCTCGCGATCCGTATCCACCGCACCCTCCGAAGGTCCATCCGCGTGGATCAACTTTTGCGTCTCCGCAAACGGCATCGTCTGATAATTCAACGGCGGCGTATTTCCCGCGAGATAGCGCACAAAATAATCCCAACGCCGCCGCATCATGTACTGGGACGCTTCCTCGTAGCCATGATGCGCGTTCGGAATCATGATGAGGTCGAAGTCCTTGTTCGCCTTGATCAGCGCATCGACCACCAGCAGCGTGTTGTTGGGGGGCACATTGTCGTCCATGGTCCCATGCGCCAGCAGCAAATGACCCTTCAAATTCTTCGCGTAGTTCTGGTTCGCCTGCGTGTCGTAATTGCTCTTGCCATCCGGCCCGATCTTTTCTAGCCCCGCCCAGCGCTCGTCCCAATCGTCCTCGTAGTCACGGTTGTCGTGGTTGCCGCTCTCCGCGATTCCCACCTTGAAGAAGTCCGGAAAATGAAACAGCGCCGACACCGTCGCGTTGCCGCCACCCGAATGTCCCCAGATCCCCACGCGATCCAGATCGATCCACGGCGACCGCGACGCGAGGTCTTTGATGCCCGAAACCTGGTCCGGAATCGTGTCGTCGCCCATGTCTTCGGGCTTTGACGCGTGTGCGTCGTGGAAACTCTTGGAGCGATGCGGATTGCCCATGCCGTCGATGCACAGCGTGATGAAGCCGAGATCTGCCAGCGCTTGCATGTCGCCGCGCGCCGCGCGAAAACTGCGCGGCCCACATGCGCCATCCTGCGGCCCCGGATAGACGAGGTCCACAACGGGATACTTCTTGCGCGCGTCGAAGTTGGTCGGCTTCCACATGAAGCCATAGACCAGCGTCTTGCCATCGCGCGCCTTCACCGTGATGGGCGTCGGCGGCTTCCATCCGGTCGCCGACAGGCGCGATATATCTTCCTTGCCCAGCGTCATCAGCAGCTTGCCGGTATTGTCGCGCAAGACCGCGATCTGCGGTGTATCGACAGTCGAGTATGCGTCCACGAACGTGCTTCCGTCGGGGGCCGCCGTGATTGCGTGATTGGCAATTTCCGGCGTCAACAACTGCTGCCCCTTCCCATCGAAGCCCACGCGGTAATAGTTCACAAAATACGGATCTTCGTCCTTCTCTTTATTGGTCGCTTCGAAGTAGATTACGCGGTTTTTCTCGTCCACGCGCGTCAGGTCCGCGACCGGCCCATCGCCATGCGTAATCTGATTTTTCAGCTTGCCGGTTGTCAGGTCGTAAAGGTAAAGCTGCGCCCAGTTGCTGCGCTCCGACACCCACAGAAATTCATTCGACTCGGGCAGATACTTCCAGTCCACCTTGCTCTGCCAGCCATAGTAGGTGCCCACATGCTCGTGAAATACCTCCCGCACATCGCCAGTCGCAGTGTCCGCCACGCGTAGCCACTCGTCCTTGTGGTCGCGCGAGGTCGCGACAAACGCCAGGTGACGGTCGTCCGGAGAGAACTCCACATCCGTCCATTCCCCCTGGCCATTGCAACTCACATCGTCACACTCCATGCTGCGATGCTGCAACGGCGCTGTCTTCAGCCGCACCATCGTGGCCGCTGCCACGTCGATCACCACCGGCTCGATCATCGTGACATTCTCATCCCCTACCAATGGGTAAGGCCACGCTTCCAGAACCGGATGGCGGTTAGTCGTCGGCACTAGGTACATCAATCCCGTCTTGCGCTGATCTTGCTGAAACGTCGCAATCTTCTTGCCGTCCGCTGACCAGGTCAGCACCGCAGCCGCCGAGTGCTGCCAGCCTGCGTTGTCCGTGGCGTAGCCAAAGTTGGTCACACCGTCCGTGGTGAACGCGCGCTCTTCGCCGGTCGCGACGGTGCGCACCCACAAATTGTTGTCGCGGATAAACGCGACCAGCTTCTTGTCAGGCGAAGCATTCGTCGGCGAACCGCCGCGACGCCGAGGTGCCTGTTGGCGGCTGGGCGGACCGGCCGTGTTCTTGTCCGTGGCCTTGCCCGGCAACGGGGTCGGAGGCGGAGGCTCCGGCTCCGCGACACACTTCTTCACTGGCGTATCGCAGTGAAACAGCCCGGCGGGTGTCGTAACGCCAAACCCGCCGCCGTCTTCCAGCGCAAACTTGGACACGCCCAGCTTGGCCACTTCGACTTTTTTCTTGGTCGCCGCGCTCAGCGCCGCCGCCAGCTTCGCATTGTCGAACGCCGGGGCCTCTGTGCCATGCGCCGGATCGGCCAACATGTACGCCACGCCGCCAACTCCCGGGTCGCGATAGAACACGCGGCCATCGGGCAAATACTGCACGCCCCCGACTGTATGCTGCACCAGGCTATCGACGTTGTAGTTCATCCACCGCTCCGCGTGGGCATAATCTTCGACGGTCAACGTGCGCGACGGCTGTTGCGCACTGGCGGAGAGGATCGAGAAAACGGAAAGGGTTACAACAACACGCAAACGGCGAACAAGCATTCTGACCTCGTGATAAAGAGTTGCATTAATTCAAGGAACTCTGATGTAAGTGCGTGGGCTTGTTCTACGGGAGGGCGCAGGGGCCTTCAGGCCCCTGAATCCCCGCGCCTCAGCGATGGGCTTTAGCCCCGGAGGAAGTGCCAAACAACTCAATCAGACGTTCTGTAAAAGGATACGGTGCAAAAGCCTCGCAAGACGCTTTATATTTCCATCTCACCGTGGTCGCCCGGCATTTCCCGCACTCGGCGCAGACGTCGCAGCAGGTTCGCCGGCCGCAGCGCCTGCGGATACTCGAACATGGCCCCCAGAAATCCGCTCCAGGTGTCCCGCGCCACGCGCAGCGACGCCGGAAGAACGTACATATTCATAATCAGCTCCGAAACAATCAACGAAGCCGCCGCCGCCAGCAGACCGGAGTAGCGGGCCGCGAAATACGTCGCCACCACGGTCACGCCCGTACCAAAAACATAGTACAAGGCCAGCGTCTGATGGCGATTGATCGCGGTCAGCAGGGTGGAGCTTGTCGACCATCCCGCATAGAAGAAAACGCTGATCATCAGCACGAACAACAGGCCTGGACTCGGTGGCAACTTGTGCGACGTCCAATGCACCAGCGCCCACGGCCCGATCGTCATCATGATGGCGATGAGCGCGATCGCGATGATCGCCGCCATCTGGCAAGCGCGCCGGTGCAGCGTCCGCACCAGATCGATGTTTCCCGCTCCAAACGCGGCCCCAAGCTCCGGCCAGAACGTCTGGTTCACCAGTTGCACCATCTGCAGCGCGGCGCGCGACACCGTTCTTGCGGTAACGAACACCACGACCTCCACCGGCCCCAGCGCATAGCTTACGGCCAGCACCGTTCCCTGCAAATTCAGCGCGAGTCCGATCGGAAAGGCCATGAACGCGAACGCCGGAGCGGTCAACCGTCGTATCTCCAACCACCGCGCATGTCGCCAGCCAAACTCTATCCACGGCACATCGTGTCGCGCAATGATGCCGAAGATAATCGTTCCCAAAACGTTTGCCAACCCGAACGAAATGGCCGCCGCACGCGGCCCCAGTCCCAACGCGACAGGGACGATCATCATCGAAAACGCGCACAGCGAAATGATGCTCTTCACAAACGTGCCATACGGATATCGCCCGACGCAGGTATACGCCGCGCCCAGCAACTGCTCCAGTTGACCGAACAGGACTACCGTCCCGAGCGCCAGCAAAATCCAACGTGCATCGGAATCCGACAAAGCGCTGAACTTGTGCCAAGACCCCACCGGCACCGTAAAAAGCGCCAATGCAAGCAGTCCGACCACGCCCACGCAGACCATCGAAATCATCCACCAGCAGCTCTGAAAGACGCGCAGCGCGCCCTCTTTGTCGTCGCGCCCCATTAGCATCGTCATCTCGTTGCCGGCCACCGTGCCGAAACCGATGCTCGAGAAGCTGAGATACGCAGGGATCGCACTGATCGTGAGCCACTCGCCGTAAAGAGGCAACGACCAGAAATGCAGAAAGACGGGGACCTGTATGAGCTGTATGGCGATACCCGCAAGTCGGCTCACCCAGTTCGCAAGGAAACCGAGCGTCATGCGTTTGCGAATGGCGTTATCCATGGGGCTGCTGGCGAGCGAATGCACGACCCAATTTTCGCACGCTGACGACCTGCAAGTCTGACCAAAAACGTCTTGCCCGAAGCCTGCCGTGAGCTTTTCGAAGGGTCCCGCTTCTGGGGGACATGGATCCCACGAAGTCCACACAAAACAAAAGGCCCACCGAAGCGGGTCTTTTATCTGTCGTGAAACAAAAGCAAATCTAGAATCGTATTCCAGCCTTCACCGGGATATACGTTGTGCGATTGCTGTTGGCCGGGAAAAAATTGTTGGAGGTCGAGGTCCTGAAGTTGTCGATCGTCACGCCCTGGCGTTGCGAGTTATTAATAAAGACATAACGCGCTTCGGCATAAAGTCTTTCATTCGAAAAACGCGACACCTTGTACGTCAGCCCGAATCCGCCATCGTAGCCCGGAGCGTTGGAATAGAAGCTGCCGCCCAGGAAGTTCGAATTCTGCACAAAGCTAAAACAGTTTCCAAACTGGTCGCACTGCAAACCCTGCTGCGGGAAAGTGAAGTTCGCGGCCTTATGATAAAAACCGACACCGCCAACAACGTATGCCCCCAGCCCTTCGCCGGAGTAGAGCGTGAACGTAGGATCCAGCCTGATGGACAAGATATGGGTACTTCCATCCAGGCCCTGGTCTCGCGGGCTACCTGTAAAGATAGTGCTTTGAGTCGCGATCGTCCGGCCGTTGAACCCGAAGCGGTCGTAGTCGAACTGCAAAAACAGCGCAACATTCTTGTTGAAGTTGCGACCGCCTCCCACCTGGAACCCATAGCTCGGGCGCAGATAGTGATACGTGTTGCCGAGCGGTTGCGTATACCCTGCTCCGACCAGAAACGCGTATTTATTGGAGCCGTCGGCGTTGCTATTGCCACCCCGATAACGCGGCCGTCCATAGCTCCGCCGCGGCGGAGGCTGCGTGTCCGAATTTCCAGAAGCCGCGAGGAAATCGAAATGGTTTTCCGCGACCGCCACCTGATTGTCCGAACTGCTGGAGAAGAAAGCGGCGCTCCCATCGCTGACCGGCAAATGGAAGTTCAGCGTCGGTTCAGCCGTCGCCGCAGGTGTGACCGAAACGGCGGCCTGCTGGGCATGCACAACGGCCAGCCCCGCCCCAAGCATCGCCGAAAACGCCACAAGCTTCAAAGTGCGGCGCGCAATCGGAGCAATCTGAAAAGTGCTCTTCAATCGATTCATCTTCTACTCCTTCAAAGGGACGGAAAGGTCATCCGGAAGCTAACCCCGCCCCCAAAAAAATGTCGCGGCGACATGGACGGAACACTCCCACGATATTGAGACGTGGAAAAGCCAATTTGGGATGCAGCAACAGTATTTCGCAATGCACGCAACACTACCACAGCAAAAAAAGACCGCCACGAACCCCATGGCGGCCCTTTGCTTTCTTCTCTACGCTTTACACTCTACCCTTAGTGAACGTCGAACTGTTCCGGATGAATCGATGGATCGCTCTTGACCAAAATCGTTTTCCCAATCATCTCTTCCATCTCCTGTAGCCACTTCGTCCCCGGCGCTTTCAACTGCTTCACCACTTCGGGATTGACCCTCAGCATCACATCGCCGCGGTCAAGGTGCTTCTGCATCTTCTTCAACTCGATGTAGATGTCGTTGCACACCGTCACTGGCGACTTCACCATGCCCGTACCTTGGCAAATGCCGCACGTCGTCGACAACGTCCGTTCCAGCGATTGTTTGACGCGCTTGCGCGTAATCGCCACTAGGCCGAAATCGTTGAACTGCAGCACCTTCGACGGCGCGCGGTCGGACTTCAATTCTTCCTCCAGCGCGGCCATCACCTTGTTGCGGTTCTTGCGCTCGTCCATGTCGATAAAGTCGATGATGATGATGCCGCCCAGATCGCGCAGCCGAATCTGGCGCACGATCTCTGGGATCGCATCGAGATTCGTCTTCACAATCGTGTCTTCGAGCCGCGCCGTCTTGCCCACAAACTTGCCGGTGTTGATGTCGATCGCGACCAGCGCCTCCGTCTGATTGATCACGATCGACCCACCCGACTTCAGCCACACCTTCGAGCGCAGCGCCTTGTTGATCTCCTCGGTGATGCCGAACTGTTCGAACAGCGGCGTTTCC
>JBBRCA010000008.1:0-41421 GCA_038205325.1 Terriglobales bacterium | reverse complement strand
TTGGAGCGCGTTTGCGACGGCGTCGGGAAGCGCGGTGCCTTCGGGTACGACGGCGGTGACGATCGGCGCGGGCGGATTGCTGACGGTGACGTTGGCGCCCAATGCGGGAGCGACGCCGATGGGCAGTTACTACACGGCGGTTTATCACTTGAACGATGGCAGTACGAGTCGCGAGTACTGGGTGATACCGGTGATGGTTGCGGGGAGTGGGCCTGCGCGGCTGAGCGCGATTCGGAATTCGGTGTTGCCCGCGAGCGTGGCGATGCAGACTGTTTCAAAGAACTATGTGGATACGGCGATCGCGGCGGCGGTGACGGGTCATGCGCTGGCCACCTCGCCGTATGTCGCGAAGGCCGGGGACACGATGACCGGACCCCTGGTGCTGCCCGCCGATCCGGTAAGCGGCAACCAGGCTGCGGATAAGAACTACGTCGATGTGAATTTGGCGGGAGTCGCCAGTGGGCTGGGGCGCAAGGTGGATGAGTTGCCGGGTGCGACACAGATTGTGGCACAGCCTGCGGGAACGCAGCTCGAGGTCAACAACCTGAACGGAACGCTTTATGCGAGCCAGTATGTTGCGGCGGGTGGAGACGGCATCGCCAACGCGCTGGCGGGTCCGGCTTGCGCGAGCGGATGCGACGTGCGGGTGGAGCCAACCTACAACTCGAATGAAAGCTATTCGTTTGCGGAGATTCCAAGCAAGGGACGGGTGATCGACGAGCGCAGTGGGAGCGAAGCGGAGACGGCAGTGAATCCGCTCAGCCCGCTCACCAACGGGACAAGCCTGGGGCGCGACCTAACACTGGTGAGCACGCAGGCCGCGTCGGCTGTGAAGGCGGCGTTCCCGGGAGCCAGCCAGATCAACGCTGTCGCACTGCGGATCACGAGTGTGGGGCTGGCGGGCGGGTCGAACCAGTTTCCCGCGAACGTCGAGGCGGTGCCTTATTTCAAGAGCACGTTTTCGGCGACCAACGTGAGCGGCTTTTACAACACACTGGGACAGCATGTTCTGAATAACAACACCACGACCTGCTATGGCGTTGGCGATTGCTTGCTGGGATCGCAGGTGATTCGGGCCTCGGGCGGGACGCGAGACGGAGCCGACGAAGGAGCTCATCCGTTCGACCTGGATATTGCGGAAGATGTGGCAGTGTTTGTGGGCAACTGCACGACGGGATGCGCGACGGGATCGACTGTGTTGACGGTAACCGCGACAGCCGATGGTGGGACGCAGGGCGAAGGGCGATTTTTAATCGACAAGAACCCGGCGAAGATTTTGACGAACGGGGCGCTGGTTGGCGGAGTGCCGGCGACACCTTTTTACAAGGCGGAGTTTAGTGGGACGAATTTTCCAGCAAGTGTTTTTTTGACGACGACGAATGCGACCGTTTCGCAGCCGACGAATATGGCACCCGGGACGGTGATTGTAGGCATCGCCACGAGCGGCGTGACGGCGGGTTTCTCGACCAATACAGCTGCTTTACCTTCGTCTTCAGGAATGGCATGCGTGGCCGATCCTCACGCCCTGGGTGTGACCGGGATCGCGAACTTTGAAACGGCGAACTATAGGGTGATCGATGGGACGCACCTGCAGTTGACCTTGAACAAGGTCCACGGGACGGGAGCGATGATCGCGGTGGGCGGATTGTGCGGCTATGGATTGGAGCAGACGGTCGATAACGTGGGGCCGATTCGGCAGGTGTTTATCGTAGTGGGTTCGACCAGCGCGACGGAACTTTACTACGTGGACGCGCGAACGGGAATCGTCGGCAGGCCGGGGTTCACGAGCGCGTACCAGAACTTTGCGCAAAGCGTGGCTTCGATTTCCCGCACGGGAAATGTTGTGTCGGTCACGATGACGGGAAATATTCAGGATGTCAGTGGGCTGATATTCACCGTGACCGGGGTCGCGGATTCGAGCTACAACGGCAGCTATATGGTGACGTCGACGGGGCCGAATACGCTGAGCTACGTCAACTCCGGGCCGAACAGCACGAGTTCGGGAGGAGCGTTGGCGTTTTTGACTGGTGCCTATGTGCTTTATCCGATGGCCGAAGTCCTGGGAGTATTCGATCCGGCGACGAAGGCGGTCGATGGCTATCTGCAGCTCTCCGCCAACACTGTGCCGTGGGCCGCAGGAGATTTGGTGGAGCAACCTCATTACTTTCAGGAGGACGTGACCGCCGACACTGAGCGCATTACGCAATACACGCCGAGGCCAGGGGGTACGCAACAGCCAGGGATCGCGTTTCTCGGTAATGTCGGGCCGGGCGTGCACGGATGGTCTATCCAAAACACGGTGCCAGCGAACAACTATCTGGGCAATGGCGGGCTGCACAATCTGCCGGATACGGCGTACGAGTCGCTTGGGCCATGGAACAACATCTTGACGACCCAGGCGGGCGACCAGACACTGTTTCGAGTTTTTTGCAATTCGCACGGGTGTGGCCGGTTCGACTCGAGCTATGCGCTGTTTGCGCTTGATAGCGCGACCGGCGTCGACCGGTTGGACTATGCGCCGCAATCGAGTACGGCGACGTGGACGCTGGGCGGCACGGTGTATTCATTTACACCGGCGAGCTTCTCGGCTGCGACGATCAATGTCGGGACACTGAACGCGACGACGATCACGGGCGGAGTGAGCGGAGCGGCGATTACTTCGGGAACGATCGGCGCGGCGCGGTTGCCGGTCTTTGGGCCGAGTGGGACGAGCCATGGCGCGGGCATCGTGCCAGACCCCGGCTCGACAGCGGGTGCAACGAGGTTTTTGCGGGAAGATGGGACGTTTGCGGTGCCGGCGGGAGGTGGAGGCGCTGGGGTCACAAATGTTTCCGGGGCGAGTGGTGGAGGGTTCTTGGTTTCGACGACCAACCCTGCGTCAACTCCGGTCATCAGTGTGGCGGCGGATGGGACGCACTATCTGCCGACCGGAGCGGATCAGACGAATTGGAATGGCAAGCAGGTGGCGGGAAATTACCTGACGGCATTGACCGGCGACGTTACTGCGACAGGCGCGGGCGCGGCTGCGGCTACGGTGGTGGGCATCAATGGGGCTATCGTTCCGGCGTCGGCGGCCCTGCTGGGCACTGACGCTTCGGCCAGACCGGTCGCGGTGACGACGATCCCAACAGCGGCTCCGGCGGCGGGCAAGATGCTGGTTGGTAACGCAGGTGGAACGGCTTATGCGGCGGTTACCGTAAGTGGCGACGCGACACTTGGCGCGAGCGGAGCTTTGACGGTCACGAAGATCAACGGCACGGCGTTAAGCGGGCTGACTACGGGAATACTCAAGAACACGACGGCCACAGGGGTGCCGAGCATCGCGGTGAATGGGACCGATTATCAGGCGCCAATCACGTTGACGACGACGGGGACGAGCGGGGCGGCGACGTTCTCTGGAGGCACGCTGAATGTTCCGCAATACGCGGGTGGAAGCGGTACGGCGTTTCAGCAGAACGGGACGGCGCTAGCGTCGTCCACGACAGTCAACATGGTGAACGGCACGGGCAACGGCGGGGTTGTGGTCTCCAATCCCATTGCGGGCGAAATCGACTTCAACCTGAGCAAGCCGCTGGCGGGGGCGGGCACGAACATCGTGACAGGACCAGCCGTCTCCAGCAATAGCCGCATTGCGATTTTCACGGGAACCAGTGGGCAGATTGCGGATAACGGGTCGTACACTATCGCCAATCTTGGCAACCTGAGCGTCGCCAGTACCTGGACGGCGACGCAGACGTTCAGGGGCGTGGTCTTCGGGGGCACGACGTTCACGATCGCTTCGGGCTGCGGGACGACGACGAGTCTCACAGGTGGAACGCAGGCGGGGTCTTTTGTCGCGGGACAGACGGCTTGCGCTGCTGTTGTGACGCCGGGAATTACGGCGCAGCATGGTTTCTCTTGCTGGTCGAACGATCTGACGACGAGCGCCGATTCGATTCACCAAATTGCGACGACGACGACGACTTTTACGTTGTCGGGGACGGTGGTTTTGGGTGACGTCATCAACTTTGGGTGTGTCGCGTATTGAACGTGTGGCAGCGGGTTGGGGCGGTGGCTTGAAGAAAAGTTAGGCGCAGCCCGGAACATTTCCTCCGGGGCTAGAGCGGTTCGCTGTTGGTGTGGAGATTGATGGCGCGGGTCGAAACCCATGTCCGAGAATCCGGACATGGGGCACCCCGCCTCATGGCTCGATAACACGCTCTGCGGAGTACACAACGTGCTTCACGGGGAAGAAGTGCGGGCTGATGCGCGAGTGGGGGGTGGGGGTGGAGCGTCAATTGGAGGCTTTGCTCGGCGTGGGCCGAATGCTGGAGAAAGAACGTTCGGCGACGGTGCGGATTGCGGCCCAATGGCTGAAAGTCCGAGACCGGCAAGGGCGGCATCGCAGGTTGGTGGCGAACGATGCGCAACGGGCGTTCGAGGCGGCACGCGGACGGCAGAACATTGTGCTGAAAGCGCGCCAGATGGGGATGACGACGTGGATCGCAGGAAGATTTTTTCTGCGGACCATTACGGCGCGCGGGGTGCTGAGTGTGCAGGTTGCACAGAATCGCAAGGCCGTAGAAAGTATTTTCGGGATCGTGCAGCGCATGTGGGAGAACCTGCCCCGTGAGCTGCGCGAAGGGCCGCTCGTGCGGAGCCGTGCGAACGTCGGGCAAATGGTGTTTCCGGAATTGGACAGCGAGTTTCGCGTATGGAGTGCGGGGGATGAGAATGCCGGGCGGGGCTTGAGCATTCAGAACCTGCATTGCAGCGAAGTGAGTCGATGGCCAGGGGATGCGGCGGCGACTCTGGCGGGTTTGCGAGCGGCGTTGACGCCGGGTGGGGAGTTGGTGCTGGAAAGCACGCCGAATGGAGCGTATGGGGCGTTCTATGAGGAGTGGGGGCGGGGAGTGGATGCGGGTGGGCCGGAGATTCCGTATCCCATGTCCGAAAATCTGGACATGGGGCACCCCAATCCTGGGTGGGTAGATCGGTCTGGGTTGGTGCGGCATTTTTTGCCGTGGTGGATGGAGCCGGCTTATGTGGGCGCGGGTGTGGCATTGGATTCGATGAGCGCGGAGGAGTGCGCGCTCGTGGACGCGCATGGATTGAGCGCGGAACAGATTGGGTTTCGACGGGGGCTAGAACGGAGCTTCGGCGGGTTGCGTTCGCAGGAATTTGCGGAAGATGCGGAGACTTGTTTTCGGGCGACGGGAGATTGCTGCTTCGATGTCGAGGCGATTGAAGCGCGGCTGGCGGAAGTGGCTAGTACTGAAGTTGAGAAGAGACGCGGAGCGGCGTTGCTGGTGTGGATGCCCGCATTGGTGGGCAAGGATTACATCGTTGCCGTGGATACGGCGGGCGGAGGCGCGGGGGGCGATTTCGCTGCAGTACAGGTGATCGACGCTGCGACCGGGATGCAGTGCGCGGAGTTGCAGGAACGGCTGGCGCCGCTGGAGTTGGCGAGCGTGGCGGCCGAGTTGGCGCGAGAGTACGGCGATGCGTTGGTCGCGGTGGAACGAAACAACCATGGCAGCGCCGTGCTGGCGTACCTGGCTACTGTCGAGCGGTATGAGCGGGTGTACCGTCAGGCGGGACAGGCGGGTTGGTTGACCACGTTGGCTTCGAAGCCAGAGATGGTGAGCGGGCTGGGTGCGTTGTTGGTGGAGAGACCGCAAATGTTTATGAGCAGGCGGCTGCTGGCGGAGTGTCGCACGTTTGTTCGCGGAGAGAATGGGCGGAGTGGAGCGGCGAATGGGACGCATGACGATCTGGTGATGTCGATGGGGTTGGCGCAGGCGGTGCGTGCGGAGAGGTTGGCGGGGTGCGGGCGGGGTTGAGATGGGGCGTTCCCATGTCCCAAAAGCGGGACCCTTCAACAGGCTCAGGGCAGACTACGGGCACCCGCTTTTGTGGTGGTGCGGGCGAGAAGCAGGTCCTTCGCTCCGCTCAGGATGACAGTTTCAAAAGGGTTGTGTGTGATGGGGGTGGGGTTTGCGGATTACGATCGACAATCTGGACGGATTGGGCGCGGTGGATTACACAGGCGCGGTCGCGGCCGAGGGAAGGCTGCGCGTGGAGCGCAAATTAAATGCGCCGTCGCGGTGTACCGCCGATGTCGTGGTGGGTGTGGGTGGGTTGGGCTTGCCGGTGCGGCGTGGACGAGTGGTGGTGACGGCCGCGGATGCGTCTGTTTTGTTTACGGGATATGTTGCGACCGAGCCGGTGAGAGTGTATGCGGGCGTGACCAGCGAAGGCGCGGTATATCGCGCACGGATAACGGCTGTAAGCGACGAGTGGTTGCTGGATCGGCAGGGTTCTGGCGCGACCGGAAAATCAGGGGTTTCGCTGGCGCTGGATGGGCGTGGACTATTGTCGCGGCTCACGAGCCGGGCGCAAGGTGGTGGAAGCGGGATTGCCGTTGCGCCGGGGAGCGCGGCGAGAGCGGTGGGAGCGTTCGCAGCGCGGGTTGCCGCTCCGTGGAGCGTGAATGCGGGGGACGCGGCGAGTGCGGCGTATGCCGGTTATAGGGCGATCGCGGGACAAGTGCTGTTGGAGCCGGTGGGCGCGGTGACTCATGCGCTGAGCGATGCGGATGGGACGCTCGACGTGCATGCGCTGCAAGTCGGCGCGGTGAGGGAGTTGGCCAACGACGTCACACTTTCGGGCGAGGAAGAGCCGGCGGCTTATGTCTCCGAAGTTTTCATGGGGGACGGCGCGACGACAGTTTTCACGCTGAGCGAGGTGGCCTTTCGCGGGACGGCGCGAACGTTGATCGACGATCGTTTCGAGCGGCCAACGTTCGATCCGACGGTGTGGGCTTCGGGCGATCCGGGATCGCATCTGAGCGTGACGTCGGCGGGCTTGACGATGAACGGCGGCAATGGCTTCGACGGGCAGACGACATTGACGGCACTCGATGCGGTGGAGATGGGCGGCGCGATTGTCGTCGAGCTGGGCAGCGTGATGTTGGGGGCCGCTTCGGACGGGATGCTGGCGGGAATGTATGCGGGGACAGCGACGCTGGCGAATTGCTTTGCGGGATTTCGGGTGCGCCAGAGCGTGAGCGGAACGGGTGGCGTGACGTTGCTCGTTCCGGTGGTAAATGGCGTGGAGGTGGGGACGCCGTTTACGCCGGTGGCAACCCACAAGTACACGCTGCGGCTAAGGCTGCATTGCGTGGAGATGCAGCGGGTGATGCAGCGCTATTACACGCTGGTCGATGGCGTGGTGCAGAGTTTTGGAAGTGCGAGCGGCGTTACCGCGCCGATGGATGTGGTGTTTGAGCTGGTGGATCAAGGGGCGGCTTCGAACACTCCAGCGACGGTGTTGTATGACAGCGCGACGGTCGGAGCGGTGGGCGCTACGCCGGCAACGTGCGTGTTTGTGGCGGTAAACTCGACCCAGATATTCGGCTCGGTGGGGAGTGTGCGCGTGACGCGGCCAGGAAGTATCTGGGTGACGAGCACGCTGCCCAGTGGTGTGCGGCAGACCCGGCTGATGGGCGTTGCCGGAGAGGGCGTGGATTGCGTTGTGCAGTATGGGGTCGCTAGCAAGTTGATTTTCTTAGCAGGGCGGATCCCGATTGCGAACGAGCGGTTGACCGTGCAATATCGCGGGCAGCAGCGCAGCGTGGCGCGACTTGCGGATGCGGCTAGCGTAGCGGCGGAGGCTGCCGGGGGCGGCGTGGGGACGAGCCGGTGGTTGGGTAAGGTGTTGCGACCTCCGACGCGGAGTAGCGTGGATTGCGAGAGCGCGGCGGAGGCGTTGCTGGCGTTCGCGACGAGTCGGACGGCGGCGGTTGCGGGGACTTATGTTGCGGTGAATTCCGCCGACATCTGGCCGGGGGACGTGTTGAGCGTGACGAGCGCGGGGGTGACTTCGGCGCTGCTGGTGCGGAGCGTGGACATTGAGGATGGTGGCGCGGTGCCGGAAGTTAGGCGCTATCGCGTGGCGTTCGCGAACGACTGGGCGACCGAGTTGGCCGATGGTTTGGGGCTGAAACTGAGCGAGCAGATCGCCGCGGATGCGGTGCTGCCCAAGACTGCTTTGAACTCGCCGGGGGTGGCGCTGGCGGACTTGCAACAGCTTGCGGTGACCAGCTTGACGGTGAGTGTGCTGGGGATCGATGCAGGGATTATGGCTCCCGTGGGTGGAGGGTTCGAGGTTCGGCGCAGGGACGGGGCGTTCGGCGCGGGAACGGATGGCGACCTGGTGCTGCGCAGTCCGGTGCGGAGTTTTTCGATCCCGCGCGCGGCGCAGGTGGAGAGATTCTTCGTGCGGACTTATGACGCGAGTACTCCGCCTGTGTATTCGCGGTTTTCGAGCGCGGTGCTGGTGAATTGGCCGGTGGGGTAAGGCAAAGACGAACGCGGAGTTCGCGAAGCGATTCTTGGGGGATGGGATGAATGATTATGAGAAGCAGGTGCTGCAAGACCTGAGCGTGCTGAAGTCGCAGATGCAGCAGTTGATGGGGATTGGGCAGCCGGGGCGTTTACATATTCTTGAAGAGCGCGTGGACATGCAAGAGAAGAGCGTGCAGCGGATGAAGGGCCTGACGGGGGCTTTTGGTGGGGTACTGACGGTTGTGCAACTAGCGATCGCTTGGGTGAGTGCGAAACACAATTAGATTTGTGACCAGAGTGAGATTTGTGGAAACCCAGGTCCCAAAAGCGGGAAATGGGGCACCCCGATTTGTGGTGGTCGCAAGTAAATGCTGCGATCTCTCCACTGCGTCTTCGCAAGTGCGCGAAGACCGTAGTCTGAATGACAACGTCATTGGGCGCAGGAAAAAGCGGCAGGCTCGTTGAAGTCTGCCGCTTTTGGGCTGGAGTTAGCCGATGTCTTCGGACCAGTTTTCCAGGTAGGCCTTGAAGTCGGACATGAACTTGCCAGCGTCGGCACCGTCGATGGTGCGGTGGTCGAAGCCGAGGGTGAAGCGCTGGATGCTGCGGATGGCGATGGAGTCGTTGCCGTCCTTGTCGGTGAGGACTTCGGCTTCCTTGTTGAGGCCGCCGATGCCGAGAATGGCGGACTGCGGCTGCGCGATGATGGGCGTGCCGAATTGCTCGCCGAAGATGCCGGAGTTGGTGAGGGTGAAGGTGCCGCCGCCGACTTCGTCGGGCGCGAGCTTTTTGTTTCGGGCGCGATCGGCAAGATCGACGATGGCGCGGGCGACGCCGAGGAAATTCTTCTCCTCGGTCTGCTTGATGACCGGGACGATGAGGCCCCACTCGAGCGCGACGGCGATGCCGATGTTGATGTTCTTGTTGTAGAGGATGGCGTCGCCCTGGGTCTGAGAGTTGACGATGGGGTGCTTGCGCAATGCCTGCACGGCGGCGCGCGCGATGAACGGCATGTAGGTGAGCTTTACACCGTTGCGCTGCTCATATTTATGTTTTTCTTTTTCGCGGAGCTTGACGATGCGCGTCATGTCAACCTTGAAGACGGTGTGGACATGCGCGCTGGTTTGCTTGGACTCGACCATGCGCTTGGCGATGATGGCGCGCATCTTGGTCATGGGGACGAGTTCTCCCGGTGCGGGCTGCGGGGCGACGGACGTGGAACCCGCCTTAGGTGACGATGACACCGTCTCCGAAGATGGGGCAGCTGATTTTGCGGGACCGCTTTCAAGGTGGCCGAGGATGTCTTGCTTGGTGATGCGACCGGAGGCTCCAGTGCCGGAGAGCGCTGCGAGATCGACATTGTTATCTTTGGCGATCTTGCGTACGAGCGGCGACGAGCGTTGAGGTTCACCAGGCGTGGCGGCGAGGGCGGAGGTTTGTGTCGGTTGGATATCGTTGAAGGCTGCTGCGGGCGATGGGGTAGCGAGAGGCGTCGTAGATTTTGGTGCGGTTGTAGCTGCGCCTCCGCCGATAACCGCGACAATCGTGTTGATGGTGACGGTTGCGCCCTCCTGAACTTTGATTTCGGTGAGGGTGCCGGCGACAGGAGAAGGGATTTCGGCGTCGACTTTGTCAGTCGAGATTTCAAAGAGAGGCTCGTCGCGTGCGACGGTGTCGCCAACCTTCTTGAGCCATTTGGTGATGGTGCCCTCGGTGATGGATTCGCCCATCTGGGGCATGGGGACTTCGGTGCCAGGGCCAGCGCTAGCCGGACTAGCGGCAGGTAGCGTGCTGGGTGTGGGGCTGCCGGGGCCGAGGTCTTGAGTTGTGGTCGGAGCGGCGGCGGGTGCGGGCTTTTGCGGGGCCGGGGTGGAAGACGCTGTGCCTGCTCCGTTGATGGTGCAGACGACGGTGTTGATGCCGACGGTTGTGCCTTCCTGAATCTTGATTTCGCCGAGCGTGCCGGCGGCGGGCGAAGGGATTTCTGCGTCAACCTTGTCGGTCGAGATTTCAAAAAGGGGTTCGTCGCGCGCGACGGTGTCCCCGGGCTTCTTGAGCCACTTGGTGAGAGTGCCTTCGGTGATGGATTCGCCCATCTGGGGCATGACTACGTCGGTCGGCATCGGTGAGGTTCTCCGGGGAGGCGATAAAGGCGCATAGAGCCGCAACTAAGAATTATACGGCGGCGATAGAGACGCTGAAAAAAGGCAATGTTCGGTAAGCGGATTTTGTATAGCGGAGCGTGGAGAGGGCACTGGCGGGAAGCAGATCCTCAGCCAGCGGTTTAGGATGACAATTTTTCCAGTGCGGGACGCAGAAGCTGCTCAAGGGATTCGACTGCGAGGATTTGGCAGTTGAAGACGCGCCCGAAGTTGCGGGAGATGCTAGCAGCTGCGCGGGACATGGTGGGATTGGTTGTGGGGTCGGCTTCAAGTTCGAGGGAGGTGACGGTGCGGTCGGCGATGCCGCAGGGGACGATCAAGTCGAAGTCGCGGAGGTCGGTGGTGACGTTGAGCGCGAAACCGTGAGACGTGATGGCTTGCGAAACGTGAATGCCGATGGCGGCGATTTTCTTTTCGGCGATGCTGCCTCCGGCGATGGTCCACACGCCGGTGCGCTTGCAGATGCGCTGCGCGGGGACGCCGAAGTCTTTGCAGGTGAGGATGAGGACTTCTTCGATGAAACGGACGAAATCGACGGGACCAAGATGGGGACCGCGCTTGCCGGGGAGATCGCCGCGGAGATCGAAGATCGGGTAGCCGACGAGTTGGCCGGGGCCGTGGTAGGTGACGTCGCCGCCCCGATTGACTTCGTGGATTTCGACGCCTTTTTGGGCGAGGATTTCGTCAGTCGCGAGGATGTTGGCGCGCGTGGCGTTGCGACCGAGGGTGAGGACGGGGGGGTGTTCGAGGAGGAGGAGCGTGTCGGCGATTTCATTGGCTTTGCGCGCAGCGATGAGGCGCTGTTGGACGGCGAGGCCTTCGGCATAGGGGATGCGGCCGAGTTGGAGGAGGTAGATGTGCATCAAAGCTTTAGCGACCGCGGCGCGGAGGCTCCGGGACATTGAGTTTACGGCAAATAGAGCGAGCAAGAAATTCGTGAACTTCGCTATGACGAGGGGATGGCCTGAGACTTTCCGCTGGGACTTGTCCGATGGAATGAGAGCCGCCTTCGCGTTTTAGATCACAGCCGAAAGCCCGGAGATGCCGCAGCAATTCTTCTCGTTTCAAGCAGCGACCGTCACAATTTCTCGAAGTGTGTCTGCTGAGGCCTCGCGTAAAGCATCCTCGCGGCGATCCAGCAAAACAAGTGCAATTGCTTCGGCGAGGTTCTGACGACAGTCCTCCACGGTGCGACCTTGCCCGTTTGCCTCAGGGATTTCAGGGCAGGAGCCGATGTACCAGTCGTCGTGCTTTTCGATTAGGGCAGTGAATTCGTTGCTCATAGATGCCTCGGAAATCAACCTGATTCATTGTATCGAAGACTAATTCACCCAATCGGCCCGAAGGGATGGGCGGTTGGAGGAGCATTCGACGAGGTGGGATAGCATTCGGCTATGCGAGAGCCCGAGGAACGAAAGCTGAACCTGTGGAAGCAGCGACTGGGGCGTGTGCCCGTGTCGGTTTGGGAACGGACGGATCTCACGACTCTCGTGTTGGCCGATAACGAGTTGACGGAGATCTCGGAGTTGATCGGCGGGCTGAAGCAGCTTCGGATGCTCGACCTTGGTCACAACTCGCTCACGGAAGTTCCATCAAGCCTGGGCGAAATTGAAGGGCTTAGCGATTTTCTCTATCTGCATGACAACCGGCTGACTGCGTTGCCGTCCTCTCTGGAAAGGCTTCGGAAGTTGCGCTATTTGAACCTTAGCGAAAACGTGTTCGAGGTATTTCCCGAATGCGTGACCGGAATGTCCGGCCTGACGGAGCTTCGCCTGGACGACAACCGTCTGGCCTCTCTGCCTGATGCGGTAGGCAGGTTGTCGGTTTTGCGGGAGCTCCATCTGAGGAACAATCGACTCATCAGCTTGCCGGAGTCGCTGGGAATGCTGACGGATCTGAGACAGATCGACCTGCGCGGCAACCCGCTAATGCGTTTGCCGGAATCGATCGCCGGGCTTCCACGGCTTGAAAAGTTGGATTTGCGCTGGGTCAATTCGCTTGAATTTCCTCCCTGGTTGGGCGAACTCGAAGCGCGGGGTTGCGCGGTTTATGTCTGAGTTGAGGAGTCCAAATGCGAAGAGCCGACAGAAACACTGTTGGCTCTTCGCTACTGCACTGCTTACTTCTAGACGTTGATGGCCATACCTTCGACCGAGGAGAAGCCATCGAGGAGGCTTTCGGCGAGCGTGGGGTGGGCGTGGATGGTGAACATCAGCTCCTCGATGGTGGCTTCGAACTCCAACGCGACGACGCACTCGGCGATGAGCTCGGTGGCCTGCGGGCCGATGATGTGGACGCCCAGCACTTCGCCGTACTTGGCGTCGGAGACGACCTTCACGAAGCCGTCGTGCGAGTCGACGATGGTGGCCTTCGAGTTGCCGACGAAGGGGAACTTGCCGACCTTGACCTGGTAGCCCTTTTCCTTCGCCTGCGCTTCCGTCAGACCGACAGACCCGATTTGCGGGTCGCAGTAGGTGCAGCCCGGGACGCGATCTTTGCGGACGGGGCGAGCGTATTTGCCGGCGAGTTTGGAGGCGACCACGATGCCTTCCATTGCGCCGACGTGCGCAAGTTGGGGGAGGCCAGCGACGATGTCTCCGATGGCGTAGACGCCGGGTTCGGTGGTTTCCATCCACTCGTTGACGGGGACGAAACCGCGGTCGAGCTTGATGCCGGTCTTGTCGATGCCTGCGTCGTAAGTGCGCGGACCGCGACCGACGGCGACGAGAACTTTTTCAGCCTCCTTGGTCTGCGGCTTGCCAGCGGAGTCGGTGTAGCTGACCTTGACGCCAACTTTGGTCTTCTCAATCTTTTCGACTTTGCAGGAGGTGTCGATGCCGATGCCGCGCTTCTTGAAGAGGCGCGAGAGTTCCTTTGAGACGTCTTCGTCTTCGACAGGAACGATGCGTGGAAGAGCTTCGAGGACAGTGACTTCCGCGCCGAAGCTATTGAAGATCGACGCGAACTCGACGCCAACCGCGCCCGAGCCAATGACGACCAACGACTTCGGAATCGAAGGCATGGAAAGGATTTCGATGTTGGTGAGGATGGTTTCGTCGGCCTTATAGCCGGGCAACATGCGCGCGTCGGAGCCGGTCGCAATGACAACTTTCCTGGCCTGAACTTTGGTCGCGGTCTGCGCTTCGGAGCCTTGGCCTTTGCCCTTGTCTTCGGCGGTGACGTCGACGGTGAGGACGCCGTTGCTGGCTGGGCCGGTGAGGCGGCCGTGACCGCGAACCACTGTGATCTTGTTCTTCTTCATCAGGAAGTCGAGGCCCTTGGTGTGCTTGACGATGATGTCGTTCTTGCGCTTGAGCAGGTTCGACCAGTTGAGTGTGGGCGCGGAGACGCCCGCTGTGCCACTGGGGAGATCGATGCCGTAGCTTTCGGCGTGCTTTAGGTGGTCCCAGACTTCGGCGGAGAAGAGCATCGTTTTGGTTGGGATGCAGCCCCAGTGCAGGCAGGTGCCGCCGAGCTTGTCGGTCTTTTCGATGAGCGCGACCTTGAGGCCGAGTTGCGCGGCGCGGATGGCGCAGGTGTAGCCGGCGGGGCCGCCGCCGATGATTGCGAGGTCGTAGATCGTCTCTGCCAAAATATGCTCCGTTCAGGTGGGACTGAGGTGTGGGGATGCCAACAGAATAGTTTACGCCGTCAAGGCATAGGCCCAACGAAGTTCGATGCAGCGGAATCGGATGGGATTCAACAGCAGTAGTAAGGAGATGTGCAATGCAGCAGTTTTGTTATAGCGATAAAGGCCTGGCGCTCACGAAAAGCTTTGAGGGCTTGCGGTTGGAGGCGTACCGAGATGTGGGCGGCGTCTGGACGGTTGGATATGGTCATACCGGGCCGGATTTGTTGGCGGGAATGAAGATTTCTCAGGATGATGCGGACGCGATGCTGCGGGCCGATTTGAGCGTCGCGGTCGCCTGCGTGAATCGCGGCGTGACGGAGGACATCACGCAGGCGCAGTTCGATGCTTTGGTGGACTTCTGTTTCAACGTGGGATGCGGAAATTTTCGTCAGTCGTCACTCTTACGGAAGACGAACCTGGGCGATTTTGAAGGCGTCGCGGCGCAGTTTCTGCTCTGGGTCAACGCGGGTGGAAAACGTGTCGAGGGATTGGCACGCAGGCGGGAAGCTGAACGCGCGATGTTTATGGAGGGAGCATGACGATCGAGTGGAGGCACATAGCAAATTACTTGTACGACAACCGCGTTGCGATTATTTCGGGCGTGTCGTTGCTGGTGGGTTCGGCGGTGAAGACGCTGCCGCCGCCGGGGACGAAGTTCGATCGCTACGCGTTCTTCTATGACTGGGGCCATCAATTTCTCAACATCACAAATACCCGGCTGACAACAGCGCCGGTCATCACTCCGCCTGCACCTTCGCCGGAACAAACAGTTAGCACGAAATAGGAGCATCACATGAAGAAGACACTCAGCATTGCACTCAGTCTCTGCCTCGGCATTCCGATTTTCGGATGCGGCGCGGTGAAAACATCGACGCCTCCTGCGGCACTTGCGCCTGGAGCGCTCAATCAGTTCGACTCCGATACGTTCCGGACGCTGGCCACCGCCCATGCGTTCGCGGAGTCAGCAGCGAGCAATGCTCCGGCGTTGACGCAGACCGAGAAAGTAGCGCTCAACCAGTTCATCAAGTACCTCAATTTGGCGGACACACTGTACGCCGCTTACCATGCGGGCGCTGCGACGCAGCAAGCCATGCAAACCTCAATGAATGCCGTCAATACTTCGGAAGCCTCGTACACGGCGACCATCACAGGAGCCAAATAATGCTTGCACTTCTTCCTCTCATCACGCTCATCGTCAACGTGTCAATGACCGCGCTTCAGGCCGCGGGAATTACCAACGTTTCGACTTCGGGACTCATTACGAGTCTCGAATCCACAGTCCTTCCGCTGATCCTCAACCTGTCCAGCGGACACAGCAAGACGGCGGACGTTCTTGCTGTACTTGGCGCGCTGTCTGGTGTGATTGCAACTATCAAGGCGCAGACCGGGCTCGATCCGGCGATTCTTGCGCAAGTCAAGACGCTCGATGAAGCCGTGCAGGCGGGGTTGGCGGCGTATGTGCAGGCTGGGAAAGGTGTTGACCTTACTGTGCTGGCGCCGATCTCTGCTGTCGTGTAATTAAGCCCGCCGGGTGCCCCACGTCCGGATTTGCGGACATGGAGCACCCGCATCTACATCAGCTTCGCCGCATCCTTTGCAAAATAGGTCACAATGAAGTCCGCGCCCGCGCGGCGGATGCTCAACAGGCTTTCGAGCATCGCGCGCTCGGGATCGAGCCAGCCGCGTTGGAAGGCGGCTTGCAGCATCGCATACTCGCCTGAAACTTGATAAGCGCCCATCGGCAGATCGAAACGCTGGCGGGCTTCGCGGATGACGTCGAGGTAGGGCATGGCAGGCTTCATCAAGAGCATGTCGCAGCCCTCGGCGATGTCTTGTTCGATCTCGCGCATGGCCTCGCGTAAGTTGGCGCCGTCCATCTGGTAGGTGCGGCGATCGCCGAATTGGGGCGTCGATCCGGCGGCTTCGCGGAAGGGTCCGTAGAACGCCGAGGCAAACTTCGAGGCGTAAGAGAGGATCGGAATGTTTTCCTTGCCCGAGGCGTCGAGCGCGTCGCGAATGGCTGCGACGCGGCCATCCATCATGTCGCTGGGCGCGATGATGTCGGCTCCGGCTTCGGCAAGTGAGGCGGCTGTTTTCGCGAGGAGCTCAACGCTAGCGTCGTTCTCGATTCGATAGTGCTCGCCGTCGCGGACGACGACTCCGCAGTGGCCGTGCGACGTATATTCGCAGAGACAGACATCGGCGATGACGACAAGCGACTGTGCGGCGCTGCTCGCCTTTATGGCACGCAGAACGCGTTGCATGATGCCGTCGGTGGCCCAGGCACCGGAGCCTCGCTCGTCTTTTGCATCGGGGATGCCGAAGAGCAGAAGGCCGCCCAGACCGAGTGCGACGCAGGCCTCGGCTTCCTTCACCGCCTCGTCGATGGAGAGGTTGAATACGCCCGGCATGGAGCTGATCTCGCGACGTACGCCATCGCCTTCGCAAATGAAGACTGGGTAAATCAACGCGCCGGGATGAAGATGCGTCTCGCGTACCAGAGACCGCATTGCTGTGGAGGTTCGCAGGCGGCGGAGGCGTGTGGCAGGAAATTCCATCGTCTTTATCTTACGGCTGAGTCCGCGTAAAGAACATGTTCCGCACTCGTAGAATCAAGAGATGAAGTTGTTGGCCCAAATTCCGCTGACACTGGCCGAACGCGGCGGCCCAGCGCTGCAATGGGAAGCCCTTCGCGAGCGGCTGGCGGCGGGGGCGCGCTCCCCACTAGGGCGGGCGGGGGTGTTGGCGCTCGAACCCAGCGCCGATGTTGAATGGATCGACGAACAGCAGCAGCGCACTGCGGAGATGCGCCGACTCGTCGCCGGGGGCAACGGCTTCGAGTTCAAGGGCCTGGCCGATCCGACGGAGTTGCTCGACAGGGCGCGCATTGAGGGCTCGGCGTTGGAGCCGATGGAGCTGATGGCGATGCTGGAGATCGCCGAACGCATCGAGGCATGGCGGCAGTTGCTACTCTCTCCGCCAGCCAGCCTGCGCGACAAGTGGCCTGCAATGGAAGCGCTCTCCGGACCGCTGCGCGAGCACGATCTCGGCAACCTGCTGCGGTTTCTGCGTGGCAAGATTGAGGCCGACGGCAGCCTGAGCGACGACGCTTCGCCGGAACTGCGGCGCATCCGCCGAGCGCTGGAGAGGCAGCATCGCGCCATCGAAGACAGTCTGCGCCGCGCGCTAGGCAAGCTCTCCGAAGGCGGCAATACGCAGGACGACCTCATTACCGTCCGTGGCGAGCGCTTCGTGATACCCGTGAAAGCGGAGTTCAAGCGCAAGGTCGGCGGCGTGATTCACGGATCGAGTTCGAGTGGCCAGACCGTCTTTATCGAGCCGCTTGAAACTATCGAGCACAACAACGAACTGGTGAGATTGCTCGACGAAGAGCAGGCCGAGGTGCATCGCATTCTGGTGGCGATGACGCGGGCTGTTGCCGCGCAATCTGAAGCGCTGCTGTTGGGCGCGACGATTCTTGCGGAGGCGGACGCGCACCAGGCTGTGGCGAAATTTGCAGAGGATTTGCAGTGTGTGCGACCGATATTTGGCGACGTGCGCAAGCTCGAGGAAGATGAAAAGATTTCCTTCGGTAATGACAGAAAGAAGAACAACGGCAAGAGCAACGACGGTCGCAATGACGACGGCGAGGAGTTGAGCCATGAATTGGATTTAAAGAAGGCGCGGCATCCTTTGCTGGAGTTGCGTCTGCGCGCGCAGGACCTGAGCATCGTTCCGCTCACGATTTCGCTGCCCGCAGGCAAGAAGCAGATGATCGTCAGCGGCCCCAACACGGGCGGCAAGACGGTCGCGTTGAAGACCGCGGGGCTGCTCGCTGTGATGGCGCAAGCGGGTATTCCTGTACCCGCTACATTTGCACGCCTGCCCTTATTCACTGCGATCTATGCGGACATCGGCGACGCACAATCCATCGAACAGAACCTCTCGACGTTCTCCGCGCATGTGGTTAATGTGAATCGCATTGCCAGCGTAGCGGACGCGCGTTCGCTGGTGCTGTTGGATGAACTCGGCTCGGCGACCGATCCCGAAGAGGGCGCTGCGCTCGCCGTTGCGGTCGCCGAGTATTTCCTGCATCTCGGCGCGTGGACGCTCATCACAACGCACCTTACATCACTAAAGGTGTACGCGACGCGCTTCGACGGCGTTTTGAATGCTGCCGTTGGTTTCGACGAGGTGACGCTGACCCCGACGTATGATTTGCGCCTCGGTGTTCCAGGCGCTTCGGCGGGATTGAATATCGCCGCCCGGCTGGGGATGGATGCGGGCATCGTCGCCAACGCGCGCACGCAGATGAGCACGCAGACGGCGGACATTGGGCGCTTTCTCGACGATCTTCACGCGCAACTGACTGCGGCGAACACGGAGCGCGCGCTGCTCGCCGAGCGCGGACAGCAGCTTGCAACAGCGCGCTTGCGGCTCGAGACCGAAGGCCGAAATGAACAGAAGGCGCGCACCCGAGAGCTTGGCGAAAAGCTCGAGGCGCTGATCCGGGACTTCGAAGCGCAACTGCGCGATACCGTGAAAGCGATCGACGACAAAACTGTTGCGCAGAAGATCGCGCGCAACTCGGCTCTACGCATTGCCACTCTGCGGCGCGAGTTTTCAGAGCAATTTCAATCGACAGTGGTTGCGCACAATACTGGCGCGGATAAGGGCCACTCCTCCCCTAGTCCGGATCGCCGGAGGGAACCCGCACAGGGCGACCTGGTGCGGCTGAAATCGCTCGGGCGCGAAGGCTGCGTTTCGCGCATGATAGATTCTAAGACATTTGAAGTCACGGTCGGCGCGATGAAGATGCGCGTGCCCAGGGCGGACATCGTCGAAGTCGTCGCGGCCCACGCGGCCATTCCCGTTCAAGCCCGCAAGCGTGGTGGCATCACGGTCTCAACCGCGACAGGCTCCGACGACGCGGAGTACATGACGTCCGAGATCAACGTGATTGGCCGCACCGCCGACGAAGCCGAGAGCGAAGTTGAACGCTTTGTCGAACGCGCGTTCCTGGCCGGGCTGCCTCGCATCCGCGTGGTCCATGGCGTCGGCATGGGGATACTGAGGAGGACGTTGCGCGAGTTTCTGCGCAGTCATCCGCATGTGACCGCCGTCACTGAGCCGCCGTACAACGAAGGCGGACAGGGGGCGACGATGGTGGAGTTGCGCCAGTGAACCTATGTCCGAAGGTTCGATTCTTCGACAGGCTCAGGACAAGGTATGGGACGCCCCGCCGTCGTGAGGTCCTCAAATCCGCATCGGCATCAGGATGTAGCGGTATTTCACGTCCTCGTTGGCGTCCTCGGGGCGCATCTGGCCGGCCGATTGCGCGTCCTTAAACTCCAGCCGCACCTCGCCCGTTTCACCCGTCGCCTTCAGGAAGTCGATGAGGTAAGCGGAGTTGAAGCCCACCACCAACGGATCGTAGTTATAGGGCGTTTCGATAATGTCTTCGGACTCGCCGGAGTCGGTAGACTGCGCGCTGAGCTTCAGTTCGTTTTGCTCCAGACGAATTTTGATGGCCCCGGAACGCTCGTCGGCAAATTGCGCCACACGCTGTAACGAGCTCATCAGGTCTTCGCTGCGCACTATGACGAATTTGGTGTTGTCGCGCGGCAGCACGGCTTCGTAGTTGGGGAACTGCCCGGTGAGCTTGCGGCTGGTGAGCACGCGGCCATCGACGCGAAAGAACAACGTCTGTTCATCGTCGGCGAACTCCAGCGTCTCGGCATCGGACGAGGCCAGCAGGGAGGCCAATTCGCCCAGCGCCTTGCGCGGAATCAGCGTCTTCTTTTCGCCTGAAATTCCTTCCAGCAATTCGCCGGTCTTTTCGATGTGGGCCAAGCGATGGCCGTCGGTGGCAACCATCGCCATAGACTCCGCCTTGAGCACCAGGAGAGCGCCGTTGAGCGTGTAGCGCGACTCTTCGTTAGAAATCGCAAAAATGGTTTTCGCGATCATGTTGCGAAGTGAAGCGGCATTGATTTTGTACCCGCCCGTTGAAGGAAATTCCGGCACTTGCGGAAAGTTCGCGCGCGCCATACCCACCATCTTGGTATTCGAGCGGCCAGCGCGGAGCTGCACCCAGTGGTTGTCCATCAACTTGAGCGAGATGTCGCCTTCAGGTAGCAGCTTGATGTAGTCGTACAGTTTGCGCGCTGGAATGGTGCAGGCCCCGGACTTCTTGACCTTGGCCGCGCAACTGGTCTTGAGGCTCTGGTCGAGATCGGTTGCTGTGATGGTGAGCTTGCCGTCATGCGCCTCAAAAAGAAAGTTCGATAGGATGGGGATGGTCGTCTTGCGCTCGACGACCGACTGCGCCGCGGTGAGTTCGCGCAACAGCTCCGCGCGCGATACCGTGATTTCGAGATTGCCGCTGGACGGTGCGGCTTCGGTTGTCGTCGATGCGTTGGACAAGTTCGGTCTCCCTTTGGGTACGGCTTTGCGCGGCTTGAGTTGAGTTGAAGTTGCGCTCGCGCAGATGTTTCGATTCTAGGGTGTCGAAGCCTGTTTCGGCCAACTCACAGGGTGTGAATATCGCGGTCGTTTGTGTGGGTCGGCCAGTCTCCCGATTTGGGTATAGGCCAACTCTTGATGTGAAGGCGAAAGGCTACTAAGAAACTATATGAAAGAGAAGAAAGTACTCGTAGTAACAGTCGTTCGCGGTGTAAAGGTGGATTTCGCGGACTTGATCCATGCGGGGGCGGCCCAAAACGATGTTCCAGTATTAGAAAACGTGTCTTAGAGAAAGAGTATGGCGCGCAACACCGTTGCGTCGGTCCCCGGACAACCCCGCTTATCCCACTTCTCAACAGTCTGTGTAGAGACGCTGGCATCAAGAGCCGTCCGCGATGTGGGCAACACGTCCGAAGAGGCGTCGGTAGCGGCGATTGCGCAGGCCTGCTTATCAACAAAGAGTGCGAGACTCAAGGAAAAGTGGACCCTTGTCGAACGGAACCGCACCTCTGCTCACATTCTCGGGAATACGCCTGGGAATACAACTAGGAATACAACTAGGAATACAAATTTCTTTGTTCGAGAGGCTTTTGAATTATGCCAAACAAGGCCACCTCAATACCCGCAAGCCCTGAACGCACATCCAATCCACATGCACAATTTTGTCCGTGAACCGATTTGCGAGAACATCCGGATCAACGCTCCCATCGAGCGTTGTTTCTCTCTCTCTACGCGCGTTGAACTGGTGCGGCGCACGATTGGAATGCGGGTCATCGGAGGTGTAGCGACCGGGAACATCGCGGCGAACGATCGCGTCGTCTGGCGCGGCTGGAAGTTTGGGTTTCTCACTGAACATCACACCCTCATCACAGCCTTCGAGCCGCCGCACTCGGCCGAGGGGCAACGCATAGCATTTTTCGACGATTCGCAGGAACGCGGGCGGTTCGCGACGTTTCGCCACGAACATCTGTTTCGTCAGTCGGGCGACGCGACGGAACTTGAAGACCGCATCCACTTTTCGCTCCCGTTTGGCGCGCTGGGCAGGCTCGTTGCCACATTCCTGGTTGCGCCCCACATCCGCAAGCTCGCGCGACGACGTTTCGCTCTTATCAAACGACTGGCTGAAGGCGATGGTTGGCGAGAGTGGATCGCAGAGCCTTCGACGTAGGTCGGAGCATCTCACACTTTGCGAGGTGCCGCGATGAAGGCTGTGGTTCTGTACGAGTATGGTCCGCCGTCCAAGTTGAAATACGAAGACTTACCCGACCCGAAACCCGGTGAAGGCGAGGTGCTGGTGCGCGTCTCCGCCGCGAGCATCAACCCTGTCGACTTCAAGATGCGCAGCGGCGCTCTCAAGGAGTTGATGCCGATCGAGTTCCCATACGTGCTCGGCCGCGATGTTGCGGGCGTCGTACGCGAAGTCGGCGAAGGCGTGACCGGATTCGAGTCGGGCGACCGCGTGATGGCGCTCGCCTGGCATACCTATGCCGAACTGTGCGTGGTGAAGGCCGGCGAACTTGCGAAGATTCCAGAAGGACTTCAAATGACGACCGCAGGCGCAATTCCGCTGGTCGCGCTGACCGGCGATCAGCTCATCCATCTTGCGGCGAAGGTGGAGGCCGGGCAAACGGTCGTCATCACGGGAGCGCTCGGCAGCGTGGGGCGTTGTGCGGTGTTCGCGGCCAAAGAAGCTGGCGTGAAGGTCATCGCCGGAGTGCGGAAGAGGCAGTTGGAAGAAGCCAGAGTGCTTCCCGGAGTCGTCGAAGCCATTGCTCTCGACGACGACGCAGCGCTGGCCCGTCTCGGCCTCGTCGACGCGGTCGCCGACACTGTCGGTGGAGACATCGCCACAAAGCTGTTGGCAAAGATCAAGCAGGGCGGCGCGTTCGGAAGCGTGCTCGGGCCGCCCAAAGACGCCGCGCTCCATCCCACAGTGCATGTGAACGCGATCAGGGCTCATCCTGAAGTCGCAACCATCGTCCGCTATGCAGAGGCGGTCCGCGACGGCAAGCTCGCGCTGCCGATCGACCGAATGATGCCGGTATCGGATGCCGCCGAAGCGCACGCAGCGTTGGAGAAAGGTGGGATGGGGAAGATTGTGTTGCTGGCTTAACTAGTATCGTCCCCGACCGCCGTCGCGACGCGGCCCGCGACCCCGCTCATAGCTCGGTCGCTCCACCGGAATGCGATAGCCCTTGGGATACAAAACGACATGCCGTCGCGGGCCCTCGCCCGAACTGGCCGTTTGCAGACCCGAATCGACGAGGAACATGTGCAACATGCGCCGCTCGCGCGAGGACATAGGCGCGAACGCGAACGGCTCGTCCGTGTCTTCAACGGTAGCGATCGCATCGTTCGCGGCGTCCCGTAGCGCTCCTGCACGTTCGGCTTTGAAGCCATCGGCGTCGAACGACACACGGTCGTGGTCCTCGGACTCGAGTGAGAGGATTTTTGCCGCGACATGCTCCAGCGCGCGCAACACTTCGCCATCGCGTTCGGTCAGCAGTTCGGCGTCCGGCCCTTTGCACTCGACGTAGATGTCGCGCCGCTCGAAGCCGTCAGGGTCCGCCGCGCCCGCGCCTGCGGTAATGCGAAACTTAAGGCGAAGACCGCCGGTGGTAGTCAGCAACCTCATCAGCGAAGCGATTTTTTCCGCGGACAATGCGAGATCCATTTGGCAACTTCCTCAAAAGCTATTCTATTAAGAGTCAACGCCGCGCCTGAATGGTCTTGGGAGCGCCCACTTTCGATGCCGCTTTGAGCTTGGCCCGTTTGAGGGCGATTTCGCGCATCTCGCGGCCCAGCGGCGTGCGGTTCATGACGGCCTGCTGCGCGATCATGATGAAGTTGCCGACCGTCCAATAGAGCGCGAGGCCGGAAGCGTAATTCCATGTCATGTAGCCAGAGAAGAGCGGCATCATGAAGGCCATCATTTTCTGCTGCTGCGGGTCGACTCCCGGAGACGGTGTGTAGAACTGGACGAGGAACGACGAAATCACCATCACGATGGGCAGGATGTGCCAGGGGTCGGCGGCGGAGAGGTCGGGCAGCCAGAAGAAGTGCGCCTGGCGGAGTTCGACGACCTTGGTCAGCATGGTGAAGAACGCGAACAGCAGCGGCAACTGAATCAACGTCGGAATGCAGCCGCCGAACATGCTGACGCCGTTGTCCTTCTGCAGTTGCATGATCTCGGCGTTCATCTCCGCCGTCTTCGGATCGGTGGGCTTGGGGTTCTTGAACTTGGCCTTGATGGCGTCCATCTGCGGCTGGATGCGCTGCATCTTCAACATCGAGCGCATGCTCTGCACGCGCAACGGCAGCAGCACCACGTTGATGAGCACGGTCAGCAGAATGATGGCCCAGCCCCAGGAGCGGTCGCGGAACGTGAGCGCAATCGGGTTGTCCGGGGCGGGCGCGATGGCCGTGTGGATCGTACGCAACGCGAGGAAGAGGTACTTCCCGATAATGCCGAAGAAGCCAAAGTCGAGCAGCGGCTTGAGCGAATCGCCGGTTGTCGATTTAACGGCCTCAAGCACGGCAACGGCCTTAGGCCCAGCGAAGAGGCGCGTTTGCGTATGCCCGGATACGTCTCCCAACGCAGCGCCCAGCACTGGCACGAGCACCGGCTTGGTGTCTTTCGCGGGGACGCCCTGGCCGACGCCGTTGGTACGCCGCGCTTTGTTGACGTCGATCTCGTTGTGCAGCGTCGCGACCGTGGCGGTCTGCGGCGCGTCGGGCAGGAAGATGGTGGCGAAGTACTGGTCGCTGATGCCGGCCCAGTCGAATGGCCCATTGAGCGTGTTGCCGCTCGAAACTTTCTTGAACGACTCGTGATTGTCCTTGCCGTTTTGCGACGTGTCGATCTGTGCGCCAGCGTAGGCCTGCGCGTTCTCGGTGTCGCCTAGGCCGGAGGGCCAGGCCAGCAACGCGCGGACTGGAACGCCGTCGCGCAGCACGACCGTGTCGGCATGAATGGTGTAGGTCGAGTCGAAGGTGAACGTTTTGTGGACGGCGATGTTGCCTGAGGAGAAGTCGAAGCTCAGGCTTCCCGGCGCTTGCAACGCGCCCGTCGAAGAAGGCACATAGAGCGCTTGCGCGAGGCTCTGCGTCAACGCGAGGTCATACGTGTAGAGCGAGAGCGGATAGCCGAACAGCCTGGCCGCGCCATCGTGAACCAGGTCGAGGGGCTGGCCCTGGTTGTCGCGGTACTTCTTCAGGATCCACGAAGTCGCCTGCCCGCCGCGATTGGAAAACGTGATGCGGTAGAGCTCGTTCTCGACAATCGTCGTGGACTCGGCGGTCGCCTGAACGGTCTGTGCGGTAGTGGCAGGAGCTCCGGGCTTGTGCGTCGCAGCGGCGGCGATTGGAGATGCCGGGGATGCAGGCACGCCTCCGAGGGCGGTTGCCGTAGCCGGCGCAGCTTGTTGCACCAGTGGGGCGGAAGGCGGCGCCGTCTGCGGGTTGTGTTTGGCCTGGTACCAACGCACGCCAAAGAACAGGCCGGACATTACGACCAACATCACCAGCAGCGAGCGGTTATCTTGAGCGCCGCCACCGCCGCTAGCTTGATTGGGATTCTTGAACTCTGCCAAAAGAGATTTCCTGCACTTTCAAAGCCGTCACGGGAGCGCGGCCTACACCGTTCGCATACACCCTTCAATCATAAATGGATAACCGGATAGACAGATGAGTGCCGAAAAAGTAAACGCTCATCTACGGCTCCGTTATGGGACTGGATCCAGTCCCCCTTTGGCAAACGGGTGGCAACGCAGCAAGCGGCCGAGCGCGAGCCAGCTCCCTCGCAGCCAGCCGTAGCGACATACAGCTACATAGGCATACTCGCTGCACGTCGGAAGATATTTGCACTGCGTGAAGCCCCACCCGTGCAGCGCAGGCGAGAGCACTTGCTTGTAGAGGCGGTAGAGCCGCTCGGCGACGCTCACGCTTGAGGGCCCCGTGGCAGCTTATTTCCAACTCGCCGCTCCGCCAACTCGCTGGCCTTCTGCACCGCGCGAAAAATGACGCCCACCTCGCGCTCGAGCGCGGCGAACTCCATCTCCATCACGGTCCGCCGCGGATGCAGCACAACGTCAATCGGCGTTGGGAGCGGCGCGGACAACAACTCCACATTGCGCCGCACCGCCTCGCGCAGACGTCGCTTGATGCGGTTGCGGTCCACGGCTTTTCCCAACGCCTTGGGAACCGTGAGACCAACGCGCGCGCCTGCGGTATCGCTGCGACGGTCAGGTGGCCGCAGAGCATAGAAGTAGGCGATGTTTTTAGCATGCTGCTTGCGCCCGCGCTTGTAGACGAGCTGATAGTCGGCATGTTTGCGAAGGCGGTATGACTTTGAAGGTGCGCTCATCGGAGCCTCGAAGGCTACTACATTTGCTCCGCGATGCTGCGCGTCAGCGGCGTCTGTTGGCCACCCGTGTGCTGCGTTGTCACTGTTTCGATCAGCACAAGCCATGTCTCTTGAACAGCCGATGTATTATGCCGAATGCCGCGGGGAACAATGAACATCTCTCCTGGATGCACATCCACCGAGCCTCCGTCCGTTTCCGAACGGCCGACGCGCAGACATCCGCGCAGCACCAGAAAGAGCTCATCTTCGAGGACATGTGTGTGCCACGGGAACTCGCCCTGGGCACGCACTACCTTCACAAATTGATCGTTGACTTGCCCCACCACTCGCGGCGACCACAGCTCGGGGAGGCCTTTGCACGCGAGTTCCAAAGAAAGCGGAAGTCCATGCATTGAGACGTACCTGCTAGTCGCGGAAGCCAGCGGAGACGGCGATCTTGTGGCGACCCTTGGCGCGGCGGCGGCTCAGTACGGCGGCCCCGGCTTTGGAAGCCATGCGGACCAGAAAGCCGTGGACTTTGGAGCGGCGGCGGCGGTTGGGTTGGAATGTGCGCTTCGGCATGAGAGTGTTTCCTGTGAGCAGAATTTCGTGTTCGGCAGCAAGTACTGAGTATACGCGAACGGTGGAAAACGAGCAACGAAATTCGCGACGGGAAAGATTCGGTCGCGCAGCCGGCACGCGTCTAGCGTTCTCAATTCGATTCTTCACCAAGAGTTGTGCAACCTAAAAATTTCTTCTGCGATTGCATCTTTTGTCTTGCAAAAACCGACCCTCTCGCGTGCTAGTATCAGTTCCGTTCCGTGATGGCGTGAAAACACGTCGCGAGCTGTTCCACAGTTGGGCCGCACTACCCTGATCCAATTTTCTTCGGCTCGTTATATACAACCGAAGATCCATAGCAACAGGTATCACTCTTCTCCACGACGTACTGTCATGGAGGACCGGGAGCCTTTTTGCGTTCTTTTTCACTGTACTTGGCCTGGATTGTGATTTAGCGCACGTCCGCGGGACTTATCGAATCTAAGGAAGATAAAGCATGTCATTCGTCCCGGTGTCGACCGCCGTCTTGAACCAGTGGGTCCGCGTTCTGGGTGCGCTCGAAAAAAAGATCAACCGGCAGAGCTTTGAAACATGGTTGAAACCCACGCGCTTCTCGCACGTCTCCGAAAAAACCATGTATGTTCGCATTCCCTCGCCCGACTTTTCGCACGTCGGCGATCGCTATGGCGACTTGATACAAGAGGCCATCGACAACCTCGGCCTGGACATCGACGCCGTCATCTTTGAGCCGCCCGTAGCCGATCCTGCGCGCGCCGTGCGCGAGGATGGAGGCTTCGCTCCGCAACCCAGCCATAGCCTCAACGCACCGCGCAACGGGCGGCAATCTATCGCCGGCGTAGGCCCGGAGCAGTCGCGTTTCGACTGGACCGCGGCCTCGCAGCTCAACCCGCGCTATCAGTTCGACACTTTCGTCACCGGCTCCGGCAACCAGTTTGCGCACGCTGCCGCATCGGCGGTAGCCGAACGGCCATCGAAAGCCTACAACCCGCTTTTTGTCTATGGCGGGGTGGGGATGGGTAAGACCCACCTAATGCACGCCATCGGGCACCAAGTGAAGTTCCGTCAGCCGCACGCTTCGATCAGCTACATTTCCGGCGAAAAGTTCACCAACGAGATGATCAACTCCGTGCGCTACGACAAGATGCAAAGCTTCCGCGATAAGTACCGCTACGTGGACGTGCTGCTGATCGACGACATCCAGTTTTTGGCCGGCAAAGAGCGCACGCAGGAGGAGTTCTTCCACACCTTCAACGCGTTGCATGATGGTTCGAAACAGATCGTGGTCGCCTGCGACCGATCGCCCAAGGAGCTGGTCGGCTTTGAAGACCGCCTGCGTTCGCGTTTCGAGTGGGGCTTGGTGGTGGACATCCAACCGCCGGATCTGGAAACCAAAGTTGCAATTCTGCAACGCAAGGCGGAGCTGGAGCAGACCACTCTGCCCACTGACGTGGCCCTCTTTATCGCGGGCAATGTGCGCACCAACGTGCGCGAACTCGAAGGCGCGCTGGTGCGGCTGATCGCGTGGTGCTCCATGCACGGCATCGAAATTACGCTGCCCACTGCGCAACAATGCCTAAAACAATTTATAGATATACAGGTGCGCAAGATCACCATCGAAGCGATTCAGCGGGCGGTCGCGGAACAATTTGGAATGCGGGTTGGGGAGTTGAAGCAGAAGAACAACGCGCGCCAGATCGTCGTTCCACGTCAGATCGCGATGTACCTCGCCAAGCAGATGACCGAGGCGTCGCTACCCGAAATCGGGCGGCAGTTCGGCGGCAAGCACCACACTACGGTGATGCACTCGATCTCTAAGATCGACGAGCAGCGCCGCAACGACAAGGACCTCAACCGCACCGTCAACAAGCTGATGGAGACGCTGGGGTAGCGCGACCCTGACAGCATATGGTGACTCGACACAAGCAGCTCTTCTGGGCCGGAATAGTCGCGCTTACGATAGGGTGCGTTTTCATTCTTCCGTTCGCGTTTCCCCCGCAGATTCCCACGTTCTCTTCGTCCTACACGATCGGTTTCAACAATCGCGTAGCGGCGATTGCCACCGCGCTGATCAGCTTGTTTGTAGCGATCATGCTGTGGCGGCTGAGGGCGGGCGCGGTCGTGCGCGAGCCAGCGGTGGATCGCCCCATGCCTTTGCGGTGGCTCGGGTACTCTGCGCTTGCGGCGGTCGCCTTTACCGCTTTCCTGGGTTGGCGCGTGGTGCGCGCCGATGTGTTTTACGGCGATGCTGGATACTTCATCGCCCAACTCACTCATGGGTTGCACAATCACGCGACCCTGTATCGCGACCTCGAGTTTGCCTATGGGCCGTTGTTGTTCTGGTGGCCGGCGTCCTTCATCAAGATGCTCGGTCCGTTAGGCATTGGGCCGGAGGCAGCCTACATGGTTTCGCTTGCGGCGATGCAGGTGGCGGGCCTGGCGATGGTGTTCTACATCCTCGGAAAACTGCCGCTGTTGCGCAGGACCAGAGGCATCGCGCTGGTTATGTTAGCGTTCGGTACGTTGGAACCGATGCTCGCGCTCAACTACACTATGTTTCGCTTCGCTTGGTGTTACGCCGCTATTCTCTGGATCGCCGACCGGCGCGGTCTGGCGCAACAGGCGGCGCTATTTGTATTGGCGCAAATGATGGCGCTGGCGGTATCGGCGGAAGTAGGCATCGCATTTGCTCTCGGCGTCGGAGCGCTGGGCGTTTACCGCGCCGCTTGGGGCGAACGACGCGCGCTCTTGCTGTGCGTGGCCCCAGTGGCCGGCGCTCTCCTGTTCGTCGCAATCGAAGGCTGGGCCTATTTCCGGGTGATCGGGACATTCGGCAAAGGCGGGTTCAACTCGATCGTCGACCCCTCTGCCAACATCGTGATCTTTCTCCTGCTGTCCGTCGGCGTCGCCCCTTTCGCGGTCGCAGGATATATAAAGCGTCACGGTCCGAGCGCCGCAGGCGTGGTTGGTGTGTATGGCGCTTCGTTGGGCATGGTCCCTTCCGCTCTCGGCCACAGCGATTCGCTGCACACGTTTTTCAGCGGCGTGGGATTTGGCTTGCTGGCGTTGCTCGCGATCGACGCCTTTAAGAGTAGTTGGTCGAAAGTCTGGCTGGGCTTGCTCGCGCTTTCCGCGGTCCTGAGCACGGCGGAGGAGTCGCTCTACTTCCGGCCTACGATCCAGCGCGTTCTGCTGCACGGTCCGGCGGACACGGGTGGCTTCGACATGGATCGTCTGTTGGCCGCCACGCATGGGCAGAAGATCGCCGCTCCGCTAAACCTGCCCCAGCCGCTGAAACGCGAGTTGATGCGTGACGATAAGTACGAGCCAAGTTTCTTTTGCGGCCTGATGGACGCCTGGGACGAATCCGGTGAGCGTATCGAAGTCGCCGAAATGCGCAAGAGCGAGTACGCGTTGGTTCCTTTGTACAACTACCTGACGGGCGGCGGAATGGCGGATAATCGGCGTCGATTCCGAATTTTCAGATTGGGATACACCTACAAACAGAGACACCCTGAATATATTTTGGGGTCGGTCATTGAGGAAGAAGTGCGAACTCACTGGGTGGCGGACTCAGCCTTCGGCGACTACATGCTTTACCGCCAGAGGTAGTCACGTCTGTAGCACGATTGGGCAGGGTCAGAGTTCCATCGAGTGGGTCTCGACCAACGTTTTCGCGCGGGCGATAAAGTCGCCGATACTGACGGAGCCTTGATCGCCGGCACTTGGGCCTTGACCGCGGACCCGGACGCTGACCGAATCGGTGGCGGATTCCTTGTCGCCCAGCACAAGGATGAAGGGGATTTTCTGCAAACCGAAGTCGCGAATTTTGCCCTGCATCTTGTTGTTCGAGGCGTCGAGTTCGACGCGCAGACCAGCGGCTTCCAAACGCAGCTTCACGCTTTCGGCATATTGCAAATGTTTCTCGCCGATGGGCACGAGGCCGACCTGCATGGGCGCGAGCCACAGCGGGAACGCTCCGGCGTAGTGCTCGATAAGTACGCCGAAGAAGCGCTCGACAGATCCAAACAGCGCTCTGTGCACCATCACGGGTTGGTGCTTCTCGCCGTCTGCGCCGGTGTATTCGAGTTCGAAGCGCGCAGGCAGGTTGAAGTCGAATTGCACGGTCGAGAGCTGCCATAGACGGCCGAGAACGTCGACCAGTTTGACGTCGATCTTGGGGCCGTAGAAGGCGCCTTCGCCGGGGATTTCGCGGAACGGAATGCCCTTGCGGTCGAGCGCGCGTTTGAGCGAGTCGATGGCGTTCTGCCAGTCCTCCGGGGAGCCGGGATAGTCCTGCGGCTTGGTGGGATCCCACGTGGAAAGCTCGACTTTGAAGTCGGCGAAACCGAAGGTGTTGAGCATGCCTTGCGCGAACTCGATGCAGGCGACCACTTCGTCTTCGATCTGCTCCGGCGTGCAGAAGATGTGGGCGTCGTCCTGAGTGAATCCGCGCACGCGCAGCAAGCCGTGCATCGTTCCGCTGCGCTCGTAACGGTAGACGTTGCCAAGTTCGGCATAGCGCTGTGGCAGGTCGCGGTAGGACTTCGGCGAGTTCTTGTAAATCAAAATGTGGCCCGGGCAGTTCATCGGCTTAAGGCGATACTCTGCATCGTCGAGTTCCATTGCCGGGTACATGTTTTCGTTGTAGTAGCCTTCGTGGCCCGAAATTTTCCAAAGCTCGCGGCGCATGATGTGCGGCGTGTAGACGAGCTGGTAGCCGCGTCGCACGCACTCGTCGCGCATCCAGTCTTCCATGATTTTGCGGATGAGGCCGCCCCTGGGGTGCCAGAAGATGAGGCCCGCGCCGGCGACTTCCTGAATGCTGAACAGGTCAAGCTGCTTGCCCAGTACGCGGTGGTCGCGCAGCTTGATTTCTTCGAGGCGCTTGAAGTGCGCGTCGAGGTCTTTCTGTGAGAAAAAGGCCGTGCCGTAGAGGCGTTGGAGCTGCTGGTTGTTCTCGTCTCCGAGCCAGTAGGCGCCAGCGAGGGATGTTAGCTTGAATGCCTTGACACGCGCTGTTGAGGGCACATGCGGGCCGCGGCAGAAGTCGGTGAAGTTGCCATTTTTGTAGAGCGAGATTTCGTCGCCGGGTTTGGTGAAGCGCTCGATGAAGTGGACCTTCATGAACTCGCCTGCTTCTCTGTAATCGGCAAGGACTTCTTCGCGCGGCTCTTCGACGCGGACGAACTTTTCGTCGCGGGCGACGACTTCAGCCATGCGGGCTTCGATGTGCGCGAGGTCGGATTCGGTGAACGGGATTTCGCGGTACACGTCGTAGAAGAAGCCGTTGTCGGTGGCGGGCCCGTGGCCGAGTTTCGTTTCGGGGAAGAGTTCGAGGACGGCGGTCGCCATGACGTGCGCGGCGGAGTGACGGACCACACGCAGAGCGGCGGGATCGTTTTCTTTGAGCAGTTCGAGGGCGACGTCTTCGGTGAGCGGGCCGTTGAGATCGACGAGGCGCTCGGCTTGTGCCGGGGCGTTCGAATACATGGCCTCCTCCGACTGTTCGAGCGCAGCTTCGTTGGTGCTTGCGGCTACGGGCGTCAGCGGCTTGATGCGCGCAAAGACAACTGCGGCGGCCAGACGCGGAGAGATGCTACTGGCGATGTCGAGCGACGTGGTTCCGCGAGGGACTTCGCGGATGGAGCCGTCGGGAAGCTGGATTTTTATGGGGTCGGTCACAGGATAAGGATAGATGGTCTGTGAGACGGACGCTACGCGTTTCTCATCCAATCCGTTTAAGTCCTGAAGTCTCTTCGATTGTTTTAAGATCCTTGAACCAGATCAAGTTTGCTAACAGACTGGTTGGCCCCTCGAAGTCGAAGGTCTTGGAGTTGGGTCCGCTTTCAATCCGCACTCCGAAGGTGACGGGTTCGACCCCAAATCTCTTTCTGGAGTATTTACCCATAAAGAAGTAGCGATACGGGACGCCCGGCGTCACCACGTGTGGCTTTGATTGGAGAATGCGTTTAAGTGATTTGTAACCTGTTGGTTCGACACTGAATTCAAACGTTGCCAACTCACCGGAGATCGATACGCGAACGACACCGAAGCTCTCCTCCTCACGCTTATAGGCGTCGATCAACTCCGGCATGCCAACGCTGTTGTCCCTCACACAGCTCCTTTATAGGGTGATTCTTGCGCTTACACGTTATGCCCACTGAGCAGCTTGGCCAAGCCATAGGCTGCCGCTGCGGCCGCACCGCCAATCAGCGCGGTTTGGATGGCGCTCTTGAGGACGCCGGTCTGGAGGGCTTTGCCTTTGACCGCGCCGAAGATGATGAGAGCTAGCAGCGTGACGACGACTGAGACTTTGAGCGCGCCAAGAGGCGAGTGGGGCATAAGAATGTAGGGCGCGAGAGGCACTGCACCGCCGACGATATACGATACGGCGATTGTGAGGGCGGAGCGCCAGGCGCGGTTGGGGTCCGGGGCTACGAGGCCGAGTTCGAAGCGCATCATGAAGTCGACGTACTGTTTGGGCTGTTGCTGGAGTTCGGTAAGCACCGGCGCGGTGGCTGCACGGGAGATGCCGTAGTGCGTGAACACCTCGTAGATCTCTTCGGCTTCGTCCTCGGGCATGTCGACGATTTCGCGCTCTTCGCGGAGCATCTCGGAGGCATAATGCTCCGCCTCGCCGTGCGCGGCGAGGTAGCCGCCGAGGCCCATGGCAATCGACCCTGCGGCGATTTCGGCGAGGCCCGCGAGCACCACCAGATGCGTGTTCTGGAGCGCGCCAGAAAGTCCGGCGGCGAGCGCGAACGGGACGGTGAGGCCGTCGGCCAGGCCGATGACGATATCGCGGATGACTTCGCCAGAGCCGGAGTGGCGCTCATGGTGTTGGTGGTGAGGCGGGACGGAAAGCTTCATGACAGCATTGTAGGGAGCGGAGTGCGGAACAAGATAGTCCGAGTTCGAGCGGCCTTCGATACAATGTCGAAGGCCGCGATGTTTGCGCCAGGAGACCCCAAGCTGCCTATGAGTTGGTTCAAGCGCGACACCCATCAGATTGTTCCTTCGGAGGGCCACGAGGTGCGCACCGAAGGCCTGTGGACCAAGTGCGACGAGTGTGGCAAGGTGCTCTTTAAAGCTGATCTCGACGCCAATCTTCAGGTGTGTCCGCATTGCGACAAGCATTTCAAATTCGACGCGCGCTCCCGGATTGAGAACCTGCTGGAGCCGGGGTATGAGCTGGTCGATCTGGAGTTGCGGTCGACCGACCCGCTGACTTTTGTCGACCTTAAGCCCTACAAGCGGCGGCTGGAGCAGGCGCGGAAGAAGACCGGCCTCAACGATGCCATCATCAACGCCATCGGCAAGCTGGGGCCGCACGACGTGGTGCTGTCGGTGATGGAGTATGGGTTCATCGGTGGATCGATGGGGTCTGTGGTGGGCGAGACGATCGCACGGGCGGTCGACCGCTCGCTGGCGACGCGGCATCCGTTGATTATCGTTGCGGCGTCGGGCGGGGCGCGGATGATGGAAGGGATCGCGTCGCTGATGCAGTTGGCGAAGGTCTCTTCGGGACTGGCGCGGATGGACGATGCGAAGATTCCATACATTTCGCTAATGACCGATCCCACCACAGGGGGCGTTACGGCGAGTTTTGCGATGTTGGGCGATCTGAATATCGCGGAGCCGGGCGCGTTGATCGGGTTTGCGGGGCCAAGGGTAATCGAGCAGACCCTTCGACAGAAGCTGCCGCCGGGGTTTCAGCGGTCGGAGTTCCTGCTGGAGCATGGTTTTCTGGATGCAATTGTGCCGCGCAAGGACTTGAAGGGCTATCTGGTGCAGGCGCTGGGGTGGATGTTGCCGCAGCGAGTTAGTGAGCTCGGGGATGCCCCCCTCCCCCCGTTTTTTGCACAAAGCCCTGACAACAAAGGACTTGAAGGTGGACTAGCGGCATAAAGTCTTGAAACGAAAAGACTTTTGAATATAAAGCCCTCATAAATAAGGACTTAGCAATGGTGGGGTGTGCACTTTGTTTTGGTCGCCGAGAAACGACGTTTGGTTGCGGAAGAAGCCAAGGTACCGATGCAGACGCATAATTTATTGACGTATGCTGAGGCGCTGGAGCGGCTGCGAGCGCTGGGGCCGGAGCTTGCGGTTCAGGGGCAGCCGCGAAAGTTTACGCTCGACCACATTCGGACGTTGCTGGCGGCGTTGGGTGATCCGCAGCGCAGTTTTCCGGCGGTGCTGATTGCGGGGACCAATGGCAAAGGCTCGACGGCGGCGACGCTGGCCAGCATTGCGAATGCGGCGGGGTTGCGGACGGGGCTTTATACGTCGCCGCATCTGGTGCGGGTGAATGAGAGGATTCGGGTGTTGGGGGCGGTGGATCCCATGTCCGAAAATCCGGACCCTTCGACAATCTCAAGGCAGGCTATGGGGCACCCCGCGGATGTAAATGCCGCGATCTCTCCACTGCGTCTTCGCAAAGTGCGCGAAGACTCCGGTCGAGATGACAATCCGCTTACAGAGATAGCGGATGAGGATTTTCCGCGGGTGTTGTCGCGGGTCGATGAGGTTGCGCGAGGGCTGGTGGAGCAGGGGGCGCTGCCGCACACTCCGAGTTTTTTTGAGGTGTTGACGGCGATGGCGTTTGTCTACTTCGCGGAGCGGCGGGTGGAGTTGGCGGTGCTCGAAGTGGGGTTGGGCGGGCGGTTGGATGCGACCAATTCGGTTGAGCCGCTGGTGTCGGTGATTACCGATATTGCGATGGACCACATGGACTACCTCGGACATACGCTGCCCGAAATTGCGCGCGAGAAGGCGGGCATTCTGCGCGAGAATGGCGTGCTGGTGACACTGTCACAGCATCCATTGGCCAACCAGGCGATCGGGGAAATGGCCGTCGTGCTAAATGTTCGCGGGGTGGATGCGGCGCGGTATCTGCCGCCGATGAAACAGGGATTAGGGAACAGGGCACAGGGAATAGAGGGCGCGTTTGTGGCGCGGAATCGGTATGAATTGGCGGTGGAGGGTGAGGTGGTCGGGATTGATTCGCCGCTGGCGGGCCAGCATCAGCAGCGGAATATAGCGCTGGCCGTGGCGACGGTGGTGGAGTTGCGGACGAACCATGGTTTCAACATTCCCAATGCGGCGATTGAGCGGGGCGTGCGCGAGACGTTTTGGCCGGGGCGGTTGGAGTTGCTGAGGTCGACGGATGCGCGTCGTGCGCCGTTGCTGCTCGATGTGGCGCATAATCCCGCGGGCGCGTGGACGCTGCGGGCGGCGTTGGCGGAGTTGCCGGAAGAGAGGCCGCGGACGCTGATCTTTTCGTGTTTGCGCGACAAGCAGATTGCAGAGCTCGCGCAGATATTGTTTCCGCTTTTCGATGCGACTTCGGGCGACCCGCTGCGGGCGCGCGACCACATCGTTCTGGCGCCGATTCAGAATGCGCGGGCGGCGAGTGTGGATGAGTTGCTGGCTGCGGCGAAGGCGCTCGATGTGTCCGCCCATGCTGCGCCGCATCTGCCCGGAGCGTTGATGCAGGCTCGGGAGATCACGCCATGGGAGGGAATCATTGTGGCGACAGGGTCGGTGTTTCTGGTGGGGGAGTTGAGGGCTCTGGCGTTGGGGGAGGAGTAGTGGCCTACCCACTCATCGCGCGGTGAGACAGTGTGATGAATGGGGCACCCAGCACCTGGATTGGGTGACGTCGCGGAAAGAATGCTGCGATCTTTCCACTGAGCTACGCTCCGGTCGAGATGACAAAACGTTGGCAGTTGCTGTGAGCGGTTAGCATAGAAAACGATGTCTGAGCCGACCGAGATGCTGCAGCCGGAAGAACGCGTCGTGCGCGAAGCTGCGCCGTATCCACATATTTCGGTCACTTTGCGGTGGGCGAATTACGTGTTCTTTTTACCCATGGTGGCGTTGGCAACGGTGGGGTTTGGTCTGGTGTCGCTGCTGTGCGGCGTTTGGGACACGACGGGTCGGCAGCAACACGCGCTGGCCCGAATGTGGGCGCGGACGCTGCTGCGCGTGGCGCTTTCGCCCGTGACCGTCGCGCATCCGCAGCGCCTGCTGGGGGCGGCACCTGCGGTCTATGCCAGCAACCATCTGAGCTACTACGACACGCCGGTGCTGTTTGCGAACCTGCCGTTTCAGTTTCGGATACTCGCGAAGACCGCGCTGTGGAAGATACCGTTTATCGGGTGGTATCTGAATCGCTCCGGACAGGTGCCGGTGGACCAGACTTCGGCGCGATCGGCGGTCGCGAGCCTGGGGCGCGGCGTCGCGACGCTGCGGGCGGGGATGCCGTTGATGCTGTTTCCCGAGGGCGGTCGCGCGGCCATGGGGGAGTTGCAGAAGATGGTGTCGGGGGCGGCGTGGATGGCGATCAAGGCGCAGGTGCCGCTGGTCCCGCTGACGTTGGTGGGGACGTATGAACTGCTGCCGATTCATGTTTATGCGCTAAGACCGAGGCCGCTGAAGTTGATTGTGGGAGAGCCGATTTCGACCGTGGGGATGACGACGAAGGAAGCCGACGCATTGACGCAGAAGGTGTTCGATGTGATTCATCGGACATATGTGGCGGAACATGGGTGAGGCCACGCGCGAAAATTTGCAAAAAACTTCAACGGACCCAGCTTGACATGTGTTAGGTTACGGGCTACGGTGATTTGGATGGAGTTACGAAATTTCCTTCACAAGGGCTTAAAGAAGCTTTATGCGGAGGACATAGCGAAAGGCGTGCCGCCCGATGCAGTGGACAAGCTCCATAAAATGTTCGCGTTTCTGGACGACATGGAAGACCCGGAAGAATTGCGGAGGCTTCCGTCATGGAAAGCGCATACGTTGACAGGCGATCGCAAAGGCACATGGAGCCTGAGCGTTACCGCGAATCGGCGGCTGACGTTTCGTATCGACACCATCGAGCGTGAAATTTACGATGTAGGTTTAGAGGATTACCACTAGTAGCGGTCTCATAGTCATCCCGTGCTTTGACGAAGGGCAGGAGACCCTCCAAGTCCGAAGGAGAAATGCCATGCCCATGAAGAACCCCCCTCATCCCGGAGACTTTATTCGGACAGAAATCGTAGCAGCCGCGGGGTTGAGCGTTACGGCGGCAGCGGAGGCGTTAGGCGTGTCGCGGCCTGCGTTGTCGAGCTTGCTCAACGGGAAGGCTGGCCTGTCGGGAGATATGGCTCTCCGGTTGGAGAAAGCCTTTGGAGTGAAAATGGAGACGTTGATGCGGATGCAGTCGTCCTACGAAATCAATCGGACGCGCAAGCGAGAAAAGCAAATTAATGTAAGACGTATTTCTATGCTCGCTGCGACTCATTGAGGAGGACAGCGGTAGAATCGCGTTTGTGATTGCACATCTGCGAGGACGGGTGTTCGGCAAGACGCCGAGCTCGGTGGTGGTGGAGTGTGGCGGCGTGGGGTATGACGTTGCCATTTCAGTTTCGACGTATACGGCGTTGCCCGCGGAGGGCGCGGAGGCTGCGCTGTTTATCCATACACATGTGCGCGAGGACGCGCTGGCGTTGTTCGGGTTTGCGGAGCTTCAGGAGAAGCGGCTGTTTGAGAAGCTGCTAACCATCTCCGGTATTGGGCCGAAGCTGGCGATTACGGTGTTGAGCGGAATTTCCGCCGAGCGGCTGGTGGGGGCGATTCGCGGACAGGACCATGCGACGCTGACACGGATTCCCGGCATCGGCAAGAAGACTGCCGAGCGCGTGGTGCTGGAGTTAAAGGACAAGCTGGACGACATGGTGGGAACGGCGGCGCAGACTTCTGCTCCGGCTTCGTTGGGCGCGGTTGCCGACGATGTGCTGAGCGCGTTGGTGAACTTGGGCTATCCGCGGGCCGTGGCGCTGAAAGCGGTCGAGAATGCGGCCAGGGATGCGGGCGTCGCAGGGGACTTTGAGAAGCTGTTCCGCGCTGCGATGGCGGCGGTGAAGTAGCGCGCGGCAGAAATGCTGCGATGTCTCCATTGCGTCTTCGCAGAGTGCGCGAAGACTCCGGTCGAGATGACAGAGTTGGGCTGGGGAGCTACGCGCGGCGGCGGTAGCGAACGGCGAACTCGTAGCCGGTGTTGGGGGGGAAGAGTTCGGCCATCATGCGCAGGCGCGCGGCGAGCGCGGCGGGAGCGAGCAGAGGGTATTCGCGCTCGCGCAGTTCTGAGTAGTCGAAATCGACCGCGAGTGAGAGTAGATAAATGGCCAGCGCGTCCGAGAAGGCTGCGGAGACAAACAGGCCGCGTTCCTTCTCGTCGATCTTGGGGGCATCAGGGCCAGCCTCGTTCGATGCCGAAGCCGTCATGCTGGCGAAGGTGCGTCCACGCCGCGATGGGGCGATGCGAGCTGACCGAACAGTCTCGTCCTCTATGGGGCGACCGAGGGCGAGGTTGCGCGACTCCCAGGCGTCCATGCTGGTTTCGCCGCGGGCCACGCCGAGACTGCCGCGGGCACCGCCGGTGGCCTGCTCCCATATAAGATTCTCGAAGCTTTCCGGAACGCCTGTCTCATCAACGAAGGCGTGCGCGATGTTGATGAAGAACTCGAAGCACAAGGCGAAACGGTCGCCCATCAGGCGCGTGGAGATGAAGACGCCCTGGTGTCCCGTGCCCAGCGCAACGTTTCGGTGGCAGATGGCTTCGTCGTCGAACTCGGCCGAGTAGGCAGAGGCGACCATGGCGTGGTCGGGAGAAGATTGTGGCGCGGCTTCCGTCGCGGCGGCCTCTCGCAGCGCCAGTGGGACGAAAAAGTAGGTGTTGCCTTTGAGCGCGGCGGTAATTGCGGGGGGCACGGCCTCGATCATGCTCTGGAGGTCGGGCGCGGTCACGCCGGTTTCGCCGAACGTGGCAAAACGCAGCCCGTTTGCGGAGCGCCGCTCCTCGACATCGCGCGCGACCTGCACCGCCCGAACCAGTCCTGCCTGCGCGCTTTCGGCCATCCGTATAGTCTAAATGAATGACCGAAGCACATGGAGTAGAACGCGCCCGGCAAGAGGGCGTCCTGCTGGGGATTCCGCTGGGAGAGCTGGGCTGGTTCCAGACTCTGTTGATGAGTTTTGCGACCGGCTTCGCGGCGTTTTTCGCGACGACGTTTGTGGCGATCGTTGGGATGCTGGTTTACATGACAGCCACGGGCAAGCATCCGAACTTCGCGCTGACGTACAAGCTCGCGGGACTGCCGGTGGGGTTGGCGGTATTGGTGATGACGCTGGGGTATCTGGGGACGCTGTGGACGCGCAGAAAGCTGCGTAAGGATAACGAGTCTCCGCACAAGTCCCAGTCTTGATGCGGACTGTCTTGCCTTGATGGTGACGGGTTTGCGCTCGATGTTGAAGGCCTCTGCTCCCTCCGTAAGCCGCTTGCTCCGAAGCCGCCCTCCGAAAACGAAACAATTTCTGGGTGTGGCGCGTATCGTTATCACCTGATTCAGATTTCCGAGGAGTTCACGCATGAAATTTCTACGTATCCTACTGCGTTGCTGTGTCGCGACATCGCTCGCCGCAGCGCTTGTTTCCACCTGTCCGCTGACGGCATCGGCTCAGAAGAAGAAGTCTGCCGAATCTAAGACCGAAGAGAAGGCCGAGCAAAAGGGCGAGCAGCCCGGCGGCTACTATGGCGCGCAGCCGGGGGTTGAGGACATCGACCTCACGATGTACTCGCGCATCCGCACCGAAGGCTTTACGCACGGCAAGGTGATGCAGTTTGCGGGCGGGCTGGCTGACGATATCGGGCCGCGGCTGACCGGCTCGCCCAATATGGCCAAGGCCAACGCCTGGACGCGCGATACGATGAGCGCCATTGGCCTAAAGAACGCGCACCTTGAGGATTGGGGCGAGTTTGGCATGGGTTGGCAGCAGATCAATACCTGGGGACGCATGGTTTCGCCCGACCCGGAACCTCTCTGGCTGCAAGCCGCTCCGTGGAGTCCGGCGACCAAAGGGCCTGTCAGCGGCGAGATTGTCTACGTCGCGCTTAACGACGAGAGGGACCTGGCCGCGCTCAAAGGCAAGCTTGCGGGGAAAATCGTTTTGCTGGGCGCGATGCGGTCGACGCCGGACCTGACCGAGCCGCTGTTTCATCGCTACACCGATGACGAGTTGAAGGACATGGAAAAGATCGAAGGTCCGCGCGCTCCGGGCCCCGGGCCGCAGATGACCCTCGAACAGCGCATTGCGCAGTTCGTGAAGATTGGACAGCTTCGCCAGGCCGCGCTCAAGATGATGGCCGAGGAAGGCGTGCTGGCCATCATTACGCCGAGCCGCGACGGCGGACACGGCGGCGGAACGGGCATCATCTTCGACGATAACGGAGCCAACCTGGGACGCAATGCGCAGACGCGCGAAAATGCCGTCGCGATTCCAAACGCAGTGATGATGATTGAGCATTACAACCGTCTTGGGCGTCTGGCGCAGAACCATGTGCCGGTGACCGTCGAAGTGAATATCGAAACCAAGTTTACGGGCGACCACGAGCACGGCTTCGACACGGTCGCTGAGATTCCCGGCAGCGATCCGAAGTTGAAGGACCAGGTCGTGATGGTCGGCGGACATCTGGATAGCTGGATATCCGGCACCGGCGCGACCGATAATGGCGCAGGCTCGATCGTCGCGTTGGAGGCGATGCGCATTCTGAAGGCGCTCGACGTGCATCCGAAGCGCACCATCCGCATTGGGTTGTGGAGCGGCGAGGAGGAGGGTCTGTTCGGTTCGCTGGGCTACGTGAAACAGCACTTTGGCGACTTCGCGCCGCCCGCGCACCCCACCGAAAACCCGGCGATTCCCGCGTTCATGCGCCGCGAAAAAGGGCCGCTGAAGACCACCAAAGAGTGGGAGACGCTGGACGCCTACTACAACCTCGACAACGGTACGGGCAAGGTGCGCGGCGTGTATACGCAGCAGAACTGGGCCATCGGGCCGATCTTCAAGCTGTGGATTGCGCCGCTT
>JBBRCA010000007.1:0-41815 GCA_038205325.1 Terriglobales bacterium | reverse complement strand
GATCCTCGAGCGCTATGTCGAATGCGGCGCAAAGTTTCAGCAATATGAGCGCGTTGACGCCTTCGCCCTTCTCAATCCTAGCGAGTTGACCGAGGTGGAAGCCGAAATCTGTAATCATGCGGCGGTGGGTCAGATTTCGCTGAGAGCATGAGAAAGTTTGGGGTCTCACGCGGCGAGTGCCTGATCCGGGTCGACGGCTGTGGGTGCGGTCAGGCCGGGATACCAGCGTTCGAATAGTGGTCTGAGTGTTCCGTCAAGCGTCCTGGTGCGGGTCTGGAGAAGCAGGTGCGCTCCCCGCTTTGTCCATTGCATCTGCTGACGCTTGGCGAAACGTTTGCTGACAAGGGCGTTGACAGTGCTCTCCGCCATAGCAGAGGAGATGCGTTCGCCCGAGCGGTATCGTTCTCCATAATTGATGAGGCTGCCGGAGTTGTTGTTAATGTAGACGGCGAACTCACACGCGGCCCTGCGGAAGCGTTTCAGATGCTCGTAGTTCCGCTCCAAGGATGCAACGTCCTCGCGGAGGTTGCTCGTTTCCTGCCGGGCACGATGCTGGTTTCCGTGCCAAAGTAGCCACTTGATCCGTTCGAGTTGCTGCAGAAGCTTCTTGCCTTCTGTTCCGTCTTGATTGGCAACGCCGCGAGCGTACTGTTCGAGCACCGTGATCCTCATCGCGATGTGGAACCAGTCCAGCACATGCTCAGCCTCCGGAGTGATTCGCTCCGTCAGAGAGCGGACTTCTTCCCCACCATCGGTCAGGAAGGTAACGCTCTGATTGGCTTGTAAACCCTGCGTCTTCAGCAGGTCGAAGAGGCGGCGCTTGGACTTTCCATCGTACCCATGCACCATGCCGATGTAGCGAGAATCGCGGTCTTCGGGCATCGACCGGCCCACGATCAACTCGAAGTTGGTCTTTCTATCTTTCCAGTCACGCACGTATCCTCCGTCCAACCCAACAACGATTCGCCCCTCGGGGATCGGCAGCGCCGCCCATTGTCCTGGACAGCCGTCGATAAAGCTCGTTCGTTCCTCGCCGAGCTCTGCCTCGACACGGCTGGCGACACGAAGGGTGTGCTGCCGCAACGTGGATGCGTTCGCCCCCGATGCGATGGGTAAAACGTCAGCGAGCAAGCCCGCCGCAGCCGCGTAGGGCACAAGCGAGGCCCAGCGGGATTCCAGATACAGTCTCTCTGGGGCGACATGATCGGGCAAGAGCTCCCGTAGCGGCGAGCTGGTAGCCGGTGCGATGCCGGCCTGGCAAGGACACCGATGCATTCGGGGGCTTTGAAGTGGCACGTCCCCATAGAGGGTTCGGAAGACGAGTGGATAGTTACCCTTGCTTCTCCGGCGCGTCCCGCACACATCGCAGATCCGATGGGGTTCGACCCAGGAAGCCACCTGCGCTTTGACGAGCGGCAACTGGACGGCAGCGAGCATGGCTTTCCCTTCGGCAAGGGAGAGGCCGATCTGCTCCGAACGTTGCGTTTCCTTCTCGAAAGCCACAACCTCTTGGACTTCGCCGGGCGTTCCGTCCTCGGCGGTGATCTGAAGCAGTACTCTGACACGCATAACGACCTCGAATGGGTATGGTGAGACCAGCGGGTGCTGGCTATAATCATAAGGTTCCGGCCAGTGTGGAGAGCCTATCAGAAAGCCGCGTCAATCCAGCACTTCAAACCTCGGAATTAAGCAGGGTTTTCGGCCAGGGCCTCCGGCATCCTCGCGACGACTCCAGGTTGCCCTCTACGCCAGAGTTTCCACCCACGATCAGCAGACGCTTCCGCTGCAGATCAAGGCCATGCGCGAGTACGCCGAGCGGCGAGGATGGCAGGTTGCCACCGAGATCAGAGAGGTGGGATCGGGCGCACTCCAGCGGCCAAAGCGCGAGGAACTGCTTGCGGCGGTCCGCCGCCGTGAGGTGGACGCTATCGTCGTTTGGAGGCTGGACCGATGGGGCCGTTCGCTCGCCGATCTCGTGGTCACGCTCAAAGAGCTGGTAGAACTCGGAATTGGCTTCGTCTCCCTTACCGAAGCTTTCGACATGACGACGCCGAGCGGTCGTGCCCTCGCCGGAATGCTGGCAGTCTTCGCCGAATTCGAACGCGAGATCCTCCGCGAGCGCGTCAAGGCTGGCGTCGCCCATGCCCGCGCCAAGGGCACGGTGCTCGGGAGACCAAAATCTGCCGCGAAGAAAGTCGACGAGGTGCGGCGTCTCTATCGTAAAGAAAAGCTCTCGAAGTCTGAAATTGCGAGACGCCTCGGCATCGGGAGGACCTCGGTTCGCCGTCTTCTGGAGGGTGCGTAATCCTCAATACCGCTGATGCATCAACTGGAGATGCTCGCCGCGGCGGAGGTTCGCATTGACAGCCCGGCGCGAGAACGGCTTTCCCTGGGCAATCTCTCGCGCCCGGTATCGTTCCACCGCTCCCTCCAACTCCCAACGCCTCTCTTCATCGTTCAAGACCTCGGGATGTTCCTCCAATAGAACTTCGCGGGCGATCTCGACCATGGTGTGCAAGTCCTCCCACGACGCCATCGAAGCCATGGAGTTGCGGTTGTTCATGAAACCGGCTGGTCCGGCACAATCTTCAGGAGGGCAGTGGCCTTCGCCACCGATGCATCGTGGATAGCGCTTCCCGGGCTGCCCTTCCAATCTGTCCTCGACCCTGACCTCGTGGCACCAGGGGATGTTCAGATCGTACTCATAGAGAAACCGGGCGCCCTTGCGAAGCTGAAGCTCGGCAAGAGTGATGTTGGGAGAATCGACACAGAGATCGAAAGACCCGTAATGCGCCGCCCGCAAGCAGAACTGAAAGAGATGAATGCCTTCCCAGCCCATGGCTACCTGGATGACCCCATGTACCTGGCGCAACGTAAAGGCGGCCGGAACCTGAAAGCGCCGCCAGATCATCGGGCTGATGTGCAGCAGCCAGACCTTGAGCTGCAACACCTCGCCGTATACCTGAACCGGCACGTCCCCACTTCCATCACGGGTTGATGGCTCTTGCCGCCTGCTCACCCGAACAGATTACCCCGTCGTTGGAACCCGTCACCCCACACTTCCTCATGCTCTCCTACGCTGACGCTCGCTCCCTGCTGTGCCAGATACGTCGCCAACAGCAACGTTGACGTACTTTTTCCAGCCCCCCCTTTAGGATTTGAAACAGCGATAACCGGCATTTGTCCTCCATAACATGCGATGTCGCAACAATATCGCTTATCGCGGATAGATATCGCAGCGATATCGCAGCGGCATCTGTATAGTTACGGATATTATCGCAACAATGTCGCACGCAATCATGTTGCGATATCGCTGCGATACCTCATGTGGTAACTTTTTGACCGGGAAGTGCGGAAGGGGAGTGCTTTACCGAAATGGCGTTGGTTCGGGCAATCGACGTACGTGCTTGGCTTGGGGAATGAGGTGGCTGCCCTTCAACGGCGGCCCGATCCGCAAACCTTTCTTTTCGGCTTCGGCGTTCAACTCCGGCCAGATCGTCTTGAAGACCAGGATCGCCTCTTTGAAACGAATGCGGATGCGGCTCGCCACACTGTCTTCCTGCCAAAGCTGCTCGCGCAGGCTCTCCCATGGAATCAGGGTCTCCGTTTGAGCGGCGAAGCTGCGCCAATAGAGAAAAATCAGCAGGTCTTGAAGTTGGGACTTCTTCTTGGTCGCCTGCAGCAGCTCGAACGGCACCGGCACGTGGTACTGCAGGATTTCCTTGAAAATCCGGTCTCCGAGTTTGAACCCAAAGGCTTGTGCATCGAGCTTCAGAAGTTGGTGACCGTTGCGGTCTGCTTTGAGGTCGACCGAATTGGGCAGGTGCGACTCCTCGATGAAGGGCACCAGCACGGTGGACTCGGTGCTGCCTTTGCGCACCACGCCGATGGTCAGCCCCGTCAGCCGCATGTAGCGCTGCTTGAGGTCCTTGCGGTTCTTGCCGCTATCGGCCAGGCCCACGTCCTTGAGGAACTCCGTCGCCGTGTCCCAACCCACGATCGGCGACTGCGTCTTGATGGCGCGGTCGATCATCCAGTGCAGCAGCGTGCGATCCGAGCCGTAGGGCATTGCGATGCCGTCCAGGCCCGCGCTGAAAGTGACTGACACTGTAGACCCGTCGCCCAGCCGCGCGCGCCGCACAATCTTAGTCTCCTTGGTCGGAGAGTAGGGAAGCCCGCACAGCACCATGGCCTGCGCGATCTGGGTCATCTGCATGCCCAGCGCACCGGCGTCGCGCTTCTCCCGGATTTTGACCAACTCCTCGACGAATCGGCCCTTGCTGGAGGAGTCTTCTAATCGCCGGTCGCGGATCGTTTTAGGCTGCTTGCTTTTCATCGCTTCTCGCTATCGCTCTTTCTTGTGCTCTCGCCGTGCCGTTGCTGTTGCTGTTCTTTCTGTCATCCCTTTTCTTGTTGTCATTCCCGCAGGGAATCTGCTTTCTCTTGTTGGCGGCTAAGCGGCTTTTTGTAAAGTTGTATTCACAAACCTCAAGGCTATAGGCAAGAATCCTACGCTTACCACGTCGGGCAAGAACTATTTTTACGACAGTGCGTATCGAGCTCGCGACCCCTTTTCGCTTACCCAAAACCGCACCGCACTTCCCGGTCACAATCGCGTCCAGACGACGGTGCGAGTGGCCTATCAGGCTATGATGGTGCACAGTTGATTTACAGTGGGCGGTCAACGATGCCAGTATCTGTTTTTATCGGGATCAGCGTTGATGGATTCATTGCGCGGTCCAACGGCGAATTCGACTTTCTGCCTCCGAACGGTGGCGAGCCCCACGGCTATGTTGAGTTCATGGCAACCGTTGATGCGCTTGTCATAGGCCGGAAAACATTTGAGACGGTTTTGGCCCTTCCGGACTGGCCCTACGGTAACAAACGCGTCGTTGTTCTCAGTAGCCAACCTGTTGATTTATCGGCGGCACGCGGAGGTGTTGTCGAGCATATGGATGGACCTCCAGCTGAGATTGTTTCGAAGCTCGCCGATAGTGGCGCTCACCATCTCTACGTTGACGGCGGGATCACAATTCAACGTTTCTTGCGGGCAAATCTCATTCATCGTCTCATCCTCACTCGTGTGCCCGTACTCATTGGGGATGGCATTTCTTTATTTGGCGAGCTGCCGCGTGATATCCAGCTCCGCCATGTGAAGACTCAGCATTATCCGAGTGGCTTGGTTAAGACCGAGTATGAAGTCGTCATCTAACGCCCCACCCAGGCAAACGGCACCGTTTCCCTTATCCACAGCCGGGCTTGCAGACATCTTCTTCATCGAGAAGAAAGGTCTTGTTAATACTTGTACTTCTTGCTTCCTATTAAGCGTGACCGGGAAGTGCGGAACTTTCGACCGGGAAGTGCGGCAAATGTTGCCGGGAAGTTCGCCGCCCACAACCGGGAAGTGCTTTCTTTCCGACTGGGAAGTGCTTTGAAAACGCCCCCCCCCCAAAAGCCTCCTCTGGTGGAAACTCGCACGCACAAACTATCTGGCAGGTAAATTGGGCGCTCCACACTTCAACTCGAAAGTACAGAATTCCCAAAATGACCCAGAAGTGCGGTTTTCCACGTCGAGGCCCGGAAGAAAACTATTTGCACTGGGCACTTTTGTGGTAGACCGTCATCAAAAACTGACCGGGAAGTGCGGTCTAGCCGGACTTGTACGCCGGCCGTTCGTCGCACAACGCCATCGCAAAGGGTTATCCACCGGCCAAATAGACGTAAAAGCCAAATGTTGAAATAAAGTGACCGGGAAGTGCGGCTGTGGATTTGAGTCCAATACGTGATTGGTAGAGAAATCGCGGGTGCTGCGAGAATGCGCGGACGGCGAGCATCTCATCCGCCTGATGTGCCGCTACCGGGCGCGACAGCAAGTTCCCTTCGGGAATGACAGAAAGAAAAGCAAGGGGAAAGCAAAAGAAGGCTTCATTGCTTTGATTGCGTGGTGGGCTTCTTGTCGCTTTCGTTCTGAGCCGGCTGCGAAGGTGGAGGCAGGTTGCGGTCGAAGACGAACGCCGAGGGCGCGGTGGGCTTGGTGGTGAATTGAACGATGATTGTGATCCTGCGGTTGGAGGCGTCTTCGGGTTGTAAGGGTTTGCGCAGATTGCGGTCGGCGAAGCCGCGCACCTGCACCACCTGATCCTGGCGCAGGCCGCTGTTGACCATCAGGCGGCGCGCGGCGTTGGCGCGGTCGGTGGAGAGTTCCCAGTTGCCGTAAGCGTCCGCCCCGGCAAACGGCTTCGAGTCGGTGTGGCCTTCGATCGAGACCAGGTTGGGCAGCTTGCCGGTTTCGGCGGACAGGATCGTCAACACTTCGACCAGCGCCGGCTTGGGCCGCGCCTTGCCGTTTTCAAAGAACGTTCCATTGGCGGTCTCGATCATCTCGATCCGTAATCCTTCAGGAGTCGCCGTCATCTCGATCTGTTTTTTGAGCTTCTCGAAGTTTGCCATCTTCTCCATCGCCTTGCGAAGTTGTTCTTCGAGCTCGGCGAGTTCGTCCTTCTTGGCATCGGCCTGGGCGCTGGCCCCGGAGAGTCCTGTCCCCTTTTTCGATTCCAGGCCCTTGGGGTCGCGAAAGTAGCCGCCCACAGCGTCCACAACGGGTTTGCTGCTGCCCATGAGCCAAAGCACGATGAAGAGCGCCATCATGGCGGTGACGAAGTCGGCGTAGGCCACCTTCCAAGCGCCGCCGTGGTGGCCAGCGTGACTCCGGGCCTTCTTCTTGACGATGATAATTTGCGGGTCGGGCATAGGTCAGGCGGCCTTGGCCGCTGGGGCCGCTTGGGCAGTCTGATCGATGGGCTGCGCCCCCTTCTCGCGACACGCCTTTTCCACTTCGGCGAAGCTAGGGCGCGCATGTCCGGGAATCGCCCGGCGGCCCATTTCGACCGCCATGATGGGCGACGTGCCCTTTATATAGGCCAGCATGACGACCCGCAGCACGCTGTAGTAGCTGTGCTCCTGGTCCACGCTTTTGACCATGTTGGCGGCCAGCGGGCCGATCATGCCGTAACACAGCAGAATGCCGAGGAACGTGCCTACGAGCGCCGCCGCGACCTTCTTGCCAATCTCTTCGGGAGGGCCGCCCAGCGAACTCATCGTCACCACCACGCCCAGTACCGCGGCCACGATGCCCAGCCCAGGGAGCGCGTCGGCCATGGTGGTGAGGGCCGCGCTGGGTTGGCTGGCGCAGTGGTGGTGGACCTCCATGTCGAGCTCCATCATCTGATCGAGGTCGAACGGGCTGACCCCGCCAGTGATGGCCATGCGCAGCGTGTCGCACACGAAGTTGCAGGCGTGATGGTCTTTGAGGAACGCCGGGTACTTTGAAAACGTGGGGCTTTTTGCGGGGCCCTCAACGTCGGCCTCGATGGCGACAGCGCCTTCCTTGCGGGCGCGGGAGAGCAGGTCGAACAGCATTTTGAGGGTCTCGATGTAGCGCTTCTTTGAAAACGGAGTTCCTTTGAGCACGCCGAGGAGTCCGGTGACGATGTCCTTCAAGATGTGCATTGGGTTGGCGGTCAACACCGTGCCGATGGCCGCTCCGAGAATGATGACCAGTTCGGCCGGCTGGACGAGGACCAGGATATTTCCCTTGTCCATCAAGTAGCCGCCGATCACGCAGGCGAAGACAACCAGAATTCCGATGATCGCAAACATGCTGGGTTCCGTCCTGTCCGAAGGGGGTGCCGATGGGCCTGGAATGAGTCCCGTGGCGCGAAAGAGGCAATTCCTTTTCTGCTTATCGGCAGGGGTGCGGGTCCGTGCTAATTGCAGGGCGTTGAGGGCGGAAACCCCAAAGGCCCAGAGACACGCCCAGCTTACCCGCAAAGCCCAACGATAACGGGGTTGACCATATGTAATCGTTCGATTACATTTGATGAACGTTCTCGATTCGCCCGCTGCCCAAACGGAGGAAATATGACCAAACGCATCAAGCAGATCAAGGTGGTCGATCTACCCGAGTTCGACGCGGCGCATTATCTTGACAGTGAAACCGCCATCGCCGCCTATTTGACCGACATTCTGGAAGCCAACGATGCGGCTTTATTGGCTTCGGCGCTGGGCGTCATTGCTCGCGCGCGGGGCGTGTCGGAGATTGCGAAAACGGCCGGGATCACGCGGGAAGCTCTGTACAAAGCCTTGCGTCCCGATAGCGCTCCACGATTCGATACCGTAAGTCGCGTGTGCGCGGCGCTCGGTGTGCGTCTGGTTGCCCAGGCTGTTCACCCTGCTCCGGATTCCGCAGGCGGCTAAACCGCACGAATCTCCAGCGTCCTGCCGAGGGCCTTCATCGCCACGGCGATCCCATCGATCTTAGAAGTGTGGTGGATGTTGACCAGCCGGTTCACTTCCTGAGGCGTAGTCTCCAACCTTCGTGCCAGTTCGGCGGGGCGCACTTTCTGTTGCACCATTTCATTCAGCAGAAGCACCTTCACTAAAACGCTGGCGGGCAACTCGACAAACCGCTGGCCGCGCTTGATGCGCGATGGCGGAGGAACGATCCGCTTGCCCTCGAAGTAGAAATCCAGCGCCGTTTCCAGCGCATCCTGCGCCATCTCCGTAGCTTCTTCTATCCCTTCACCCTGAGTGTGGGCTTCTGGGATGTCTGGAAAGGTCACGAGAAAGAATTTTCCGTCGGGCTTGATATCGATTGGATAACGCATCTGAATTCTCCTATTTAAGGCCAAGATCTTTTTTAATTTTTTCAAGCAGGCCAGTTCCGATTTCTTTGTTGTGCATCGGCAGCACTGAGGTTTTGCCATGTAGTTCGACCTTCAAATGCGAGCCTTTACCTGGCCTGAATGTCGCTCCCTGCTTGTCCAGCCAACGCTTAAACTCCGCGCTCTTCATAGACGTCAGTATAAACAATAATGTTTACGTGGTCAAGAGAGCGCCATTCACGCAAACGTGGGCACACCCCGCATCTTTCTTCTTCCGCGAGCCGGACGAATGTTCCGCGTCCTCTCATTTTTTGCGCTCGACGCGCCGATAAGACGCTGGACACAACTCAAATTGAAGCAATGTGAGGTTTCGATGGGCGAGAGCACTGAAGTGCAGGGAGTTGCCGGGACCGAGCGCATCCATACCCGTTCTATTGCGACCCGTTCCATTGCGACGCGGTTGCGTTGGATTATTACCCTAGCGACCACTACGGCGCTGCTGATCTCCTGCGTTGGGTTCATTGTTTACGACAGCCACTCTTTTCGCACCAACAAGACCGAAGACGTGAAGATGCTGGCCGAGGTGCTGGGGGCCAACAGCACCGCGGCGTTGGGCCTGCATGACCCGGCCACTGCGGTGGTGGTGCTCAAGGCGCTGAAGTTCACCCCGCAGGTCCAGGAAGCCGCCGTGTATGACCGCAAGGGGGTATTGTTCGCGACCTACTTTCCGGCGGGCGGTCATGAAAAATTCCTGGCCCCGCTGGCGCAGGTGAATCTGGATTACTTCCCCGACCTGCGCACGCTGGTCGTGTTTAGGGACGTGCGTCTGGGGGCGGAAAAAGTGGGGACCGTGTACATTCGGTACGACCTGGCGGAGGTGATCGATCGCCGCACCCGCGGGGTCGTGATGATGTTTTTGCTGGCGGCGATCGCGCTACCGTTGGCGCTGCTGCTGGCGTCCTGGCTGCAGCATTCGATCACATCTCCGATCCTGAAGCTCGCCGACGCGACGCGGCTGGTTTCTTCGCATCAGGACTACTCGGCCAGCGTCGCCGTACACAAGGAAAATGACGATGAGGTCGGCGTTCTGATCGACGGCTTCAACAACATGCTGGCGCAGATCCGGCAGCGCGACCTGGTGTTGCAACAGGCTAAAGACGTAGCCGAGGCCGCCAACCGGTCGAAGAGCGAATTCCTGGCCAACATGAGCCACGAGATTCGCACCCCGATGAACGGCGTGCTGGGCATGACGGAGCTGGCGCTCGAAACCGATCTGACGCCCGAACAGCGGGAATATCTCGTCATGGCCAAGCTCTCGGCCGACGCGCTGCTCACGGTCATCAACGACATTCTGGACTTTTCAAAAATCGAAGCGGGCCACCTGGACATGGAGGCCGCGCCGTTCGAGGTGCGCGAATGCCTGGACCTCGCGCTCAAAACGCTGGCTATCCGCGCTGATGAAAAGCGGTTAGAACTGCTCTGCGATGTCGCGACCGACGTCCCCGATGTGATGGTGGGCGATGCTTCGCGCTTGCGGCAGATCGTGCTCAACCTGGTCGGCAACGCGATTAAATTTACTTCGCGCGGAGAGATCGCGCTGACCGTGACGGTCGAGGAGCGTAAGGACCACGCCCGGCTGCTGCGCTTCACTGTCGCTGACACTGGCATCGGAATTCCCGCCAACAAGCTCGAACATATTTTCAAGCCTTTCTCGCAAGCTGACGCTTCGACAACCCGGCGCTATGGCGGCACCGGGCTGGGGTTGACGATTTGTTCGCGGCTCATCGCGGGCATGGGAGGCACTATCCGCGTGGCGAGCGAAGAAGGGCGGGGAAGCACGTTCTCGTTCACCGCGCTGCTGGGCGATTCGACGGAGACAAGCCTGTCTCGGCCGGTTCTGGCCGAGCCTGAAATGCTGCGCGATATGCGGGTTTTGGTGGTCGACGACAACGCCACCAACCGCCGCATTCTCGATCGCATGTTATCCCGCTGGGGGATGAGACCGGACAGCGCCGAGGGCGCCGATAGCGCGATGGAGTGTCTGCTTCACGCCAGCCGGGCGGGCGACCCCTACTGCTTGATTTTGACCGACATGCACATGCCGGACGCGGACGGCTTCGACTTCATCGGCCGCGTCCGGGCGGAGGAAGGCGTTAGTGCGCCAACCATCATGATGCTCACCTCCGCCGGCCATCGCCGCGATGTGGCCCGCTGCAAGAAGCTGCACGTGGAGGCGTATCTCTTGAAGCCGGTCCGGGAGTCGGAACTGCGCGAAGCCGTGGCGCGGTTGGTGGGGAGCGCCGTTCAAGAACGTCGCGCGCTTCATGTTCTGGAGACAAAAACTCTCGACGTATTGGAGCCGAACCTCGGCGAAGGGCTCGACATCCTGGTCGCCGAAGACAATCTCGTGAACCAGAAGCTGGCGCTTCGGCTGTTGCAGAAACGAGGCCACAGAGTCGCGCTGGCCAAAGACGGGACAGAGGTTCTGGCGCTGCTCGAAAGCCTGACCTTCGACCTCATTCTGATGGACGTGCAGATGCCCCGTATGGACGGGGTCGAGGCGGCCCTCGAAATCCGGCGGCGCGAGGAGGTCACCGGGGAACATGTCCCCATCTTCGCCGTGACCGCGAATGCGATGAAGGGCGACCGCGAACACTACCTCGCCAGCGGCATGGATGGGTACCTCGCGAAGCCCATCAGCCCGGCTGAACTGGACCGCTTGCTGAACGAGCTCCGCAGCGTGCGGACGTTCGACCGGAAGTGGAAGCAGGCGGCTTAGAGGAAATTCCTCTTCGCGCAAGGGTTTGGCGGCGCGGGGGCACCCGCATTATTGCCTACCGTGAAGGTTGTTTTAGCCAGCCTTATCGAGAATCCCTTGTTGTGCCGATAAGACGGCAAGGCGACACTTCGCGTCGAGGGGCGACCGGTGCAAACAGCAGAGTTCGCGAACCACACGGGGGTCGACCTGAAGGAGTTGTTTGTCCGCGTGGAATACGACCGCGAACTGTTGCGCGACGTCCTCGAAATCTTCACCGAAGAGTTTCTAAAATTGCATGCTCTGTTGCAGCGCGCCGTCGAGCGCGGCGACGCCGAGCGCATCCAGAATGAGGCCCACACCCTGAAAGGGATGCTGGCCAGCCTATCCTTTGGCAAAGCGTCCGCCTCGGCGATGCGGATCGAGCGCTTGGCGCGGCAGGCCGATCTGGCAGGCATTCAGGAAGAAATGGCGCACCTTGAATACGAAGTCCCCTTCGCCCAGGCCAATTTGAAGAAGGTCTGCGAGGAGATCTGGTGAAGATCCTTGTGGCCGATGACGACGCGGTTTCGCGCACCATGCTGAAGCGGACGCTGGAACGGAGCGGGTTCGATGTGGTTTGCGTGGCGGACGGACAAAGCGCGGTGGACTGCCTTCTGGGAAAAGATGCGCCTCGCATGGCGATATTGGACTGGGTGATGCCGGGCAAGGACGGCCCCGCCGTTTGCCGGGAAGTTCGCGCCGACGACGCAGGGCCGACGGTCTATCTGATTCTGCTGACGGCCCGCGAGGCGGTCGAAGACGTTGTGATGGGCTTTGAAGCGGGGGCCGACGACTACCTGACCAAGCCCTGCAATCCGGACGAGCTGAAGGCGCGCCTGCGGGTGGGAGCGCGGTCGCTCGAACTGCAGGACTCGCTATTGCACGAGGCCGAGCACGATTCGCTCACCAAGCTGCCCAACAGGGCGTTTTTCGTGAAGCGCCTGACGCAAAATGTTCGCAAGGCGCGCGAGCTACCGGGCTATCAATTTACGCTGCTATTCATCGACATCAACCGCTTCAAGCACGTCAACGACAGCCTGGGACATACGACCGGCGACGAATTGATGAAGGGCGTGGCGCGGCGGCTGCTGCAATCGGTGCGGGTCGGACCGAAGCCGCCCGGCGAGTTGGGGCCGTGCTCCGCGAACATTGGGATGGGCGATCTGGTCGCGCGTATCGGCGGCGACGAGTTCGTGATCCTGCTGGAGAACCTCGCCGACCTCGACGACGGCGTGCGGGTCGCCGAACGCATTCAACAACAACTGCGGCCGGCGTTCATGCTCGCGGGGTGCGAAATATTCATCACCGCCAGCATCGGCATCTCGACCAGCCAGGGAGTCGCAACCGAATCGTCCGAGGTATTACGCGGTGCCGATGCGGCGATGTACAAAGCCAAGTCGATGGGGAAAGCGCGCTACCACATCAGCGATTCCACCAGCAACGCGGCAGCGGTTGGCGTGCTGAAGCTCGAGAACGACCTGAGACGGGCCCTCGAAAACGAAGAGTTTGAAGTTTATTACCAGCCCATCGTCCGCTTGGGAGACTCCACTGTGACGCGGTTCGAGGCGCTGGTGCGTTGGAACCATCCCACCCGCGGCCTGCTCCAGCCGGGAGCCTTCATTCCGGTTGCGGAAGAGTCCGGCCTGATCGTCCCGATGGGCGCGTGGGTGATGCGCGAAGCCTGCCGTCAGGCGCAGGAGTGGAACGCGAATTTTCGGCCTGCCGGACCGGTTACAGTGTGCGTGAACATCTCGCCCCGGCAGTTTGGCGAGGATAATCTGGTGCAGGGAGTGAGGGACATTCTGGTCGAAACGGGCCTGGATCCGCGGTGTCTTGAACTTGAAGTGACGGAGAACCTGACCATGCAGGACGCCGCACGAGCGGTACAACTGCTGACCGACCTGAGCAAGTTGGGGGTCTCAATCTCGCTCGATGATTTTGGCACCGGGTGCTCGTCGCTCAGCTATCTGCTGCGGTTTCCCATCAGCACGTTGAAGATCGACCAGTCCTTCGTCGCGAATATTGCGCGACGCGACGGCAGTTCGGCGGGCAGCTCCGCGATTGTCCAGACGATCATCGCGCTGGGCCACAATCTGGGCATGAAGGTGGTCGCCGAAGGCATCGAGACTTCGGCGCAAATGGAGGTGCTCGGCAGGTTGGGCTGCGACCTCGGGCAGGGCTATCTGCTTTCGCGCCCGGTCGCGGCGTACAGAGCCACCGAGATGCTCCGGGGACGCCCATTCCCACGGCAGTTGCCAAGCCGGAATGTGTCCCGCGCCAACCACAACCTGATGCTTGTCGCGTCGTAGGCGGTTGCTGTTGCTCCTGTTATTCCCGCACGGAGGCTTCAGCTCTTGGCGTTGACCAGGGCCGCAAACCGCGTCGCCGCTGCACGCTGCTCCGGCGTCTCGAAAATAAACGAGAGGCCTACCTGGGACTCTTCCGCATGTGTGGACCGCGCGTCGATCCTCAACACGCGCGCGGAATGACGCAGCGTCAGCAATCCCGTGTGGCCGGCCTCCACCTTGCCCTCGAACTCGGCGCGAATGCCTTCTTCGCTTAAATCGCGGCAGCGTCCGTGCAGCGTCATTCCATCCACCAGGAACTCAATATCGAAAGCTGTGACCGCTCTTGGAAGTCGATATTCAAGCGGTCGCATCGGGACAACCTTTCAGAGTGCAATCGACGATTGTCTAACGCCTGTCTTATCGGCGGCAACTGAAAATTCACAAGCAGGGTAGGCAACTGTTCCAAAATGAACCTCAGTTCCAATTCGTGTCATTGCAGGCCACACGCTGGACAAATGCGAAGATGCGAGACCGAATATCCACACGCCCTCGTTATAGTTCAACCTCTGACCAGGTGACGCCACATGAATACAGCAGGAACTGTTACAAGCTCCGTTGTAGAAGATGCCGCCTTCAATTTCGCGGCCGTTCAACCTTTCACCCCGCAACCGTTTATGGATGCGGCCGTGCGCGCCCAGCCGTGCGCTGCGAACCGGCCTCGTATCCTGATCGTCGAAGACGATGTTCCGCTCAGCAAGTTTCTGGGCCGTGAGCTGGTGGACCTGGGCTTCAGCGTGGATGTCCGCCACGATGCGGAGCCGGCCTGCGAGCTTTTGAAGTCGAACAGCCACGACCTCGTCATTCTCGACCTTTCACGAGGGGATGGCATGACGTTTTTACAACGTATTCGCACGCTCGTCCCGCCCCAGGTCCCAATTTTGGTCTTGTCGGCGAGAACGTCGAGCGACGACGTGGTGCGAGCGCTCGACTGCGGAGCGGACGATTGTCTGAGCAAGCCCTTTTCGTTTCGGGAGTTGCAGGCGCGGATGCGCTGCCTGCTGCGCCGCAACACGAGGCCCGCGACGGCGTCAATGTCATCGTCGTCCGCAACGTCATCCGCATCAAGGGTCGACGACCTGGAGATGAACCGCGAAGAACGCAGAGTGGTGCGCGGCGCGCGGCGCATCGACCTCACGCCCCGGGAGTTCGCCATACTCGACCATTTGATGACCAACGCCGGCAAGCCCGTTTCGCGGACAGACCTCATGAGCGAAGTCTGGAACATCGCCTTCGACCCCAAGACCAACATCGTCGATGTGTACATGAAATATGTCCGGGACAAGGTGGATGGCGTTGGTGAGCGTAAGCTGATCCATACCGTTCGCGGCGTGGGATACGTCTTGAGCGACAACTAGCCACGATGAAATCCCAGGCCGCAGCGAACTATCGCCTGTTTGAGAACCAGCCGGTCGGCGTCTTGCTGGCCAGCCCGAACAGCAGGCTGCGCCAGGACCTGCGCGACAAGATGCGGCTGCCGCAGTGGGAGTTACGCGAAGCCGCCAGCGGTGCCGAGGCCATGGAGCACCTGCACGAAAGCCTCAGCGACATCCTGCTGCTCGACCCCATGCTGCCCGACCTTGAGTCAACCGAGTTTGGCGACATGGTGCGCGACCGCTTTCCCAGCGTGCAGGTGCTGACGGTCAACGCGCACACCGGGCAACTGGTGCTAGGTGCGGCGTCGCCGACGCCGTTGGCGGCGCGGCTGGCGGAGATGCTTTACAGCAGCGGCGGCGCGCACCCTGCCGCGCTGACTCCGATGCAACTCCAGCGCCGTCGCGAGTCGGTTGATGCCCAGCGCGGTCTGCGCGGCATGATCGGCGATTCGGAGCCGATGCAGCGCGTATACGAACTCGCGCACATGGTCGCCCAACGCGACACAACGGTGCTGGTCACGGGCGAGAGCGGGACGGGCAAGGACCTTATCGCGCAGGCCATCCACCTCATCAGCCCACGTGAAAAGCAGCCGCTGGTGGTCATCAATTGCGCGGCAATTCCGGAGTCGCTTCTAGAGGCGGAACTGTTCGGGTATGTAAAAGGATCGTTCACTGGAGCGGTGCAATCGCGCATTGGCCGCATCCACGCCGCGCATGGGGGAACACTTTTTCTCGACGAAATAGGCGATATGCCGCTGTCTTTGCAAAGTAAGATTCTGCGTTTTCTGGAGCAGGGTGAAGTGCAGCGGATTGGCGCCAACGACAATCTCAAAGTCGATGTTCGCGTAGTGGCCGCGACCAACGCCGACCTGCAAACGCTGGTCAAGCAAAAGCTTTTTCGCGAAGACCTCTATTACCGCCTCGCCATTTTCCCCATCAAGCTGCCGCCGCTGCGCGAACGTCACGGTGACGTTGAAAAGCTCGCCGCAGCGTTCCTCGTGAAGTTCAGTTCGGGAACGGCGTTGTGTACCGCGGCGATGGAGATGCTGCAAGAGCACGACTGGCCGGGGAACGTGCGCGAACTACGCAACGTTCTCGAACGCGCCAGCATAGTGGTCGCGGGCGGCCCGGAAATCCTGCCCCGTCACATCCTGCTCTAGCTCTGGCCCGGGAAGATGGAGGTGCCCTTTCGCCTATCGGAGGGTCCGGGTTTTCCGATACCGAATCTCGACGCCACCAGCAGACCCCCCCCAATTCACATTGGCTATCGTCGTGCTTACTCACTAGGCAGATGCTGCCTGGTTCTCATCCCGCTCTCATTAGCCCTCCTCTTCCGGAGGTGACGCATCTCCCCAGCGCCGTGCTTCTCGCCGATGCTTTTTCTGAGTTCATTGCGACCTCTTCGCGGCTTGAAGCCTCCTATCGCGAGTTGCAGGGCGAAGTTTATAGCTTAGGTGTGGAACTGGGCGAGCGCAACACGGCCCTCAGCGCCAGCCTCGCGCAAAACCAGGCGATGCGACTGGCGCTTGAGCAGGTGGTCGACTCCATGCCGTGCGGTGTGATGGTGGTCGACAGCGCGGGAAGTATTTCGATGAGCAACGCGGAGACGGCCCGTCTGCTCGAACTCGATGCCATAACCGCAGCTCACGGCCAGCCTGCGACGTTGCGCGAAGTGGCCTGCCATAGCGGCTTAAATTTCGACGCGTTGTTCGCGGCGGATATCACCGATGCTTCGCAGGAATTTTCAATTCAAACTCCGGCCGGAAAGCGTTGGCTGGAGATCCGCAATCGGAGCTTGTTTCTCCAAGCGAACAGGGAAGGGAAGCCGGACCAGTCAATTCTTATTCTGCGTGACATCACAGCGCAGAAGCGCGCCGAGCAGGACCGCGAAGCCGCGCGCAATGCAATGGCCGCCGCCGAAGTGACGGCTATCCTCGCGCACGAGATCAGAAATCCGTTAGCCAGCCTTGAACTTTTCGCCGAACTGATCGAGCATGATGACGTCCGTCGCGACGAGTGGATTTCCAATTTGCGAGCGGGAATCCGTTCACTCTCCGCCACCGTCGACAACGTACTGAGCTTCCAGAGTTCCGGCGCGGCCAAACTTGTTTCCGTTGTGCTGGCCGTCGTTGTCGAGGACGCGATCGAATTCATCCGGCCCCTCGCGGAGCAAGTGGGGATCGTGTTTGAGTGGCGGGGCCGCAACAGCAAATTGCGTGTCAACGGCGTCGAAAGCGCGTTGCGGCAGGTGATGCTCAATCTTTTCGCGAACGCGATTCGACATACGCCCACGGGCGGCAAGGTGACAGTTTCACTTCAGGGCGACCGCGCTGGCCGCGCAATTCTCAAGTGTTCCGACACCGGCAGCGGTATACGCCGTGACCAGATCGGGCGCGTCTTCGAGCGCGGTTTCAGCGGCAACGGCGACAGCTCAGGGCTCGGCCTCGCGGTGTGCGAACGCATCATGCAGCAGCATGGAGGCCGCATCTCGGTCTCGAGCGGCGCACGTTCGGGGGCTTGCTTTCGCCTCGATTTCCCCGCGCTGGAAAGGGTCGTCGCATGACAAACGCTCTTTCCACATCTCAGCCCCGCTCGGTGCTGGTCGTCGACGACGAGCCTGGCGTGCGCACCGCGCTACAGGCCAACTTCCTGCGCCATGGATGGAACGTGCAAACCGCGAGTGGCGTTCGCGACGCCGCGGTGGCCCTCGTGCGCCGCAGCTTCGACCTGGTCGTCAGCGACATACGCATGAGAGACGGCGACGGGTTCGAGGTCATGATGCTGGTGCGCAAGGACACTCCTTCAACCGCGGTCATTCTGCTCACCGCCTTTGGCAGCGTTCCAGAAGCTGTCAAGTCGATGCGCGGTGGAGCGTTCGATTACCTGACTAAACCTGTCTCGTTCGATCAACTGCAAGCTACTGCAGCGCGCGTCATGCAGCGAGCCGTGCAACGGACAGAAGAAAAATCCGGATGCCCACAGTCTGCCCTGAGCCTGTCAAACGGGCTCAGATTTACGGACGTGAGTGCCACCCCAACTGCTCCTGTTGAATCCCTCCACCCCGGCATTATTGGACGCTCTCCGCTTCTACTCCAAACACTTCAACGCGCGCGCGCTGCGGCCAGCACTGGCGCCGACGTACTCGTCGAAGCGGAAAGTGGCACCGGTAAGGAACTTATCGCTCGCTTTATTCACGACACAAGCGACCGCGCTGGTAAGCCGTTTGTCGCGGTCAATTGCTCGGCCATCCCAGAGCATTTGATCGAGAGCGAACTCTTCGGCCACGCGCGCGGAGCGTTTACGGGCGCGAACGCGACCAAAATCGGCAAGTTCGAGATGGCCAACGGCGGCACGTTGCTGCTCGACGAGATTGGCGAAATGCCATTGCATCTACAACCGAAATTGTTGCGCGTTTTGCAAGAGCGCGAGTTCGAGCGGCTCGGTGAAACGTGCTCCATTCGCGTCGATATCCGCGTCATCGCCACCACCAACGCCGCGCTGGGCGCGATGGTGGACCAGGGCCGCTTTCGCAGCGACCTGTACTACCGGCTCAACGTGATCCCGCTTTCCATCCCCGCGCTGCGCGAACGCGCGGAAGACATTCCCGCGCTGGCAATATACTTCGCCGCGCGGTTCGCCGCCGAAAACAACTGCGCCGTGCCCGCGCTGGACGTCAGTTTCATCCACGAGCTTCAGGGCCACGTCTGGCCGGGCAACGTTCGCGAACTCGGCAACTTCATGCGCCGCGTGCTCTCGCTGCATCGCGGAGTTACGCTTGACGCCGCATGTTTTCACCAGGAGTTCAAGCCTCTGACGCGAGCACAAATGACGCCGCATACCATGCCGCCCGCGGGCACGCGCATCTCCGACCTCGAAAAGATGCACCTCGAAAACACGCTCGCCCTCGCTCACGGCAACCGCACCCACGCCGCCGAAATGCTGGGCATCAGCCTGCGCACCGTGCGCAATAAGATCAAGGAGTACGGCTTGCCGCCTCGCACTTACTTGCGAACGCCCGCTGCACATCCCCTCATGAACAGGAGTTGCGCATGACCTCGACCCCGAGCCTGCTCTCAATGCTGGAAAACTATCTGGACCTGACCACCAGCCGCGGGCGAGCCATCGCGGCCAATATGGCGAACGTCGATACGCCCGGCTATCGCACGCGCGACATCAACTTTGAAAGCGAGCTGCACAAGGCGATGACCGCTTCCGCGAACGAGTCCGGCACAGCGCGGGTGATACCGGCCTTCCAGCAAGTCCAAGGCTTGCTGGAGCGACCCGACGGCAACAATGTCAGCCTCGACCGCGAAGGCCTGCTGCTCTCGGAAACGCAGTTGCAATATCAGATCGGCGTGCAGCTTGTGAAGCACCACTTCCATGGCCTGTTCAGCGCCGTCAACGGAGGCAATTGATGAAGCTCTTCGACATTCTTGCGATCAGCGGCTCTGCGCTCGTCGCCGAACGTCAGCGTTCCGAAATCATCGCGGCCAACATGGCCAACGCTGAGACGACGCACACCGAAGCGGGTGGCCCATTCCATCGCCGAGAAGTGGTCTTCCGCTCGCCCGCCGCGACGGCGTTCCGGTTGTCGCTCGCCAGCGCGCGCGACTCCAACTTCAACGCGCCTCCTCCCGGCAGCGTGCAAATTTCCGAAGTCATCGACGACCCCACGCCTCCCGTGATGCGCTACCAGCCCGGCCATCCCGATGCGAATAAAGACGGATACGTCGCGTACCCCGCCATCAATCCGGCGATGGAGATGGTTGACCTGATGGGGTCGGTGCGCGCCTATCAACTCAATGCGTCCGCTATTGCCGCCTCGAAACAGATGATCCAGCAAACGATCGACATCCTCAAAAGCTAAGCAAGCGGAGCACCCTCTATGTCCAGCATGATTCCCGGTCTCGGCGCTCTAGGCTCGATTGCCGGTTTACCCAAACTTCCCTCGCTCACGCCCGCCGAAACCAGCGAAGGCTTCGGCGGCGTTCTGAAGACCGCGCTTCAGCAGGTGCACCAGCTGAGCGGGGGTGCCGAGCAACAGATTGGCAGCCTGCTCCAAGGCGGCAACGCCGACATGAGCACCGTTATGATTGCGGTCGAGAAAGCAGACGTGGCGTTTCAACTGATGATGCAGGTACGCAACAAAATTGTGAACGCCTATCAAGACATCGAGAAGATGCAGTTCTAAAGAACGGCAAAGCAGAGAAACATGGCAAGCAGCAACGCATTGACGGCCGCAAATAAAAACATCACAACGATGCGCGCCTTCGACCGCGTAAAAATATTCTGGTCCACGCGCAACTCCCGTCAGCGGCTTTACCTAGGCATCGGTGCGGCCATCACACTCGCCGCCGCCATGCTGTGTGCCCAGATGATCGCATCGCCGGACTACAAGCCGCTCATTTCCGACCTCGAGGTCGGCGGACGCGCAAACCATCTCCGCGCAGCTTGCGGCCAAGAAAATCCCTTTCATCATCGCCCCCGACGGCACATCCATCAGCGTTCCCGCAGGCCAGATCGACGCGGCTCGGCTTGAAGTTTCGTCGCACGACTCCCAGCACAGCGGCCGCCTGGGCTTTGAAATCTTCGACAAAGTTTCCTGGGGCCAGACCGAGTTCGACGAGAAGGTTAACTATCAGCGTGCGCTCGAAGGCGAACTGGAGCGCACCATCCAGACCATGAGCAACATCAAAAGCGCGCGCGTGCATCTGGTGATGGCGACCGACTCCGTGTTCATGGACCGCGAGCGCGGTGCTAAAGCTTCGGTCACGCTGCGCCTGCGCCGTGGATCTCTTTCGCGCGAAGAACTTTCGGCCATCACGCATCTCGTCGCCGGTGCGGTCGATGAGTTGAAGTTCGGCGACGTGGCCATCGTCGACGCCGACTCTAACCATTCGCTCGCCGCCAGCAGTAGCTCGACCGGCTCCAACGACGAAGTTGAACAAGGTCTCACTCGTCGCCTCGTGGCCACGCTAGCGCCGGTGGTCGGCGCTGAAGGTATCCATGCGACGGTCAACGTCGAGTACGAGACTGGCAGCAGTGAAGAGAGCCAGGAGAAATACGATCCCGCTGTCAGCGTTCCGCTCAACATGCAGCGCTCGGAGGAAAACACCGCTGCTGGCGCGGCCATCGGCGGAGTTCCGGGAACCTCCAGCAATGTTGCGAAAGCCAAGTCCGCAACACCCATCGTCGCTCCAAAAGACCCCGGCCAATCCTCGAAAACCGAAACCGCAACCTACGGCGTCAACCGCACTACGCGCCACGTCATCGAACCCGCCGGGCGCATCCGCCGCCTAACCGCCGCAGTGCTGGTGGACGATGCGATCGAGCGCAAACAGGAGAAAGGGAGGTGGGTCGAAACATACAAGAAGCGCTCGCCTGAAGACCTCAAACTCATCACCGAACTGGCGCAGGCGGCCATCGGTTTCAGCGCCGTACGCGGCGACCTGATCAGCGTCCAAAACCTCACCTTCGACCACGTCACGGCCGTCGACGGTCCCGCCGCAACGTTTGTCGAGAAGGCCCGCAAGGGTTTTGACGATTACGCGGCGTTCGTGCGCTACGTGTCGCTTTTCGTACTTTTCGCGCTGGTGTACATGCTGATGATTCGCCCCATCCAGAAGCGCGCTCTGGCCGCTCCCGACCCTTCCTTGCTGGCCGCGCTCTCCCCCGCTCGGCTGGCAGCGGACAGCGACGGCCTGGACTCTGCTACGAGCCTTGCGCAACGTTCACTGGCCCTGAAAAAGCAGCTCACCGACTTCATTCAAACCGAGCCTGAGACCAGCACGGTCGCCGTTCGCGCGTGGCTGCGCGAAGGAGCGAAATGATGCCTGCGATGGACCTCACGAAACCCGAAATATCCAAGCTCAGTGGCGCACGTAAAACGGCAATCCTGCTGACGGTGCTCGGCGAAGACTCCGCAGCCACAGTGTTCCGCCATTTGAGCGGCGACGATCTGCGGCGCGTCGCGGACGAGGTTGCGAACCTCGGCCCGGTCACCCGCGAATTGTCCAACCAGGTTGTCGAAGAGTATTGCCAGATGACTGAAGCCCAGGGTCATCTAGTTCAGGGCGGCCACGACCTCGCCCACCGCTTGCTGGTCAAGGCGTTCGGCGAAGAGGACGCGCAGGGCATGTTGCAGCGGCTCACTCGCGCCTGCGAGCTTACGTCGATGGAGTCTTTGCAGCGCGCCGAGCCGCAAAAGCTCGCGCGCTTTCTGGAAGGCGAACATCCCCAGACCGTCGCTCTGGTGCTCGGCCAACTCGGCGACCGCCAGGCTTCCGCCCTGCTGATGACTTTCCCTAATCAAGCTCGTGTCGAAGCGGTTAAGAGGCTCGCCGCATTGCGCCGGTTCTCGCCGGAGATGGCCGAAAAAGTTTCCGTCGTGCTTAGTCAACGCATGAAGGCCGTCGGAGAACACGGAAAGCGCACGTACTCCGGATTTCAGAGTGTCGCCGACATTATGAACTGCATCGACACCGCGGCCGCGCAGGAGATTCTCGCCAGCATCGAGAATGAAGAGCCGTCGCTCGCCATCAGTATCAGGGACCTGATGTTCACCTTCGAGGATCTGCTTGCCGTCGGCGAAACACATGTACGCGAGTTGACCGGAGCGGTCGATAAGAGAGTCTTGGCGACCGCGCTGAAGGGCACCAGCGAAGACCTCAAAAACCACTTCTTCCGCACCATGTCGTCGCGCGCGGTCGAAATGCTGAAAGAAGACGTTGAGTCGCTGGGGCCTATCCGCAACAAGGAAGTTCTCAAGGCGCAGGCCGAGGTTGTCGCAATCGCGCGCAAGCTTGAGGCCGAGGGTAAGATCGTTTTGAAAGGTGAAGCCAATGATGAATTTGTCGTCTAACGCTCAAGCGCATGTGCTTCCGGTGAGCGCGCTGATGTACCGCGATGTTGGCTCCATCGGGGACTCGGACTGGACGAAAACCGACGATTCCAAAGCTGGTGAGAGGGAAGTCCCCAAGCTGTCGGCGCAGGAAATCGACGGCCTCGTTGCCGCCGCGCGAGCGCAGGCCACGTCCGAAACCGAGCTTCGTTTGGGCCACGAAAACGAAGCCGCTGCGGAACGGCAGGCAACTCGCATAAGCCACGCCATCGAACTCTTTCAGCAAGAGCGCAGAGAGTACTTCGAGCGCGTCGAGTCCGATATCGTGCATCTGGCGCTCGCTATTGCTGCAAAAATCCTGCACCGCGAAGCTCAGGTCGATCCGATGCTGATCGCTGGGCTCGTTCGCGTCGCCATCGACAAGTTGCACGACGGGTCCAGCGTTTCCGTGCGCGTTTGCCCAGTGGAAGCCGAGAAGTGGCGCAAGCATCTTGCTAATCCACTGAACGGCTCGACGGTCGCAATTATCGAAGACGAACATCTGGACGCGAAGGACTGCGTTCTTGAAACGGACCTCGGTTCGGCCAACTTCAGCATCGACGCGCAACTCAAGGAAGTCGAACAAGGCTTCTTTGACCTGCTCGCGCAACGGCCTGCGATCAAGTGACCTCTCCACGTCCGCTCGCCGCGTACTTCGATCGGCTCGACCGCGGCGCGACCCTGCGCTGGCGAGGCCGGGTGCTGCAAGTCGTCGGCAACCTCATCGAGTCGGAAGGCCCGTTTTGTTCAATCGGCGAGACGTGCGAGATCACCGGGGCGACGGGTAAGAAGTACAGCGGCGAAGTGGTCGGCTTTCGCGGCTCGACCATGCTCTCGATGGCCGTCGAACCGCCGCAGGGCATTCGCTTTGGCGACCGCATCGTCGCCTGGGGGACGCGGGCGTCGATCCGCGTGGGCAACGACTTGCTGGGGCGGGTGATTGATGCGACCGGCGCTCCACTCGACTCCAAAGGCGACTATCGCGGACAGAAGACAGTGTGGGTCGATGGTGCAGCGCCGCAGCCGCTCGACCGCGAGCCCATCCGCGAGCCGCTGGGCTGCGGCATCCGCGCGTTGGATGCATTTGTCACCTGCGGACGCGGTCAGCGCATCGGCATCTTTGGCGGCTCGGGCGTGGGCAAAAGCACGCTGCTGGGCATGATGGCCCGCGGCACCGACGCCGACATGACGGTGCTGGCGCTTGTCGGCGAGCGGGGACGCGAGGTGGGCGAGTTCCTCGAAGTGATCGGCGAGGAAGGCCGCAAACGTTGCGTGGTCGTGGTCTCAACGTCCGACCAATCGCCCCTGTTGCGCCTGCGCGCTGCGCTCTCCGCAACGGCGATCGCCGAGCACTTTGCGGCCACCGGAAAGAACGTGTTGCTGGTCGTCGACTCGCTCACGCGCTTTGCGATGGCGCAGCGCGAGATCGGCCTCGCTGCTGGTGAACCTCCAACGGCGAAGGGTTACACGCCGTCTGTGCTCAACATGCTGGCACGTCTGGTGGAGCGCGCGGGCTGCTTCAAAGGCGGCAGCATTACTGCGTTTTACACCGTGCTGATGGAGGGCGACGATCAGCAAGACCCGGTCGCCGACACGGTGCGCTCACTGCTCGACGGGCACATTATCCTCGACCGCACCCTGGCCATGCGCAACCACTATCCGCCCATCGCGGTGCTCGAAAGCCTGAGCCGCCTGATGCCCAACCTCGCCTCCGAAGCGCACCTCGAGAAGGCCTCGGCGCTGCGGCTGTTGATGGCCTCTTACGCGCACTCCGAAGACCTGATCCGCATCGGCGCGTATCAAAAGGGCGCGGACCCGACGCTCGACCAGGCGGTCGAAGTTCGTCCTGCGCTCAACGCGTTTCTGCATCAGCGTCCGGGCGAAATCTTCTCCTTTCCGGCTGCGATCCAATCGCTGCTGGAGATTGCCAACTGACATGGCCTTCCGATTCTCACTGGCCACTGTGTTGCGGATTCGAGCCGTTGTCGAAGACCGCGAAGAGCGCCTGTTGCAGCGCATCCAGCAGGAAGTCGCACAGACTCTTCAAGCTATGACGCAGACCGACAGCGAGATCGCGGAGTCGAATGCATCGCGCCGTGCGGAGCTTTTCAAGCCTTCGACGGGCACAAATGTTCGCGCCGCTTACGGCGGCATCGATCAACTGAAATCCAACCGACAAACGCTCGAAGCGCAGCTTGTGAAGCTCGAAGAGTTGAAAGCGGTTCAACTCAACGTGTACCGCGCCGCACGGCGTGACCGCGAGATGCTGGCCGACATGCGCGACCGGAAGCGCGGCGTCTACGACGCGGACACCGCCCGGCGCGAACAGCATACGCTCGACGACAACTTCCTTGCCCGCCGCCGCTCCAAGTCCAGATAACGACGTAGCCCCAACCCCGGTAATCTTGCGCAAAGTACGGAGAACATTGGACTTAGCACCGGACTTCGGAGGCAAAGTCTAGAAAACAAAGGCGGTTGTTTGTAAAGTCCAGAGAATATTGGACTTATGGTTTAAATGCGCCGACCCGGCGATGGCCGGGTCGAAAGTTTGCTCTGTCTACCTCTGCGTCCATTATAGACGGGCTGTCAAGCGCGGCCCAGGTTTTTGGGTCAAGGAGGTCAAACCGGTGGACAGGAAGTGGGCCTGTTGAGGTTTGAGGGTCGAGGGTCGAGCCGAAGGGCGGGGGGAACTTGGTCTTAAGGAGCTAGAGCCTAGAGGTGTTGGCTTAGAACCTGTTCACGGTCTCTTGGCAGTTTCCGTGCTGGGAAAGATATTTGGCTGCGCAGAAAAGATGCGGGTCTCTCCACTCCGGCGCAAAAAACGCGCCTCCGGTCGAGATGACAGGTCCTAGGGTGAGCCAAGGAAATCGTGAACAGGCTCTAAGAGGGTTGGGTGCTGCGGGACCATTGCCCGGCAAACTTTACCCAGGCGCTCCCGGCAACGCTTGCCTGAAACGCCGATGACGCGATTCAGGGCCAAGGCTAAATAACTGATTGAGCGCCAGATACGAGCCGAGTTTGTTTGTAAAAATTTGGTCCGTCACCTGCTACTTGTTCGGTTGTGATCGCTGCCGCAAATATCGACTTGTCCTCGCCGCCGCTCAGAATGGGCCCGAGCGCGGACGCGGCGTCCAGCGGTGCGAACGCAGCGCCTGAAACATTCAGCGATTCGCTGGCCGCGGCGGGCAAGGCGGCTTTAGAAGCTGGCACTGCGAGCGGCACAAACACGAAAGTCGCGCACGGAGGAAAGTCCAGCGAAGTCGATGCGGAACGGCCAGCCGCTCTTGCCGCAACCCCCCACCCCCTCGCCGACCTCTTAGTCCAACCTCTACCGTTGCCCTTGCCCGCCTCACCGGAGCCGCAATCGATTTTGTCGATGGCCACTCTCGCTACTGCGGAAGTTGCGTCGGGCGCTACGGACGCAACTGAATCCCGGCGCTCGGGCGACCCAAATCCCCTTCAAAGCGGTACCGTTCTTTCGGGTGCTGATGAGACTGGCGGTCGACCCTCTACCCTGATTGGGAACGGGCCGGTCGCGGACGTCCAAGGGCCGAAAGACCGCACGATACCCGCCCAGGTCGAAGGCCTGGGGAAAACGGCCAGTCGAGGTTCGAGAGCTGAAAGTACGGCCCATCTTCTACCGGTCGCATTTTCCGCCGAAAACATACCGGCTGCGGAGGCTGCGCAAAATAAGGCGCGACCCTCCAACGATGCGACCGCAAACGCAGTATCGCTGGCAACTGGAGCGGATTCCCCTGCGCGTCCTGCTCCCGAAAACAGTTTCGCACCGGCAAGTGTGGATGCATCGGTCAGTGTCATTTCGAGTGGCGAAAATTCTGCCACGCCCGCTCAGGCCGAGACGGCAACGGAGCAAGCGGTATCTGTCGCCGTTTCCGCAGCGGTGGCCGCGCCGAAACCCATGTCCGAGAATCCGGACCCGTTCGACAGGCTCAGGGCAGGCTCCGGGCACCCCGCTTCTTTGGTCGCCCACAACGTGGTTGTGCCGACCGGTTCCGTCAGAGGGCAGGGCACGAGCGCAGTGGGCGCGAAGGACAATGTCGCGCTGAAGCATCCCGAAAAAGCGGCGTCCGGAGCGACTGCATCCCGCGCTGAACTTCAGACGACCGCGCAGGTCGGCGGCGATCAAGGTGCAGGAGGCCAAACGCAACGCGACAACTCCTCTCCGACACCGTCCGTCGTTGCCGCGCAAGCAAGTTCCAATGACGCCGTTGCGAGCAATGTTCATGCCGTCGCCGTTATGCCTTCGATGCAGCAGCATGAAGCCGTCCACGCCGCCGCCCCCGCACCGGCGGCGACCGCAACGCCGCTCTCTGCACAAGTCCCCGCGCCGCAACCTGTCATCAACATGGCCAAGCTGATTCAGAGTGTCGGTCAAACCGAGATGCGCGTCGGTCTGCGGTCGGAAGAGTTTGGCACTATTTCAATTCGCACCTCCTCAACGCGCGATTCGATTTCGACGCAAATTTCGGTCGATCACAGCGAGCTGGCAAGCGCACTTTCCACGCACGTTCCAGAGATGCAGACGAGACTCGGAGGCAGCCAGACGGCCACTGTGCAGATCGATTTCAGCGGGCATAATGCTGGGCAATCGGGAAGCCTGTCGAACGGCTCGGCTTCGGATTCGCGGGGATCGCGGCAGCAAGAAGGCGCTCACGCTGCCAATGGATATGGAAGCAACGGCGACGCGAGGCCGTTTGTGCCCGCTGCCATTGTCGCTAGCGACAGCGGTGCACGTCTGGACATACGGGTTTGATTTTTCGCAGTTCAAAAGCAAGACGTGTTTCGCGCAAAGGTGTAAGTCGCAAGGCCAAAAACAGGTTTCCCTCGGGAATGACAGAAAGAAAGGCAAGGGCAACAGCAACAGCTGCAACTGTAAGTTTTCTTCGGGAATGAGAGAAGAAAGACAAAGAACAAAAGCAACAGCAAGAGCAAGAGCAAGAGCAAGAGCAGCTGCAGATTCCTTCGCTGCGCTACGGAATGACAGAAAAAGAAGGAATGACAGAAAAAGAAACAAGGAGAAACCCATGGCCACCAACGTTGCAGCCAACACCGCTATACCGACGATTCCGAACACCTTCAGGCCCGCTGCCGCAACCGCTTCCAATGGCCCGGCCGCCAGCCCTGTGACCACGGGTCTGGGCACGACGTTCCTCAGCCTTCTGGTCAAAGAGCTGCAAAATCAGGACCCCACAGCCCCAGTGGATTCGACCGCGATGGTCGGACAAATCATCTCGCTCAACCAACTTGACCAGCTCATCGCCATTAAGCAGACGCTGGGAGGACGGTCCTCTACGACGACACCCGCAGGGGCAAACGTGCCGGCACATGCGTCGATGACCGCGTCGAGACCCATGTCCGAAAGGCCGGAGCCGTTCGCACGCGAAGGGGGGCATCCCGCTCTCTCGGGGGCCTCCAGCCCGTTGCCCTTCGATCCGGTGACGATGATGCCGCTGGCTCCCAACTTGGCCGAGGCGTCGGCGGCCTATCTCAACTCTTCTCTCAACTCTCCGCTGAACGCCGCAACCTTGGGCTTCACTGGTTCCAAATAGCGTTCCCGATAACGACATTCTCAGGAGGCACGTCATGGCTTCATTCTCAATTCCTCTCTCCGGACTCACCGCCGCGCAGGATCAACTGCAGTCCGTCTCCAACAACCTTGCCAACCTGAACACCGACGGCTTCAAGGACCAGAACGTCAGCTTCAGCGACTTGTTCGCGCAGGCGGGGGCGACCAACGGCAGCGGCGACCCGCTACAGACCGGATCTGGCGTGAAGATCGCGGCCACCAGCGCCGACTTTGCCGAGGGCAATATCAACGCCACTGGCACATCGTCTAATCTGGCGCTGTCGGGCAATGGATTTTTCGTGACGCAGGGCGCGGACGGGTTGCAGGACTTCACGCGCGCGGGCGACTTCACGACCAACAACAAGGGGCAACTCATCACGCCCAACGGCGAATTGCTGCTCGGCTACCCAGCCGTGGGCGGCGTGGTCAACCCCGCCGCCGCGCTGCAGCCTTTGCAACTGGGCAGCGTGAACAGCCCGGCGGTGGCGAGCACTACATTTCAAATCTCCGCCAACCTGGACTCCGGCACTGCCGTTGGCGCGACCGCGGCGCCCAGCACATTCGCGGTATACGATTCGCTGGGCGCGGCGCATACGCTCTCGGTTGCGTACAAAAAGACGGCGACCAACACCTGGAGCTACTCCGTCACCGTGCCTTCGGCTGACCTGAGCACCGGCGGCACGGGTACCACGCAGGTCGCGACCGGCACGCTGAGCTTCAACAGCTCGGGGCAGATGGTGCTGGCCGGAACGCCGCCCGCGACGAGCATCGCGATCACTGTGCCTCCGGTCACCACTCCCGCGACGACGTTTGCCGACGGCGCGGCCCCGATGGCGCTGGCGTGGAGCCTGCAAGACGCGGCCGGGAACACCACGATCAGCCAGACCGCGTCGGCGTCGGCGACCGACGCCACCAGCCAGAACGGCTATGCGAGCGGTACGCTGACCGGCTACTCCGTGCAGCCGGACGGCACGATTCAAGGCTCGTTCTCGAGCGGAAAAACACTGGCGCTGGGGCAGGTCGCTGTCGCATCGTTTGCTAACGTGCAGGGCCTCGCGCACGCTGGCAACACCAACTTCCAGGCCACCGCCGCATCGGGAACGGCGGTGATCGGGGCGGCAGGAACGGGAGGGCGCGGGACGATTGTTGGCAACTCCGTCGAACAGTCGAACGTGGACATCGCGAAAGAGTTCGCCAAACTGATCGTCGCGCAGCAGGCGTATTCTGCGAACGCCAAGACCATCACGACGTTCAATCAGGTGTCGCAGGCCACGATTGCGATGATTCAGTAGCGCGAGAGGATTTCAGTAGCGCGAGAGATTAACGCCGCATGAGGGCGGTGGTTCAGTTTGAGAGTTGAAGGGCCGGCTCGATCCTTGCGCTGCGTGCGGAAGGCCGTATTCATGCGCTCTCGATCCGAGTGGTCCCTCGATTGCTCTTACCTATCCGGGAGAGCAATCGATGAACCTGGCGACCAACGCGGCCTTGGCGATGACGGCACCGAAGCCGCCGGACACGCTGCATCTGGTCAATCCGCCGCAAGACAAGCCACAGGAGCGCGACCCCGGCGAAATTTTGCCTTGGCTGCCCTGTACGCTGGCGCTCGATATTCCGGTCATCCGGTTTACGGTCGGCGACCTGCTGGCGCTCACTAAAGGCTCTATCGTCGAGACAGCGTACCACCAGAGCAGCGACCTTCCGCTGCGCGTCAACGGCCAGTTGGTGGGCTGGACCGAGTTTGAAGTCGTCGGCGACAGCCTAGCCGTGCGGCTGACGGACCTCTCATGATGACCGCAAGCGGAGTGCTCTCGCGCGGTGTCGCATGGATTCGCGCGCGTGGAAATGTTCGCTCCAGCACGCGCCGGTTGCAGGTGGTCGAGAGTGTTTCGCTCGGCGAGAAGCGCTTTGTCGCCGTGGTCCGGGTGGATGGGTTGCAATTTCTCGTGGGCGGCAGTTCGGCCAGCGTGGCGTTGCTGTCGCAGCTCTCCAAGGCTGAAACGTTTGAAGACGCGCTCAAGAAGGCGCTGAAGAAATCGATCGTTCCCGTCAAAAAAGCGCACTCTAAACGCGCTCCGGCACGGCCCAGAAAAACGGTGCAGGCATGAGGTTGTTCGCGCGCATCGCACTGTTCGCCGTTCTATGCCTGGCGTCCACGGGCGCGAACGCTTCGCCGCAGATGACAGCGCCGCAGGCTCAAGCTCCCATTCGCCTGACGACGACTCCATCGAATCCTAACGAGTTGAAAATCACGGGCCTGGGTGGCGGTTCGGCGCAATGGACCATCGTCGTCCTGCTGACGTTCCTCACACTGATTCCTTCCATTCTGATCTGCATGACGCCGTTCGCGCGACTGCTGATCGTCTTCCACTTTTTGCGTCAGGCGCTCGGCCTGCAGACGACGCCGTCGAATCAGACGCTCGTCGGCTTGTCGATGATCATGACGTTCTTCCTCATGCAGCCGATTGGCAACGCCATCTATAAGGACTCCATCGTGCCGTTGCAGGGCGGCAAGATCACGGCGCTCGAAGCACTCTCGCGCGGGGCCGTTCCGATGCGCCATTTCATGTCGCACTATGTTCGCGAAAAAGACGCTGCGCTGTTTCTCGACATCGCCAAAGAGCCGCGCCCGGCTAACATCGACGACATTTCACTGCGCGTGTTGTTGCCTGCGTACATTTTGTCTGAACTCAAATCCGGATTTCAAATTGGAGCCGTGCTTTTCTTACCCTTCCTCATCGTGGACATGGTGGTCGCATCGATTACAACTTCGGTGGGCATGATGCAGTTGCCGCCGGTTGTCATCTCCACGCCGCTCAAGCTGCTGCTGTTTCTGATGGTCGATGGCTGGCACCTGCTGATCGGCGCGCTGATGCGGAGCTTCAACTGATGGACACCGATGCCGTCGTCACGCTGGGTCGCCAGATGTTGCAGGAAGTGCTTGTTCTGACCGCGCCCATTCTACTTGCGGCGATCCTGGTCAGCCTGGTGATCAACGTGTTTCAGGTGCTGACGTCGTTGCAGGACCAGACCCTTTCCGCCGTTCCGAGGTTGCTGGCGACAGGCGCGACGATCTTCATCATGATGCCCTGGATGTGGCGGCACCTAGGCCACTACACGACGGCCATTTTCTCCGACTTCCACAAGGTATTGCAGTGATGCAGCTCTCGCTGGTTCAGATCTTCGGAGCGTTGCTCACCATCGGTGTGCGCCTGTCGGGGATGATGCTGTTCGCGCCATTTTTCGGGAGCGTCGCCATCCCTGTGCGCGTGAAGGCCCTGCTAACGCTAGCGCTCACAGCGCTGCTGTACCCCATGGTTTCGGCGAAACTTCCCAGCGCCGCGATCAGCGAGTGGCCGATGATCGTCTTTGGCGAACTGCTGATTGGCGTCGCCGTCGGAGTCGCCGCGAACATCGTCTTCGACGGTGTGCAGATGGCTGGTCAAATCCTAAGTGTGCAGATGGGCCTCTCGCTGGTCAGCATCCTCGATCCGCAAACCCAGATCGAATCGACGGTCGTCGCACAATTCCACCAGACCATTGCGATGCTCATTTTTCTACGCCTCGGCGTCCACTTCTGGCTGCTGCGCGCACTGGCGCACAGCTGCGACTACTTGCCGCCGTCCTCAGGACATTTCGGCGCGGCGTTCGCCACCGCCGCCCTGCACGCGGGCGCGGCGGTGTTTTCGATTGGCATTCAGATCGCTGCTCCAGTGTTGTCGGCGACGCTGCTTGCCGACATCGCTCTCGGTCTGCTGGGCAAAGCGTCGCCACAGCTTCCGTTGATGCTGCTCGGCCCGGCGGTAAAGAGTCTTCTTGGGCTGCTGGTTCTGATCTCCGCGCTCAAATACTGGCCTGACTTGTTTGAGCATTTGTTCCTCAACTCGATCGCTTTGGCGGACCGATTGCTTCATCTCGCTCGATAGTTGTAGCTCCGAACGAAAGCGTGCCTCAGCGGCTAAAGCCGTCTCGATTCTATTGCCTAATGTGGTGCGGCTGAAGCCGCACCCTACCGTCAATCGATGTTCCCTGGAAAGTTTTTATGGCCGACGGCAACAAGACAGAGCAAGCCACACCCCATCGGCGCACCAAAGCGCGCGCTCAGGGCCAGATTGCGCGGTCGCGCGAACTTCCGGGCGTGTTTGCGCTTGCCACTGTGGCGGGGGTCGCAATGCTGATGGCGCCGGCCGCCCTTACGCATTGGGGCGCGCTGTACCGCAACACGCTGTACGTCGCGGCCACCTCCAACCTTGATCGCAATAGCCCGTTGTTGTACTGGAGCGCGGTCGAAGTGGCGCGTTGGCTGCTGCCGATTCTGCTGGCCGCGCTGGCCGTCTCGCTGTTCGCCGGCCTCATGCAAGGGGGCGTCGTGTTCGCTCCCGAAGCCCTCGCCTTCAAGTTCGAGCGCTTCAATCCCGTCAACCGGCTTAAACAAATTTTCTCTCCCGTGGGCTTGAGCAACCTGCTGAAATCATTGCTGCCGTTCGGCGCGATTCTGTGGATCGCCATCCGTGCAGTGCGCACCAACTGGGAGGCGATGGTTCATGCGTCGAACCTCGGCCTGCGCGTCTTTTCGAGCTTTGTGGGCAGCATGGTGTTCGCCCTGACATGGAAGTCGGGCCTCGTCCTGCTGGCGTGGTCGGCGGTCGATTACGTGCTGACCTGGAAAAAGATGGAGGGCGACCTGCGCATGTCCAAGGAGGAAATTCGCGAGGAGTTCAAGACCACCGAAGGCAATCCGCTCATCAAGCAACGCATTCGCAGGATTCGACAGGCTCGGCGCAAGGCCAACTCGCTTAAAGCCGCGGCCACCGCGACGGTGATCGTGACCAATCCCACCCACTTTGCTGTCGCGTTGCGTTACGAGGCTGACATGGCGGCCCCTTGCGTGGTTGCCAAGGGTCTCGACCTGATCGCCGAAAAAATCAAGCAGATCGCGCGCGACAACGGCATCATGCTGATCGAAAATCGGCCTCTCGCGCAGGCGCTGTACAAGAGCGTCGAAGTAGGCGATTCGATCCCCTCGAAACTCTATCAAGCGGTCGCGGAAATTCTGGTCATCGTCTTCCGCGCGCAGGCCGAGGTGCGGCAGCGCGACGCGGAACGGCGGTCTCGGAACGCTTCGGGACAAACAGCAGGTTCCCTGCGGGGATGACAGAAAGAAGAACAAAGACAGGAAGAAATCTAGGGCAGAAAGATAAACAAGAGCAACCGCAACTGGAGCCAATGCAAAATGCCGCAACTCATGAAACTCCTCCGCAAGTCCGGCGAATGGATCGCCCCCATCGCCGCCGTCGCGATGGTCTTTGTGATGCTCGTTCCGCTGCCGAGCTTCGTGCTCGACCTGCTGCTCACAATCAGCATTACTGCGTCGATTCTCGTGCTGTTGACGGCAATACAAATTTTGAGGCCGGTGCAATTCTCCGTCTTCCCCAGCTTGCTGTTGCTGCTCACGCTGCTGCGTCTTTCGCTCGACCTCGCCAGTACGCGCCGCATTCTGCTGCACGGCAACGAAGGCACGTCCGCCGCCGGAAAGGTCATCGAAGCCTTCGGGCAATTCGTGGTCGGCGGCAACTACATCGTCGGCTTCGTGTTGTTTCTGGCGCTCATTGCCATTCAATTTCTCGTCATCAGCCACGGCGCGGTGCGCACTGCGGAAGTCACGGCCCGCTTCACGCTCGACGCCATGCCCGGTAAGCAGATGGCCATCGACGCCGACCTCAACGCGGGCATCATCAACGAGCAGCAAGCCAAGGCCCGTCGCGAGCGCGTTGCCCACGAAGCGGAATTCTGCGGCGCGATGGACGGCGCCGCGCGCTTCTCTCAGCGGGACTCGCTGGCCACCATCCTCATCATGGCGATCAACATCGTCGCCGGGTTCTTGATCGGCGTCTTCCAGCAGGGCGTGCCCTTCGCCGAAGCCCTCAGAACCTATACGATCCTCACGGTTGGCGACGGCCTGGTCACCATTCTCCCCTCGCTGCTGGTTTCCGTCGCAGGCGGCATCGTGGTCACGCGCGCGGCGTCGAAAGAGTCTCTCGGCATCAACGTCGGCAAGCAGCTGTTCGGCAGTCCGCGTTTGCTCTGGATCGCGGGCGGAGTTCTCGCCGTGTTCGGCCTCATCCCCGGCCTGCCTAAACTGTCCTTCTTCTCGCTCGCCGCCGCACTCATGTTTGGCGCGTGGAAGATGAAGCCGCAAGTGGTTAAGGATGAAGTCGAAGAGCTCGACTTGCTCTCGAAATCCTCCGCACCCGGGGCTGCGCTCGCTCTCGCCGACCCTATGGAAACGGTTCTCAAGCTTGACGAACTAATGCTTGAAGTCGGCGTTGGCCTTGTTCCTCTGGTCGATGCCAATCAGGGCGGCCAACTGCTCACGCGCGTCAAGTCGATGCGCAAAAATCTTGCGCAGCAACTTGGCTTTCTGGTTCCCTCCATCCACATTACCGACAACCTCAACCTGCGCGACCGCGAGTACGTCATCTATTTGCGCGGCATCGAAATCGCGCGCTGGGAGCTGCGCCGCGATTGTCTGCTCGCCATCAGTTCCAACCCCGACGCGTCCGACCTGCCCGGCCAGGACACGCGCGAACCGGCCTTCGACGTGGCCGCGAAGTGGATATCTCCGCAGACGCAAGGCCAGGCCATCGCCGCGGGCTACGCGGTCGTCGATCCCACCTCGGTGCTCGCCGCGCACCTTGCGGAAGTTATCCGCCACAACGCGCACGAGTTGCTTTCGCGCCACGAAACCAAGCGCCTCGTCGATCGTCTCGCCGACTCGCACCCCAAGCTGGTCGAAGAACTTATCCCCAAATTGATGTCGCTCGGTGAAGTACAGAAAGTGCTGCAGCAACTGCTGCGCGAACAAGTCTCCATCCGCGACCTCGGCACGGTGCTCGAAACGCTGGTCGAAGCGGCGGCCTTCAACAAGAACCCCATTGCGCTGGTCGAAGCGGTGCGCCACGCGCTGGGCCGCGCCGTCATTCGCCCGCTGCTCGACGATCAGGGCGAGTTGAAAGTCGTCACGCTGGATACGACGCTCGAAGACGAGTGCCTGCGCGGGTCCAACCTTGCGCCCAACCTGATGTCTTCCACCCCGCAGCAAGTGGCTTTGGCACGCAGAGTGCTTGAAGGTCTGCGGAACACTTTTGGCGCGGAGATCGGCAACGCTCCTCCCGTCCTTCTGTGTTCCTCGCCGGGCCGCTATTACCTGCGCCGTTTGCTGGAGCCGTTCATTCCACGCATCGTCGTCATTTCTCCCGGCGAGATTCCACCCATGACGCAAGTGCGGACCGTCGGTGTCCTTCATTAGAAACATTCACAGAAACGGGACGTGAGCCCAATGACGAGAACGAAAGCAGAAACGGCGTACCGCGCGAGCGCGGCGAACATCGAAGCAACCGAAGCGGCCATCGACGCGCGCAACGCGTTGGTCATGGCGGAGTTGCCGCAGGTCTACTATATCGCCACGCGCATCCGCGAGCGCCTGCCGCAGCACGTCGAGATGGAAGACCTCGTCCACGCCGGCGTCATCGGACTGATCGAAGCCTGCCGCAACTACGACAGCGCGCAGCCGGCGAGCTTCAGCACGTTCGCGAAGTTTCGCATCCGGGGCGCGATCCTCGACAATCTGCGCAAACTCGATTGGGGATCGCGCTCGCTGCGCAAGAAGGGTCGGGCGATTGCGGAGGCAACCGCGCGGCTTTCCTCCAGCATGGGCCGCGCGCCGCTTCAGGAAGAGATTGCCGCCGATCTCAAGATGGATATGCCGGAGTATCAATCCGCGCTCACGCAACTCGACGGTCTGTATCTTGTAGGCCCGCATGGCGAGTCCTCCGACGAGGCTTCCAGTCACCACGACCTCATCGAGTCCGCGCCCTCGAATGGCGGCGACAATCCCTTCGATCTTTGCCTCGAAGGTGAGGAGAAAGAGCACCTCAAGAACGCGGTCCTGCAACTTTCAGAACGCGAGCAGTTGATTCTTTCGCTCTATTATCGCGACGAACTCACCATGCGGGAAATTTCCGAAGTGGTGGGCGTCGCCGTCTCGCGTATCTCGCAAATCCATACGGCGACGCTGGCTAAACTGCGCGTCGCGCTCCAGCACCTTCGCGAAACCCCCGCGAAACCGGCACCGCTGCCAGCAGCACGCAGGACGGGCCATTCCATGTGCGACCCTTCGCTGCCTGGGCGAAGACATTCGCCCGTCGACACATCGATTAGGGTGCACGCATGAGCGCGGCGGCAGAAACAGCAACGACCCCGGCAACTCCACGCCCCCGCACCGTGCAGCCGTGCAACTTCCGCTATGCGGGGCGCTTGTCGAACGAGAACGCGCGCACACTCACCACGCTGCACGAAAGGCTGGCACTCAACGTCGCCAGCGTGCTCGAGGTCTACCTGGGCGCGTCGCTGCGCATGAAGCTGATCTCGCTCGAGCAGCTTGCCGTACAGGACTTCATTGCCGCCCTCGTCCCCAACGGCTACCTGCTGCCCTGCGCGCTCAACGTGATGGAGAGCAGCTTCCTGATGCAGATGGATACGCCCCTGATCGTGCCCATCATCGACCTTCTGTTGGGCGGTGCGGGCACGGTTTCGGATGCGGCGCGCGAGTTGACCGAAATCGACGAAGAAATCATGCAGAGCGTTGGCGAGCTGATCGTCAAACAGATTGAACTGTGCTGGCGAACGCTGGAAATTTCGTTAACACCCGGACGCTGCATCAAGCCCGTCAATATCTCCCGCATCTTCCCCGCCAATGAACGGCTGGTCTTGCTCACCTTTGAGATGGAGGTGGCCGAAACGGTGGGACTCTTCAAGCTGGTGCTGCCCACATCGTTTGTAGGGTTTCTGCTGCGGCATCTTAAGGCGGCGCAATCCAAGAAGCGGCTCAACCTGCGTCAGTTCCCCGACCCCAGCCTGCGCGACCGCATCCTCGACTGCAACTTCCTGGTGTCGGTCGATGTCACCGAGATGCGCGTGCCGGTCAAGGACTTAGTCGGACTGCAGCCCGGCGCGATCCTCAAAATGAACGCACCGGTCAAAAATCCGGGCCGCATCACCGTTGAGAACGTCGGCATTTACGAAGCATCGCCGGTGCGCAGCAGCACCATGAAAGCCGCCCAACTCATCTCTCGCTCGCTCGAACCGGCATCCTCGTAGTTTTTCTGTTTGTCATCCCGTAGGGATCTGCATTTGCACAACAAGTAAGGACTGAGAAATGACCGACCCAATATCCGACAAACCGATAGAAGCCGATTCCGCAAACACTGTAATCGCCACCGAAACTTTGTCCCGAGAGCCGGTCAACCTCGACCTTGTGCTCGGCGTTGAACTGAGCGTGACCCTGCGTTTCGGGCAGCGCCTGCTTACGCTGCGCGAAGTCCTCGACCTCACCAGCGGCTCGGTGGTCGAACTCGACCGCCACGTCGAAGAGCCGGTCGAACTCCTGCTTGAAGGCAAGGTCATCGCGCGCGGCGAGGCGGTCGTGATCGACGGCAACTACGGCCTGCGCGTCACCGACGTGCCGCAACCCATTGGCGCAAACAGTTTTCATTAGTAGAAATTGGAGCAGCGCACATGAAACTCATGCAGTCGATTCAACAATCCCCCCTGGTCTCCGGATTCAAAATGGTCCCCTGCGCGCACGCCAACTGCAGCCGCTGGCTCACCCAGCGCCACCTCTCGGCGCGCAGCGTCGGCGTCAAGCTGCTGGGCCATTGGTATTGCAGCTATCCGTGCTTCGCATCCGCTGCGACCGACCGGCTCTCTCATCTTCTAGCTGTCGGCACGACTCCACCCAGTCGCCTGCCGCGCATGCCTCTGGCGTTGATGATGCTGAGCCAGGGCGTGTTGAACCATGAGCAACTCAAACAAGTCACCGACGAACAAAAAATCACGGGTGAAGAGATGGGTGGCCTCCTCGCCCGTCTCCACATGGTCGACGAAAAGGAGTTGACCGCGGCCCGCGCCCGGCAGTGGGGATGCCCGGTCTTCGCCGTCCCCAACCGCATGGCCGACATCCGCATCCACGTCCCTCCTACGCTGATGAAGCTGCACGCGATGACGCCGTTGCATTACGTCGGCGCGACCGGCAGCCTGTTGGTCGGGTTCGTCCAAGGCATTGAATATGGTCCGCTCTACGCCATCGAGCAGATCGCGGGATGCAAGACCCAGGCCTGTTTCGTCACGCCCAGCGAGTTTCAGACTCAACTGCACGACCGCGCGCTGCCCTCCGCCTCAGCCCCCGACGAGTTGACCTTCGAGCGCGCACAACCTGCAGCGAAAATGGCCCGTATCGTCTGCGACTACGGCGCGCTTCTCAATGCGGATGAAGTTGCAATTGCTCGCTCCGGCGGCTACCTGTGGACGCGCCTGAAGAGTAGCGCACGAACCACCGACATCCTCTTTAAAGCGTATTGACATCTGGTACGATGAATCGCAAGGGAGGTCGAACGTGACGACACTGCAACTGTGGCTCGCCATCGGAATCCCCAGCGTCCTGATCGTCCTCTCCTGGATGCAAACCAACTCCCGCGCCAGCCGCCAGGAAGCCATTTCCGATCAACGCCATGCGGAGTTGCATGCGCTTATCATCAGTCAGGTAGCCGATCTTCGTGCAGAGGTTCGTTCCAGTGTTGCAGAGCTTCGTGCCAGTATTGCAGAGCAGGCGCGAGAGACATCGTCCTTGAAGGACATCATCTACCGGGAGATGGTTGCCCTCCACGAGCGCGTGACCGTCATCGAAGCGCGTCAGAGCTAACCCTCCTCCGGGCAGGCTCTCCGTGGTCGAAATGTGAGGCCAGTCCGTCTGGCCGATTCCTCATCGCCTTCTCATCCCACACCTAAAAGCAGTTGGCCTCTGACGTGCATATCCCCTCCGCATGAACAGCGGATACTACGCAGCCTGCACTGGCCTGATTGCCCGCACCGAGTCGCTGGAGACGATCGCCAACAACCTGGCCAACGTCTCAACCGCAGGCTTTCGCGGCCGCCACAATATCTTTAGTTCAGTGCTGGCCTCGACGGGCAATAATTCTCTCTCCACGCTCAACCAGGACACCAACGACTACGGCGTGCTCGGCTCCACGCGCCTAGACGCCACGCAGGGCGCGCTCGAACGCACCGGCAACGACCTCGATCTCGCCATCGAAGGCCCCGCCTACTTCGTCGTACAAACGCCAACCGGCACGGCCTACACGCGCGGCGGAAGCCTGCGCGTCTCTCCGCAAGGCCAATTCACCACTGCCGCCGGCGACGCGCTGCTGGGCGACAACGGGAACCCCATCACAGTCGTCGGAGCGCCTCTCTCCATCAGCGCGGACGGAACGATTTCCGTCAAAGGGGCCATCGCCGGCAAGTTGAAGCTGGTCGAGTTCGCGCCGTCCGTCGAACTCCAAAGCACGGGCAACATGGTCTACACCGCGCCTCCGGGGAGTGCCGCTGTCGCCACCCACTCCAATATCCGCCAGGGCATGATCGAAAGCTCCAACGTCAACCCTGTCACCAGCGTCGTCGAGCTGATCACCGCGCAGCGCGAGGTCGAAACCATGCGTCGCGTGCTCTCTATGTTCAACAACGAAATTGACAAAGTCGCCGCGCAGGACTTGCCCCGCGTCAGTTAGCGCCGCACCTTGAAAGGAATCAATGTTTCGTGCTCTCTACACCGCCGCCAGTGGCATGACCGCCCAGCAGTTGAACCTGGACAACATCGCTAACAACCTCGCCAACTCCTCGACCGCAGGCTTTCAGCAACGGCGGCTGCAGTTCTCCGATCTCCTCTACCAGAGCGAGATCATGCCCGGCTCGGCTGCCACGCAGCAAACCACCGTCGCCGCGGGTCTTCAGATCGGCCTTGGCACGCGCCCCGCGGCCACCGAAGTCATCCAAACGCAGGGCGCGTTCGCCTCGACCAGCAACCCCTTCGACATCGCCATACAAGGCGCGGGATTCTTTCAAATTTTGTTGCCCAACGGCCAGACGGGCTACACTCGCGCCGGGTCGTTTCATCCCGATGCCCAAGGCGCAATCGTCACTGCCGACGGCAACCCCGTGCAGCCCGCCGTCACCATTCCCGCTGACGCCATCAGCGTCACTATTGGCTCGGACGGCACAGTCTCAGTCACGCAGCCCGGCCAGACGCAAGCCTCGCAGGTCGGAACGATTCAGACCGCGTTGTTCGTCAACCCGGGCGGCCTCAACAGCGTGGGCAACAACACCTACCTCGCCACCACCGCGTCGGGCGAACCCGTCATCGGCACGCCCGGCGGCGCAGAAGGCCTGGGCGCGTTGCAACAGGGGATGCTGGAGCAATCGAACGTCAGCGTCGTTGACCAGTTTGTGCAGATGATCCTCGCCCAGCGCTCGTATGAATCCAACTCGCGCGTGGTCAAAGCCGCCGACGAAATGTTGCAACAACTCAACCAGCTCGCCCAATAACAGGAGACCCACTATGACGACACAATGGATTGCAGCGCTGCTCGACTACATCCTCGACTCAATAAATACGGTTCGCGGAAATTTGTAAAATTTCAATTGTCATCCTGAGCGGAGCGAAGGACCTGCTTCTGCTTTTGTCGTTGCTTGTTCTTGTTTTGCACACCAAAGTAAGCCACCTCCGGCAGGAGTCCCCCACCATGACGACACGATGCTCCACCGCGCTGCTGGCACTCCTCGTATACCTTCCAATCCCGATGTCCGCGCAATTCCGTCCGCAACGGCGCTACGCATTGAGCGCGGCCTATGTGTCGCAGGCCATCACAAAGGCGTTGGCGCAAAAAGGCTTCGAGGCTCGTGACATCTCCCTGCTGGCGAGCGTCGTGGCCACGGAACAAAATCCCGCACTCGATATCCAATCCATCGCGTCGCTCGGCCCACACCGCTCGACGCTCCGGCTCGCGTGCCATACGCCGTTCGCGTGTCTTCCTTGCTATGCCGTCGTCACTCTTCCTGCAAAATCGCGGCAGCTCATAGCGCTCTCCGCCACAGCGCTCCAGCCGCCCACCATGCGCGCCGGAACCCACGCCACGCTGGCTCTGGACAACGGTAACGCCCACCTTCGCATGAACGTGGTTAGTCTCGAACGCGGTTCCACAGGCCAGACGATCCGCGTGGCCAGTCCTGACCGCAAACGCACCTTCCGCGCCGAAATCGTCAGTGCCGATCTGCTAAAAGG